>DASXMX010000253.1:0-22606 GCA_036495445.1 Tepidisphaeraceae bacterium
ATCTGGACATCGTGCTGATCGGAGTGCCCGATCATTGGCACGCGCTGCCAATGATCGAGGCGTGCAAGGCCGGGATCGACGTCTACTGCCAGAAGCCGATCAGCGTTGACATCGTCGAAGGCCAGGCGATGCTCGCCGCGGCCCGCAAGTACAAGCGGGTCGTGCAGATCGGCACCCAGCGCCGCAGCACGCCGCACCTGGTCGAGGCCAAGCAGCGGTTCATTGACGAGGGAAAGCTCGGGAAGATCGCCCACGTCGAGATCTACTGTTATTACCACATGCGCGCCAAAGGGAACCCGCCCGACCAGGCACCGCCGCCCAACCTCGATTACGAGATGTGGACCGGCCCCGCGCCGATGAAGCCCTACTGCAAGTGGGACCATCCCCGCGGCTGGCGGGCGTTCATGGAATACGGCAACGGCATCGTCGGCGACATGTGCGTCCACATGCTCGACATGACCCGCTGGATGATGAACCTCGGCTGGCCCAAGCGCGTCAGCTCCATCGGCGGGATCTACGTCGACAAGGCCAGCAAGGCCAACATCTCCGACACCCAGACCGCCACCTTCGCGTTCGATGACGTGGACGTCGTCTGGACGCACCGCACGTGGGGCGACATGCCCGCCGGGTATTCCAACGACGTCAAGGGCACTGCCAGCCCCAAGCCCACTTACCCGTGCTACCCGTGGGGCGCCACGTTCTACGGCGACAAGGGCACGCTCGAGTGCTCCGTCATGGGCTACACCTTCACCCCCGCCGGCGGCGGGGAACCGATCCACCAGGACGTCGTCTACGAGCTCGACCAATACCCCGAGGACAAGATCGAAAAGGACCTCGAAAAGCAATGCGCCCCGGCCATCCGCCATCACATGCTCGACTTCCTGGCCGCGATCGACGCCCGCTCCAAGCCGGTGGCGGACATCGAGCAGGGCTACATCTCCACCGCAAGCTGCATCCTCGCCAATCTCTCGATGAAGGCCGGCCGGAGCCTCACGTGGGATCCCGAAAAGCAGCAAGTCGTGGGCGACGATGCCGCCAACAAGCTGCTCCGCCGAGCGTATCGGTCGCCTTGGGTTCACCCCGAGCCGGACGCAGTGTGAGGGGACGGCAGGGTGCGTCGGAATGTCGATGTAGCACGATATAGCACAATGTAGCACGAAAAAGCCACGTTTGTCGTAAAGTTGCGATGGCGGCGATGGCAACCGGACCCCGGATGGAACGGGCCGTCCTTCGCCTCGGGCAACTTCATCTTGTCGAGGATGCCCATGTCTTTGCCGCCGCTGACCTTTCGCCTCAGCGCGATCACGCGCAGCGCCTGATGCGCACGTCAACGTTGTCCGTATCGATTCTCAGCCCCTAGATGTACATCTCGATTGCGTAATCGTAATTGCCCGTGTCGGCAACCGTCTTGCCCCGGTCGAAGAAGACGTGGCCTCGCCCGCGGTCGTTGTCATCGTTGCCCGTCGCGATTCGAGGCGGCATGGAGTCCCTCCTCGTCGCGTGGATGCATTATTTGCAGTCCCGGTCCCGGGCGGAAGCGGCCGCTACATTGCTCGGGCTCGCGTCATCGTACTCCGTGCCGAAACACCGCTCAACAAAAGAAGGCGTCCCCATGAATCCTTCGCGTTTCGCGTGGTCACAATTTACGAATCGGACAACCTGGATCTTCGCCACGGCGGTGACCGTGGCGATGCTCGCCCTGGCAACCCGTACCCGGGCGGCGATCTTGGAGGATCCGTCGGGCACGATCACAACGGTTTCGACCGGCCCGCAGAATACCTATGCGATGGCGATCAACGATGCGGCGGACGCCACCCAACCGATCGGAACGGTCTGGTTCGCGTGGGTGCCGGGGGAGGATTTCTTGCCCACGTCGCCGATTTCAGAGACGGCGCCGTCCGGGTGGCGAGTCAACGCGATCACGCATGCCGGGTCGAACGACGGGTATGCGATTCAATTCGTCGCCTCCTCGGCGTCCAGCGACATCCCGATCGGCGGGTCGTTGTCCGGGTTCGGCTTCACCACGGCCGATACGCCGGCACAGATCCAGGGGAACTCCCCGTTCTTTCCGGGCACGCCCGTGTTGACGACGTTCGCATACGACGCCGGGCCGTTCAGTGATGCGGGGACGGAATTCGTCGTGGCCCCGGCCGTCGTGCCCGAGCCGACGTCCCTTGCGGTGGCGCTGCTGCCTGCCGCGACGTTCCTTCTCTATCGGCGGCGCCGCGCGGCTGCCTCAGTGCCGGCCCGGTCGTGACCACCGGATGTGTTCCCGGGGCAGGTGCTTGTGCGGGAAGACCCGAACGCGATTCATCGGGTGACCCTCATCGCAGGTCCACCTTGAAATACTGCGGCAGCCAGACCCAATCGGGGCGGCGGATCCATTGGAGGGCTTCTTCGCTGGTGACGCCGGCTTCGGCGTGCTGGCCGACGGCCCGGCGGATGTCGGCCACCGCCTGAAGCTCGGCCGCGGTCGGCTCGGAGGCGTGGCGGTAGGGGACGCCCTGGCCGACCAGCATCGACAGGTAACCCTCGGCGCCAAACAGGTCGTACTGATCGAGCATCGCCAGGCACGGCAGCGGGGTCGGTCCGGAATGTTGATAGTACTCAACCACCGGCTCGGCGCCGGCCAGGTCGCTCTTTTGCACGCACTCCCGCCAGAACGGCGTCTGCTGCCGCGTGTTGAACCGATAGTGTAGGGCGAGGAACCGGCGGATCGATTCCCAGACCCGCGCGTGCCGGACGTTGATCAACCGCCGCCAATGCTCGTCCGGCTGGCGGTCGCAGTCGATCAGCACCGTCGCCAGGAATTCGAGCTGCGTGCAGATGACGCCCAGCGACGTCGCCTCCAAGGGCTCGACGAACCCCGCGGCGTTGCCGATCGCCACGACGTTCTTCACCCATGACCGCTGGTAGCAACCCGTCACGAACTTGACGATCCGCGTGGATTGGACCTTCGGGTTCTTCGCGCGGAACTCACGCTCGGCCGCGTCGTCGGCGCAGAACGACGACGAGTAGACGTATCCGCGGTTGATCCGGCGTTCGTGTTCGATCTGCCAGCACCAGCCGTGATCCATCGTTTCGGCGGTGGTGTAGGGCTTGATGGGCTCGGCGGCCGTCCGGTCCCACCCGCCGACGACGGCGCGGTCGCAAAACAGACTCGATTTGAAGCTGACGAACGGCTCGCGCAGAGCGCCGCCGAGGAGGACGGATCGGAAGCCCGAGGAGTCGATATACAGGTCGGCGGTCGCCGTGCCGCCCTCCTGGAGGCGCAGGCCGGTGATGCCCTGGTCGTCCTCCGTCGCCTCGAGTACGTTGCCATCAGTGATCGTCACGCCCCGGCGCCGGGCTTCCATTTCGAGATAGTTGCAGAGCAGCTCGTTCTCGAAGTGATAGGCGAAATCGCGGCCGATGCCCGGCAGGCCGTTCTGCAACCGCCGGAAGGCGCGGTTGCGCGACATCAATGCGGTGGGCATCGCGACGTCGTCGAACGCATCGTCGCAGTAGTACCCGGTGTACTTGGGCAACCCCTGATAACGCGCGTGCAGTTGCAGGGCGAAGCTGTAGTCGAAGTAGGGCCGCGGCCCCCAGCGAAGGAAGCGGACGCCCAGTTTCCAGGTCGGCTGGACGAGGCGGTAGAACGTCGCGGTGTCCACTTCGAGAAAGCAGTGCAGGTGCTTGGCGACGCCGATGATGGACCCTTCGCCCACGCCGATGATCCCGATTTCGCGAGACCGGAGGACGGTGACCTGCAGGTCGGGAAGTTTCGCCTTGAGCGTGATCGCGGCCAGAAACCCCGCCGAGCCTCCCCCGAGGACAAGGACGCGACGGATGGCGTTCGAGCGCGATGGCGGCGATCCGATGTTGAGTGCGTTTTCCATCTTGTGAGAACGTGCGACGTGTCAGCGGAACGCGCGCGATCATCCCCGCCGGCCTTGTTTCGATCAAGTCTGGCGAGATGCGAGTGGGGCGCCGGGGCTACTTCCGACGAAACTTATAGACGTGCACGTCAAATGGCGCAAACCAGTCGGAGAAAGCACCGCTTTCGACGGTCACGGTACGGGGGGATTCGAAGAGCACTTCGCCCGTGGAGTTCAGGGCCGGCAATCCCGTGAACTTGACGTGAACCGTTTCGCCCTCGCGCTTGCAGGCGAGCACGTACACGTCGTTACCTGTTTCGCGGACGAGGAACTCGATGCCGCTCCCTCCTTCGACGGCGAGCTTCACCTTCGAATCGGGCGCGACCAGCGCCTGGGCGAGCGGTCCGTGTGGGCCGATCTCGGCGATCACCGGCCCGAGCACCCGCTCCCAGAACGACCAGTTCCATCCGAGTTCCGTGTCCCGCGGCGTCCAGGCCTGGGGCAGGTTCCCGCCGAAGTAGACCAGGCCGCGGGCGCCGTTGATGATCGCCTGGTAGGTCATAAACCGCTGCTGCGGGAACGTGGGCATGCGGAGCGTCTTGCCCGGCTTGACGACGCCGCTCCAGGCGATCTGCAGCGTCATCCAGACCGGCTTGGGGCCGGCGATTGCGCGCATCTCCTGCGTGTAGTCGCCGACCATGCTCATCTCCTTGTTCGGCTTCAGCGAGTGGGTGCCCGGGGGGTAGCTGATCGGGTAGATGTCGCAGCCGAGGATGTCGTAGGTCGGGTCGTAGGGGCGGAGCGTCTCGATCGTGCCGCGGGGCGCCTGCACGATCCAGATCGGGTGATTCGGATCGGCCTCATGGATGGTCCGGCGCGCCCGTCCAAGCGACTCGACCGGCAGTTTCCCCCATTCGGGTTCGTCGGCGCCCTTCCAGACGCCGAGGCCCGGATTGTTCTTCAGGCGATCGACGAGCTTCCGCAACGCTTCGGCGCGCCCTTGCTGCTTCGGCGCGGCACTGCCCAGTTCGCGAAGGAACGGCATGCAGTAAATGCCCGCCCGCGCGGCAGCTTCCTCGTATCTCACTTCCGCCTCGACCGCCGCGTTGTCCCATGCCCCCTTGGTTGGGCCGGAGCGGATGAACGAGATGCCGTCGGCGTGCAAGGCGACCAGCGCGTTGCGCCCGTCGGGCGACTTCGCCTCGGCGGCCGGGGCCATCGTCAGGGCGATCGGGAAGACCTTCGAGCCGTTTACCAACAGGACGCCGTCTGCATCGATGGTTACACGGGTAGGACCGGACAGAGCGCCGAATGCGTTCGCTGACCAGAGCACGCACCACGCCGCGACCAAGCTGCCGAACCGACGCATGAATCTCGCCTCCTGTGGCACGTCGGTGCATGGGAATCCGCACGGGCTTGCCGAAAGGCAGACCTTCTCGGATTTCATGCCCCGTTGCCTTCAAAGATCGATACCATGTACTAAACCCGCCGTTTGCGGCGATCACATAAGGGAACCAGGCGGCTGCGGGCTCGCGGCCGCGTTGGTCCCGAATCTCACGCAACGGAGCTGCAGATCATGTCACGCGTTCGGCTCGCCGTCGTCCTGGTGCTTCCGCTGCTGCTCGCGTTTGTCGGCGCGGCGCGGCCCGCGGCCGCCGAGAAGTCGGCGGCCGACCTCCTGCCGCCTTCCACCCTCGCCTATGTGGAAATCAGCGACCCCAAGGCAGTGCTCTCGACGACGCTCGACAACCCGCTTCGCCAGCAACTCGAGGATTCCAGCGCGTTCCGCGACGCGATGGACAAGCCGAACGCCAAAAAGCTCAAGCAAGTCGTCAAACTGATCGAAGACCGGGCCGGCGTCCAGTGGCGGCCGGCATTGGAGCAAATCAGCGGCGGCGGAATCGCCCTCGCCTTCGAGCCGCTTACGCAGGGCGTTGTCGTCCTCGTCAAGCCGGAGGACATGAAGACGGCCGAGGCCGTTCGCGATGCGCTGATCTCGATGGCGGAGGACGATGCGAAAAAGCACGGCAAGCCCGACCCCGTGACCACCAAGGCCTATCGCGGCCTGAAGGCGTGGCATGTGAACGAGGCGATCGTCGCCGACCTGGGGCCGTGGGTGATGATCAGCAACAAGAAGGGCCTGGCGCAACGCGTTGCCGACAACTTTCTCGACGGGGGCGATGCACTGGCCGGCGACGAAGACTTTGGCGCCGCCCGGCGCCTGGCGGCGGGGCCGGGGACGCCCCCGTCCGCTTGGGCGTTCGTTCGCCTCGCCCCGATCAGGTTGTTCGCCAAATCACAGCAACCCTGGCTCGATCCGGCCAGCAAGTCGGACAATCCCGGGATCGAATTCGTCCTGGGCGGCCTGATCCCCGTCGCACAAAATGCGCCTTACGCGACGGCGTCGCTCTGGGCCGGGCATGGCGGGATCAAGCTCGCCGCCGCCGCACCGATGGACCGGGCGTGGGTGCCGGCGGGCCGGAAGTTCTTCTTCGCCGCGCCGCCCGACGGCGCCGCCAAACCGCTGCGCCCGCCCGGCACGCTGCTGTCGCTGACAACCTATCGCGACGTCGCCGCGATGTGGCAGGCGGGGCCGGACCTCTTCACCGAATCGGTCGCCACGCAGATGGCCCAGACCGACAGCGGCCTGAGCGCCCTGTTCGGCGGCAAGAGTTTCGGCAACGACGTGCTGGGCGCGTTCAAGCCGCAGATGCAGTTAGTCGTCGCCAGGAACGACTTCCCCGCCGGCGGGCTGACGCCGACACTGAAGCTGCCCGCCGCCGCGCTGGTGCTGGAGATCCGGCCCGATCAGTTCGCCCACGTCCGCAAGCATTTCCGCGTCGCGTTCCAGGCCGGCGTCGCGTTGGGCAATCTCAACGGCGCACAGCAGGGGCGCGCCCTGCTCGATCTGCAGACCGAACGGCGGGGCGACTGCGAGATCCAGTTCGCCACCTATTCCGGCGACGACGACGCGCCGAAGGAGCCCGCCGCGGACAAGAAGGTGAAGAAGGACGCCAAGTCCCCCAAGGACGACGCGTACCTCAACCTCTCGCCCGCGATGGCGCTGTCGAACCGGCGGCTGATCCTCAGCACCAGCCGGCAGCTTGCCGAGGAACTGGCCGACTTGGACGCAAAGGAACAGTCGCCCGCCCGAATCCGGGAGAACACGCTCATCGCCGGTAACCCGAACCTCGCTGCCGACCTGATCAAGGCCAACCGCGAGCAGCTCGTGGCCGGGAACATGCTGCAAAAAGGACACGACCGCAAAACCGCCGAACGGGAGATCAGCCTGCTCCAGGCGATCGCCGGCGCGTTCAGCGACGCGCGGGTGCGGTTGCTTCCCGAAGAGAAGTCGATCCGGTTCGAACTCGAAGTGAAGACGGTGCCCGACGCCACCGCGGATATCGCGCACGAGCAAGAGCAAAAGGAGCACTGAGCTGAATTGGTGGGGCAGACATCCCTGTCTGCCCTGCATAGCCGCAGGGACATTCTTTGTCCCTTCCTCATTCTCTCTTCCAGGAAGATAGGCGCGCCCCATGGCCATTGACCTTCGCGATCTGGATTCCCAATGGGCTTGGGCACCCTTCGAGCCGAGCCCCCAGCGTCCCTGGTCGCGCCGTCTGGCGGCGCACCTCTACCGCAGGGCCGGCTTCGGCGCCACCTCGGACGAGTTGGACAAGGCCGCAAAGCTCGGCCCCTCGACCGCCATCGACCGCCTCTTCAATCCCCCCGCGCCCCCGCCCGAGTTCGAGCGAGACAGCGCCTTGCTCGCCGACCGCACGGCCGACAGCGGCGACCCGCACGACCTGGCCGCCTGGTGGCTGTATCGGATGCTCAACACCCCCGATGCGCCGCTCGAAAAGCTCACGCTCTTCTGGCACGGCCACTTCGCCACCAGCGCCGTGAAGGTCCAGAAGCTTCAGATGATGCTCGATCAGAACGAGCTGCTGCGCTCCCACGCCCGCGGCAAGTTCGACGCGATGGTCCGTGCCATCTCCCGCGACCCGGCGATGCTGATCTACCTCGATTCCACCACCAACCGCCGGATCCACCCCAACGAAAACTACGCCCGCGAGCTGATGGAACTGTTCACGCTGGGCGTCGGTAACTACAGCGAGCGAGACATCAAGGAACTCGCCCGCGCGTTCACCGGGTATGAGGTGATGGGGGACGGCTTCCGCTTCGACGCCGCCCAGCACGACACCGGGACCAAGTCGTTCCTGGGCCGCAGCGGCAACTTCGACGGCGACGCCGCCGTGCGGGTCGTGCTCGACCAGCCGGCCGCCCCGCGGTTCATCGCCCGCAAGCTGATCCGGTATTTCGCCTTCGACGAGCCCGCCGCCCCCGATGTGCTGGTCGAGCCCATCGCGGCCGACTTGCGCGCGCACGATTTCCAGATCGACGTCGCCGTCCGGCGGATCCTCGCCAGCAATCTCTTTTTCTCCGATCATTCGGTCGCGCGAAAGGTGCGATCGCCCGTCGAGCTGTGCGTCGGCCTCATGCGGGCGCTGGGCGGCACGACCGACCTTGTCCGCCTCGCGCACGGGAGCGCGGACCTGGGCCAGGCCCTGTTCGAACCGCCAAACGTGAAAGGCTGGGACGGCGGCCGGGCGTGGATTAACTCCTCGACGTTGCTCGGCCGGGCGAACCTGGTCGGCCAGGTCCTGTCCGAATCCGAAACGCGATTCGACGCCTCCGGCGACAGCCTCGCCGCCGCCGCGGATCACGCCGGCGCGACCTCGCCCGAGGCGGCGGTGGAGTGGTTGCTGGAACTGCTGGTCGCCGCCCCGATCCCCGCCACGGCCCGCGCCGTGCTCGTCAAGCTTGCGTCCCCCGACGATTCAGGCGACCGGAGCCGCGCCCTGGCCAACGTGATTCACGCGATGAGCGCATTGCCGGAGTTTCAACTCGCGTAGGGGCGGTGTTAGAACGACGTGGCATGGGCGCCTCGCCCATGCGGCATTGTACGAGACGCATGGGCGAGGTGCCCATGCCACGTGAGATCCGAAATCAATGGTCAGGCTGGAGAAGCCAATGATATCCCATCTTTCCCGTCGTTCCTTCCTGAAGGGGTCCGCTTCGTCCGCCGCGCTGGTGGCGCTGGCCAACTCGGTCCCGCAGTTTTTCCTGAACGCCTCCGCCGAAGCGGCGCAAGCCCGCGGCGAGACGATCCTCGTCGTGATCCAACTCTCGGGCGGCAACGACGGCCTCAACACCGTCATCCCCTACGCCGACGACGTCTACCGCGCCAACCGAAAGTTGCTTGGCATCCCCACGGCCCAGGTGCACAAGATCGACGACTACGTCGGCCTGCACCCCTCGATGGCCGGCTTCTCCAAGCTGCTGGAGGAAGGGCACCTTGGCATTGTCCAGGGCGCGGGATACCCCGTGCCCGACCGCTCGCACTTTTCGTCGATGGACATCTGGCAGACGGCCCGCCGGGACGCGACGAAAAAGGGGCTGGGCGCCGGGTACCGCGCGACGGGCTGGCTCGGGCGGTATCTCGACGCCCACCGTGGCTCGCCTACCGACGTGCCGGCGATGCACCTGCCGGCCGACGCCGGCCGGCTGCCGCTTGCCCTCACAGGCGAGGCCGCCTTGGCGACCTCCGTCCAATCGCTGGACGCGTTCAAGCTCGAGGACGGCGGCGACGCGCAGCTCCGCCGGGCGATCCAGCAGGGCGTCGCCGCCCCGCGCGAAGACGGCGACGACCTGGTCGGCTTCCTTCACCTGAGCACCCAGTCGGCGATCGATTCCAGCCGGCAGGTGCAGGATGCCGTGCGACGCTATCAAACGGGAGTAAAATACCCCGATTCGAGCCTCGCCCGCCGGCTCAAGACCGTCGCCCAACTGATCGACGCCGGCCTGAGCACGCGGGTCTACTACCTCGACCTCGACGGCTTCGACACCCACTCCAGCCAAGCCGCAGCCCATGCCGGCCTGCTCGGCGAACTGAGCGAGGCCGTCACCGCCTTCGTCCACGACCTGAAGGAACATTCGCACGACCGCCGGACGATGGTGATGACCTTCAGCGAGTTCGGCCGCCGCGTTCATGAGAACGCCAGCGCCGGCACCGACCACGGCACCGCCGCCCCCATGTTCCTCGCCGGCGGACGGGTGAAGCCGGGGCTCCTGACCAAGCACCCCAAGATGACCGATCTCGATGACGGCGACCTGCGGTTCACCACCGACTTCCGCAGCGTTTATGCCGGCGTGCTGGAGCAATGGCTGGGCGTTCCGAGCGAGCCGGTCCTTGGGACGAGGTTTACGCCGGTGAAGCTGATCGCGTAAGCAATCCGCGCGCAATCGCATGTGACCCCAACCGGGAGGGCGAGGCTCCTGCCGAGCCGCGTTTGTCGAGCGAGCCTCGGCTCGGCAGGAGCCTTGCCCTCCCAAATGCGTCCGATCGGCGAACACATGCGATTGCCCTGAAGCAATCCGTTGGCAAGGGGGTGATCCGGATTGGACTTCCAGTGAAGCGTTTGCGAGAGCGCCGATTCGCAGCGGCCGTTGTGCTTCGATTCCGTTTTGATTGAACTGATATCGCTTATGCGTGATATCGGTGTTGAATTGACGCGTGGAGGGCGAATTCGCTATGCGGTGGTGCGGGCTTTCGTTTCCCTATGCGTTGGGGTCTTTTTTGCCGTACTCTTGTTGGTATTGATCGACGACACCCGCGCGGGATTCCGGGGAGAGCGGATCCACCTGCGCGATGTATTTTGGGAACTCGTCGGCCTACCATTTTGCACGATATTCTTCTGCTCGTTGGTCTGGGGTTGGGTATGGAGATACCCGGTGTTTCGCGCGTGCCGGCTCGAAATCCATTGGGGGACCGTGAGCTTGGTGGGGCGAGGTGGTGCGGTCCTGGGCGAAATCAAGCGCGCGGCCGCCGATCGAACGCGCGATCGCCTCATCTGGTTCCGAAACAAGAGTAAAACGAGCGACGCGTTTGATTTTCCCCTGTATCTGGTGGCAGAGCCACGCCGTAACGAGCTGCTCGCGGCCGTTGGCCTCGCGCCATTGCCGGGCGACGACAAGCAACGTCTCTGAAGGCGACAACTGCCCCCTCGGCAGCCCAAGGCCGACCCGATCCGCCTCAAGGGCCGTCCGCTTTCAAAGCAACGGATCGAGGAACGCTGATCGGGTGGGGATCTACTCTCTTGACAGCTGCGTGCTCCTGAAGTGAAACCCATCCAACATGAAATTCAAACTCGCGTCCCGAGTGCGGCATGCGATCCTGGCAGCGGAGAAACGGTGAAGATCGACTGGTGCTGGGCGTGCCGGCGCGAGCACCCGATGCTCGACGACGCGACGTTTGCCGCCGTCGTGCAGGCGGAGAAGGAGCTGGCGGCGGCCGATACGAGCGGGACGCGGTTGCAACCCATGTCCGGGGAGACGCCCCGCGGCGACGGTTCGCCGGCTGCGGTACCGTCACCTCATCGCCGCGTACGAGCGGGTGACCGGCCTGAAGTTCGATGGCGACGAACCCAAAGCGATCTGGCACTACCGACGCTCCTACTACGGCCCGCCGTGCCCGTATTGCGGTCGCCTGCTGCGGAACAAGAATGGCCGGCAGTGTTTCGTGTGCGGCATGGACTGGCACGATCCCCGGAACGTCGTGTGCCGCAAGAGCGGGACGGATCCCAACGATCAGAGCTAATGAGAGGGCGGATGCCCGCGAGGCGGCGAGCCCCGTAATAAGCGGGGAACTCCCGGCGATCCTCCACGGATGTTCTTTTGAAGCGTTCGGTGCCCTCCGTCCCACCTCGGTCTCGCAATTCCCGATTGTGTCAGCACTTGCGTTTTCGCAAGATTACGGATTTTCCGGAAACAATTCGCGTTGCGGAGCGTATCCTAACATATTGCGAACATCTGGCGAGGTCAGGCGTGTTGAAGAGGCGGAGGCGTGAGGATATGGCCACACGAAGCGCAGGGCGGCGGACGCAACGCTTGGGACCGAAAAGCCGGGAAGCGATGTTACATATATTAGCATCAATATATAAATGCGGCCACCATCCAACCATTTTCATCGACAGGACATATGTGACTTTAGCCCAGCGCCTCGATGGGAATGGCAAATGCAACATTGGGCTTGATCTGGGACGGGTGTTGCATCGTTTGGGAGAGGATCAGAAAAGACAAGATACGACGGAGAAGGGACTTATGAGATAATTGATTGGGCTCCAATGTTGCAAATGCAACATCCGGAGGGAAAATGCGGAGGGGCCGCAAGGTGAATTCGGTTGTGGCGGCTGAGTTGTGTGGGCGCGTGTGCTATGGCGCACCGCGGTTTGAGAGTGCCGCGCGCGGGACAATTTGTCGTTTTGGCGTAAGTGATGCAATGTCGTTTGCTTACGAATTCACATGCGTCGGCGGTGCGCGACTGGGCGCGACAGAATCGGACAGCCGTTATTTGATGGTCCGGCGGATTTTCCGTTGCCGGTTGGGGCGTCTGATGTTAACAGCACTGCGGGGATATCTCTGGCAACCGCCGGATGTTAACAAGGAAGTAAGGGAATGGGTGTGAATCAAGAGGCCGAGAAGGTGATCGTCATCACGACGATCTTCCGCCCGACCGAGGCGGCGTTGAAGTTTTCGAAGCTGCCCGGGTGGCACCTGGTGGTGGCGGGGGACCGCAAGACGCCGGGCGATTGGGCTGTGCCGGGGGCGACGTTCCTCTCGGCGGCCGATCAGGAAGCCAGCGGCTACAACGTGGCCAAGGCCCTGCCGTGGAACCATTACTGCCGCAAGATGATTGGCTACGTCCATGCGATCCAGCGCGGGGCGCAGGTGATCGTTGATACGGATGACGACAATGTGCCCAAACCGGGTTGGGCGTTTCCGCCGTTTGAGGGGGAGTTTCCCGCCACCGCGGATGGGTTGGGGTTCGTCAACGTTTACAAGCTCTACACGGACATGCGGATCTGGCCGCGGGGGTTTCCGCTGCAGTTGCTGACAAGTGAGAAGTCCGTGCTGAAGCGGGAAGCGCTGGGGCCGAAGCCGTGCCGCGTCGGCATCTGGCAGGGGTTGGCGGACGGGGATCCGGACGTCGACGCGATCTATCGGCTGACGGACAACACGCCGTGCTATTTCAATGACGGGCCGCCGGTGGTGCTGGGCAGGGAGACGCTGTGCCCGTTCAATTCGCAGAACACCGCGTATCGGCGGGAGTTGTTCCCGCTGCTGTACATGCCGGCCCACGTGACGTTCCGGTTCACCGACATTCTCCGCGGGCTGGTGGCGCAGCCGATCCTCTGGGCGGCGGGGTGGCGGCTGGGGTTCACCAAGGCGACGGTCGTTCAGGAGCGCAACCCGCACGACTACCTCAAGGATTTCCAATCGGAAATCCCTTGTTACCTTCACGCGGTGCCGGTGATCGACGCGGTGAAGGCGGCGATTAAGCCGGAGGCGAGCATCGGCGAGAATCTGCATCGGGCCTATCGCGAACTTGTCCGAGTCGGTATTGTGCCGGAGAAGGAACTGCCGCTGCTGGAAGCGTGGCTTACGGACGTCGGCGGCTGAGACGCCGGGCAGGTTTCGTGGGGACGCTCGCCCGCGCGGCGACGCACGCGACGCTCATTTCGTATGTGAGGCCGTGGCATGCAGAACTCACGCGTCCGCCTCGTATTTGTGTTCAACCACAAGTACGACCGGAACATTCCCAAGCTCGAGGCGATCTACGGCGGGCGGTTCTCCGACATCCGCTACCTGGTTCCGTTCTACCGGGGCGATCACCCGGACGTGATCCCGATCTTCGAGAGTTCGGCCCAGTTCCAGGGTTACTTCGCGCAGGCGGCCCGGTCGATCATCGAGCCGGGCATCTCGCACTATATCTTTTGCGCCGACGACCTGCTGTTGAACCCCGCGCTGGACGAGAACAACGTCATCGAGCGGTTTGGCCTGACCGAGGGCGCTGCCTACATCGATTACCTGATGGCCCTCTCGGACGTCCCGTTCGAGTGGCCGCACCTGCTGCCCGCGCTGGACGTCTGGCGGTACGAGAACTGCGTGATGTGGAAGGCGGAAATCCCAAGTGCCGAGGAAGCGCGGGCGCGGATCGCGCGGCACGGGATCCACTTGGGGAATTTCGGCTGGAAAAACCTCTTTGGCTGGAACGGCCGCTACAACCGCGGGCGGGGTTACCTGCGGCACCTCAAGTACCTGGTCCGGCGCAAGGGGAACGTGCCACCGCCGTATCCGATGCTCCAGAGCTATGCGGACCTGATCATCGTTCCCGGTGAGTCGATCGAAGAGTTTTGCAGGCTGTGCGGCGTGTTCGCCACGATGCGGCTTTGGGTGGAGATCGCGGCCCCAACGGCACTGGCTCTCACCTGCGACACGATCATCACGCGGATCCAGCACCGCCCCGTTGACGTGATTGAGCAAACCGGGCATCGAGGCCTTGCCATCTGGGCGCCCGAGCGGGTGATGGAAATCGCCGAGCGGGCGAACCACCAGGTCGACAGGGTCTTCCCGGTGATTGGGGAAAACTACCTGTACCTGCACCCGGTGAAACTCTCCAGGTGGAACATCGCCGCGCCGGTCACTCATGCGGCGCCGGCCGTGGCCCCGGAGCCCGCGATCGCCCGCTGAGCGGTGCCCGACCCATTTATTTCGTTCCGGCCGCCCACTCGGCGAGACGAAGGAAGATCTCGTAGTTGTCCTGATCCTTAATCGAGACGTTGCCGATCCCTTTGCCGGTGAGGGCGTCGTTACTGATCCACCCGGCATCGGTCACGACGACGACGTGCCCGTTGCCCGGCTCGGCAGTGGCCAGCAGAATGCCGGGCTCGTCGCGCGGCCCGCCGAGCGGTTTTTGCGACAGATCGTTGACGACCAAGCCGCGAGGTTTGGCCGGGTGATCGGGTTGGATCACGACCTGATTCCCAGTGTAGTAGGCCCATCGAAGTCCGCCGATGATCGGCAGGGAGGCGGGAAGGACCAGTTGTTTGGCGTCGGTATAGCGGTTCTCGAACTTCATCCCGAAGGCTTCGAGCAGGCGGTTGAAGTCGGCGATTTCGAGGTTGTGATTCTCCTGGTTGCCCATCGCGACGAGCCCGCCGCCGTTATGGACGAATTGGGTCAACTGTTCGACGTCCTCGGACGAGACGTGATGGGGCGGCGGGTTCTTGCCCACCGCCTTGTCGCTCGGATTGGCGATGAGCACGACCGACACGCCCTTCAGCGTCTGTGCATTCAGCGGCTCGTCGCTCGCGCGGACGTCGAACCGATCCTTCAGCCGATCGAGCACCAGCTTGTAGGTGCCGTCCGGCAGGTAGCGCTTTTCGCCCTTGGCATTGAAGTACCGGCTGTACAGCAACGCGGGCTTGGCCGGCTCGGCCGCGGCATGCGCCTGCGATGCGAGCAGGATCGAGAGTGCGAGTGTTAACGCGAGAAACCGAAATGCGGTGAACGCGGGTTTGGTGAGCATCGCGGTATCGTATCGCGGAACCGGCGGGATCCGAAGCGCCCCGGGGCCGGCCGTCAACGCGTCGGATCTCTCCATGCGAACGTCAAAAGAGCGTCGACTCTGCCCGTTCGACGCAGCCCGGGTCGTCGATCGTCGCGCGGTTGACGCGCTTGCTGACCGGCATTGCGGTCATGCGTTCGGCGGCCAGCGGCTCGAGCAACGGCGCGAGGCTCTCGCGGCTGGCGGCGGGATCGAGCCAGGCCGCGCGCGCGTCGACCGGGAGGATCACCGGCATGCGGTCGTGGACGGGTCGGACCAGGTCGTTGGGCCGGGTGGTCAGGATCGTGCATGAGTCGAGGCGCTGGTCCCCGCGGCCCCAGGATTCCCACAGGCCGGCGAAGGCGAACAGGCCGCCGTCCTTGAGTTGGAACAGGTACGGCTGCTTGCCGCCCGGCGCCTTGGCCCATTCGAAAAACCCGTCCGCCGGGATGAGACATCGCCGGCGGCGAAACGCGTCGCGGTAGGCGGGCTTGTCGACCAGCGTCTCGGATCGAGCATTGATCATCCGCGCGCCGACCGACCGATCCGCGGCCCAATGCGGGACGAGGCCCCAATGCAGCGGGACGAGCTCGCGCACGTCCTCGCACGATACGCGCACCGCCAATACGTCCTGCGTGGGCGCCACATTGTACCGTGGGCCGAACAGTTCGGGAGGAATCGACTGCGCCGAAAACGCGTCGATCACGTTCTGCAACGGCGTGCGAAGGGTATAACGGCCGCACATGCCGGCATTGTACGACGGATGCAAAGCGAGAGATTGCGTAAAGCGTAATCGTGACACGCGGGGTTTCACCTCGTGCGGTCCGTTGGACTTGGAAATGACCGTGCAATAGGTCGTTTTGCTCTTCCGCTCCCGGCGCTGAGCCGATAATCATTAACTGGCGTCCATGGCTCGCATCCGCGGCGGGGTCGTGTTGCCAATGGAATGCCGCTGCCGCCGGAGAATCGAATGTCGATTGTTCAACCCAGTGACGCCCCATCCGACGTCAAGCGGGTCGACCAAGCCGCAGTATCGCGCGGCTGGTTTTTCGCGGCGATCGCGCTGCTGTTGACATTCGGGCTCGTCGCACTTGTCGCAGGCGTGATTGGACCGCAACGCGTGCTGAATCACTCGTTCCTGTTGGCGCCGGCCGATGGCAACCACCTCTCGACGGGGCGGGCGCGGGGGCTGCTGTGGCTTGCGAGGTTCGGTGCATGCGGCGCGCTTCTTCTGGTTGTCATTGCATTCTGGCGACGCCCGGTCGCCGAGCGGACCGTCGGGCGCGTCGTCGGCGAGTTCAAGGCGTCATCGCGAGCGTTGTTCGCGGCAATGCGCGAGGAAGTGAGCTCCTTCCCGGCGGCCGGATGGCTCTCGCTGGCGATCGTGACATTGCTCGGCGCAGCGGTCCGGATTCGTTACCTCTTCGAGCCGCTTCGGTATGACGAGGCGTTCACGTATTGCACGTATGCGGCCCGGCCGCTTCGCGCGTTCCTGCAGGATTACTCCTGGCCGAACAACCACATCTTTCACACGATCCTTGTCCACGCGTCGACTCGACTGCTGGGATTTCAGCCGTGGGCGATCCGGCTGCCCGCTCTGGTCGCAGGGATTCTGACCATTCCGCTCACGGGTGTATTGTTTCGCCGGCTGGTCAGCCCAATCGTCGGACTGCTCGCCGCTGCGTTGGTCGCAGGGTCTTCGATCCTGATCGAATACTCCGTCAATGCACGCGGATACTCTATCCAGACGCTGCTGTTCGTTGCGTTGCTCGCGCTCGCATTGCACCTGCGGCGGCGCGCGAGCCTGGCCGGGTGGGTGTTGTTGGTCGTGCTGTCGAGCATCGGCTTCTTCACGATACCCACGATGCTCTATCCGTTCGGCATCGTGCTCGGTTGGCTGGTGCTCATGGCACTGTTCGCTCGCGACCGCGAGCCGGTGCGGAAGGTCCTTCCGCGCGCAATCGTCGCGGGCATCGCGACAGCGGCGCTCTCGGGCGTGCTGTATTCGCCAATCCTCCTGTATCACGGACGCGGGCCGCTGATCGCGAACCAGTTCGTTGCTCCGATGACCTTGTCGCAGTGGGTGCACGGCTTGCCGCTCGGAATCGAACGAGTCTGGCAGCTCGCGAATCGCGGCTGGCCGTTGGCCTTCGGCGTCGTGCTTTCACTTGGCATCGTGCTTTACGTCGTGCTGGGGCGCGGGGAGCGACGGCGTGATGTCCCGTTGCTCCTGGTCGCGCTGCTCTGGTGCCCGTTGCTGGTGGCGATCCAACGGGTGATCCCGTTCACGCGGGTTTGGGTGTTCCTGGAGCCGATCTATGGGGGCTTGGCCGCGGCCGGCATCGTCGCGCTGATCGCCCGTGGGCGTGACGCGACCCGTTCCGTGCCGAATTGGATTCTCATCGCAACGCCGGCCGCCGTGGCGTTGCTCGTCGCGGCTTTTGTGATCCGCAGCGGCACGGTGATCGGAACGAACGAGAACTTCCCGCAGGCGATCGAACTGGCCGGTTTCTTCGACGGAAATCTGTCGCAGGGGGATCGGGTTCTCGCGATGTTCCCGGCCGAGGCGCCGTTGAGATACCAGGGCCTTACGCACCCGGCGCTCGGACGCGCGACGGCGCCGACCGCGCGCGGGGATCGACGCCTCATCGTCGTGATCCAACCGGGAGAACAGACGCCCGAAGAAGTTCCCAAGGCGCTTGGCGTCGCCGCCGCCGATTATGATCCGCCCCGGCTGATTCACTCGATCTCGGGTGCTGCGGTTTACGAGTTGCGGCATCGCGGATCGTGAACCGGCGGTTCGCGCTTGCACGTTGTACGAGGAAGTGGATGAGTCAGTCACCTGCCCTGACAACTCCGATCGATCCCTCGCCGCAGGCGCGGCCAACGCCGCACGTGCCGGCCGAGGGGAAGGCGCGATTTGCCGCGATTGATGGCCTGCGCGGCATCGCGTGCCTGATGGTCCTCTACTATCACGCCTGGGTCGCCTTCGCGAAACCCGAGTGGCCGAGCGTTCCGCTGGGCGGCCGGCACCTGAGCCTCTCCCGATTGTTTGCGCGAGGGTATGGCGGGGTCGATCTGTTTTTCGTCCTCAGCGGGTTTTGCCTCAGCTATCCGATCCTCTCCAAGCCGCAGCGCGCGGCGAACTGGGGCCGGTATGCCCTGGCGCGGACCCGCCGGATCGTGCCGCCGTACTGGGCGGCGTTGTTCCTGTTCGGCGCGTTGAGCCTTCTCGTTCTAAACACGCCTGCGCAGCAATGGTTCCGGGGCGATGTTGAATGGCCCGGCCTGCGCAGCTTCGTGATCGACGGGATGCTGTTCTGGAAGAAGATCCTCGCCGGGCCGTTCTGGACGCTGACGCTGGAATGGCGCTGGTACTTCGTCTTCCCGCTCTGCATCCTGCTCTGGCGGCGGACCAACGCTTGGACGGTGCTGCTGGTCAGCCTGCCGCTTTCGGCGTTGTCGCTTCTGGTGAAGTACCGGTGGAACCTGGAACACGCCTTCGCCTGGGAAGGGGGTGTGTTCCGATATCTGCCGCTGTTTGGGCTGGGGATCCTGGCATCCGAACTCGCTGTCAGCCGCGGACGAAACGGCACGGAGCGGTTCATCGTCCGCAACGCGGGGTGGGGACTGCTGCTGGCGATTGCCTGGCTGTTTCTCTTCCCGGCCGGGGATGGCCAGATGTTCACGCTTGGCGGAACGGTCCAGCGAATCGCAACGTTCGGGCCCCTCGCCTTCTTCGCGACCCTCGCGGCCGTGCGCGACCTGAAGATCGAGCGGGTGCTCGCCTGGGGGCCGCTGGTCTGGGTTGGGACGTTTTCCTACAGCCTCTACCTGCTGCACGCGCCGTTCGTCTGGGCGGAAGGCTATTGGGTCACACAGCACGTCCACTCGCACGCAGCCCAACTCGTGTGCTACGTCTTCGCGATTCCCGGATCGATGGTGTTGGCCGCGTTCATGTTCTTTCTCGTTTTCGAGCGGCCGTTCCTCGCGCGAAAACCGCCGATGCGCGCGGCGGACGTCAGCGAAGGCACGGCACCGACCGCTGCCGCGCTGCCGGAAGCTGCGGCTCCCTGAACGTTGTATCGCGAAGCGACCGAATGGTTCTTCTACGAACCGATTCCAAGTATTCACTGTGAGGCGAGCAGGAATCTGGTAGCATGTGCTTGGCTCCCGCTGGGGCTGATTAAAGGAGCATGCAATGAACCGCTCGCATCATGCAGGCCGTTTGTTCGTTCTGATCGGCGTGATCCTCGTGTGTGCGTCGGTCCGCGCTTCGGCGGCACCGCCGATGCCGACGATGGGCGATCTGCAGCAGATGTACGATGCGGGACAATTCCACACGTGTCTGCAGCAGATCGCCCGCGTGCTGCCGGGCAGCGATCGTCCCAACAGCGGCTTCGACCGGCTCCAACTGATGCTCCTCCGCGGCGAGTGCCTGATGCGCCTTGGCGCGCGGGCGGAGGCGTATCGCGCCTTCACTGCCGCGCAGGCTTCGCCCGAGGCGAAGACCGCCCTCACCGCCCGCGCCAACGTCGTTCTGATCGAGGCGAGCGATCAGTTCCGCTACCGCCCGCCCGGGGGCGGCGGGCAGACCATCGACATCCAGGACCCCGCCAACCGGCGCAAGGCGATGGGGGCGTTGTTCGATGCGCAGCTCGGCAAATACCGGCCGCAGATCGACAAGGCCGCACAGGCGCCATCGCTGGGGCCGATCATCGACGTGCTGCCCAAGCTGAAGGACCTCGCCGCACTGGAAATGACCGCGACGGGAAACGACAGGGAACTCCGGCCCTCGCTTATGGCGATCGGCCAGCGGGCGCGTGACCTGATCGGCGGCGCGCTGCAACAGGTCGAAGCGCAGGTGGCGCAGGTGCAGCAGCGCGCCAGTCAGCCGGTGATGACGCCGGTTACGGGCGGCAGTCAATGGTGGGTCACTGCGGGTCGGCAGGGGCTCGACTCCAACGACCGCGCGCAGCTCGAGGACGCGATCAACTCCGCCGACTCGATCCACAACGCCACGCAGCAGGGCCTGGTCACCTCCGAGGCGCTGGGCGGAAAGGTCGACCTATGGACCGCGCTGGTCGACCGCGCCCGCGACGTGGGCAACCACGCGCGCGACGTGCTTAATGCTGAGTAGGTCTTTACGTATGACATCAAGCGAGGATGCGATCCCGCATCCCGCCGTAGATAAAGCTCCGTACCATTTCCCGATTGAACAAGTCGTGCGGGAAGCCGAGGCCGATGCGGCTGGCGTCGTCAAGAATCTTGAGCTGGTCGTCGCTTAAAGTGAGCCCGAAGCTCGCCAGGTTGTCCTGCAACTGGGACAACTTGCGCGCGCCGAGGATTGGGATGACGGGGACCAGGCGGTACCGCAGCCACGCCAACGCCACCTGAGCCATGCCGCGGCCGACCTGATCCGACACAGTCTTCAGGGCGGCGACGATCCATTTGGCGCGATCGGCGTTGGGTAGGAACTGCCGCATCCCCTCATTGGCCATGCGCCCTTCTGCTGGCGCGCTCGCCCCCTGGTACTTGCCCGTCAGCAGCCCGCCGGCCAGTGGAGACCATGCGGTGACCCCCATTTCGAAAGCCTTGGCCATCGGCAGTAATTCGCGTTCGCCCGTCCGCTCGGCCAGGCTGTATTCGATCTGCAGGGCGACGAACGGCGACCAGCCGCGGAGGCTCGCCAGCGTGTTCGCCTGCGCGATCCACCACGCCGGGGCATCGGAGATGCCGACGTAAAGCACCTTCCCCTGGCGCACCAGGTCGTCGAGCCCGCGCATGACTTCCTCGACCGGCGTGATTTGGTCCCAGATGTGGACCCAGTACAGGTCGATGTAATCGGTCTGCAGCCGCCGCAGGCTCGCTTCGATCGCCTGGAACATGCTCTTGCGGTGGTTCCCGCCGGCGTTCGGGTCGGTGCCGGGCGGCGCGTTGGTGTACTTGGTCGCCAGCACGATGGTCTCGCGATGGCCTTTCATAAACTCGCCAAGGAACGACTCACTGGTCCCATTCGTGTAGACGTTCGCGGTGTCGACGAAGTTGCCCCCGGCCTCGCGGAATGCGTCATAGATCTTTCGCGCCTCGTCCTTGCCGGCCCCCCAGCCCCATTCCTCGCCGAACGTCATGGTTCCGAGGGCCGCTTCCGAGACCCGCAGCCCGCTGTGTCCCAATAGCCGGTATTGCATGGTTGGTCTCCTTCACGTTTGGAGGGATTGGTCCCGACCGGATCGTAGCTCGGAGAAGTGGGACCGGGCCATAGCCTGTGGATGCCCTCAGCGATATGGTCCTCCCGGACCGATGCGTATCCAAGCAGCAATGCGTCGCGGCCGCACCTTCCGTGCGTGGATCAGGCGGAAGCCGCTGCGAGGCGGCCGAGGGTCTGGAGCGCCCAATCGATCTTCGGCGAGCGCGGGTAGGCGCAACTGATGCGGATGCAGTTGCGGTAGCGTCCGGTGGCGGAGAACAGCGGGCCCGGGGCGACGTTGATCTTCAGGGCGATGGCCCGCTCGAACAGGTCGACCGCGTCCACCTGCGGTGGCATCTCGACCCAGAGCACGCATCCGCCGGCGGGGCGGGTCAGGCGGGTGCCGGGCGGGAAGCAGCGCTCGATCTGGCAGGCGTAGTCGTGCACCTGGTCGGCGTAGCGCTTGCGCATCCGGCGGAGGTGATGGGCGTAGCCGCCGGTGGCGAGGAACTCCTTGATCGCCAGTTGCGGCAGGGTGGACGTCGCCAGCGTGTTGCAAAGTTTGAGTTGCTGCACGCGTTCGGAGTAGACGCCGGGCGCGCACCACCCGACGCGGGCCCCGGGAGCGAGCGTTTTGGAGAACGAGGAGCAAAGCAGGACCTTGCCGGTCCGGTCGAACGCCTTGCAGACGTTGGGCCGGTGGGGGGCGAAGGAGATGTCGCCGTAGATGTCGTCCTCGATCAGGGGGACGTCGAACGCCGCGAGCAGGTCAACGAGCGCCCGCTTTCGCTCGGTCGACATGGTGAAGCCGAGCGGGTTGTGGCAATTGGGCACGAACGCGCAGGCGGCGATCTTCTTTGTTGTCAGCGCGGTTCGTAGGGCTTCGAGGCTGACGCCCTCGCGCGGGTCGGTCGCGATCTCCAGCGCCTTGAGCCCGAGCATCTCGATCGTTTGCAGATGCCCGTAATAGACAGGCGATTCGACCGCGATGACCGCGCCCGGCTCCGCGACCGCGCGGAGGGCACAGGCCCAACGCCTCCTGGCAGCCGCAGGTGATGATCAGGTCGTCCGGCGACAGCGTGCAGCCGGCCTCCATCTGGTGCTTCG
>DASXMX010000254.1:0-15838 GCA_036495445.1 Tepidisphaeraceae bacterium
AACGCGCCGGCCGCGCCGTCGATCAGTTCCGTCAGGATATGATGAACAAGGCCAACGACGGCTCCCGCCGCGAGCACCGGGAGCACCCAGGTCGGCAGGTGAAGCCAGACCGTCGGCACGTACAGCAGCGCGGTGCCTGGGAAATATTGCGAGGCGTAGACGGGATGGACGATCAGGTAGAACGAGTCGAAGAAGTCGGCCAGCGGGTGGGGCGGCATCCAGAGCCGGCCGCGCGCCAGCATCTGCATCTGGATTAGGTAGCTGCAGTCATCATGCGTCTTGGCGAACAGGTCGCGGTCTTGCAGGAACGCGGTCAGGATGAAATACCCCGCCGCGACGAGCGCGATCGCCACCGCGGCCGCCGCCGCCTGTCGCGGCGACGGGTTGCGCAGGCGATCGAGCATCCGAACGATTGACCGCGACACCGGCGGCAGCAGGGCCAGTGCCGTGGCGGCGGCGATGATCGCCCAGCGCATCGCACCGATGCCGCGCCCGCCGCCGAACGCGGCCCAGATCAAGATTCCCGCGACCAACAGACAAGCCGTCAGGATCGGGCGGCGCGCGCGTTCGGCCTCGCCCGCGATCCGCGGTTCATACGGAATCACCGGCGGCTTGCGTTTGAGCTTGGAAGAGGGCTGAGCGGCCAAGGCGTGCTCCCGGAATCGCCCGAGGCATCGACTGCCGAGCGGGGCGCCAGATTGTCCAAAGTAGCGATGGTTTGCGGCTCGCGAGCGATGGTCGGTGGGATCTCCCGATCGTTGCTTGGAGTGAACGCTGGATCGGCTGCGAGCATGAGGCCCTTCGTCCAGCTGCCGTGGACGGCGTCGGTGACATCAGGGCTCATGATGATCGAACTGGGTTCCACACTTTCGTTCGGCGGCGCCGCGACGGGAGTTGCCCTCGTATGTGGAAAGTAATAGCGGACCGCAATGTACGCACCGACGAGCACGATTGCGTGCAACCCGAGCGAGATCGCCCAGGCATATCTGCCGATCGCTTCCGGCCGGCGCCGGTATCGGGATGT
Source organism: Tepidisphaeraceae bacterium (assembly GCA_036495445.1). Taxonomy (GTDB): domain Bacteria; phylum Planctomycetota; class Phycisphaerae; order Tepidisphaerales; family Tepidisphaeraceae; genus DASXMX01. The sequence goes on from DASXMX010000254.1 coordinate 1,025, forward strand.
GGCAGCACGCGCCGATTCGATCACGGTGGCAGAGAGTGCGGCCATTTCCCCCGCGCCGTCGCCCGGTGGCGGTTCATCGGCCGGCAAGCCCCCGGCGGGCGGTCGCGGCGGGTCGCCGCCGCCGCTGTTAATGAAGCCCATCAGCATGCGTCCTGATTGTACGACGAAGGTGCCCTGCGGTGCGAGCGGGGATCGATCCGGCTAGAATTGGCCAGATCGACGCAAGGACCAATCGCAAGGTGTGACGATGCCCTTTCGCTGGAAAATGGCGGTGCAGATCGCGTGCATGATCATCGGCCTTGTGCTGATCAGCGCCGCCGCCATGTGGGGGCTCAACGGGTTGCACGAAAACTACGGGATGGCGTTGGCGGGTTATGAGGAGATCCGCGACGTCTATACCGACGTGGGCCTGCACCTTGCGACGGCGCGCGACCTGTTGAGCGCGTCCGCCGCGCCCCGCGCGCAGGCGGCCCGCGAAGTCGAGGCGGCGCTCCAGGGGTTCGAATTGTACGAAACCAAGGCGCACGGCGGCGCCGAGGACGATCCGCGCGACGTCAAAGCCGAGGAGGACCTTCGCCTCGCGCTGATGGCCGCCGCCCGGCAACTCAATATGCCGCCCGAACTCGCCGCGGGCGAGGACATGCAGCGCGCCGACCTGAAAGCGATCAACGACGCCATCGGCCGCATGGGCACATTCGCCGGCCGAATCCGCACGACCATTCAAAACAATCAGATCGCGGCCGACATCAAGCGGCGGGACACGCTTGTCGCGGTGGGCGCGCTGTGCGGCGGGATCGTGCTCGGGGCGATCGTCCTGGGCGTGCTGCAATATCGCGGCGTCATGCTGCCGCTGCGCCGCCTGAGCGGGGGCGTCCGCAAGATCGCGTCGGGCGAGTTCCAGGAGCGGCTCGACGTGCGCGGCCGCGACGAGTTTGCCCGCCTGGCCGGCGAGTTCAACCAGATGGCGGCCGAACTGGATGAGTTCTACCACCGCCTCGAGCAAAAGGTCGCCGACAAAAGCAAGGAGTTGATCCGCTCCGAGCGGCTCGCCAGCGTCGGATACCTGGCCGCCGGGCTCGCGCACGAGATTAACAACCCGCTGGGGATCATCACCGGGTACGCCGAGTATTCCCTGGGGCAGCTCAAGGCGGCATCGCCGCACTCGGCGGCGAATGAGGACCTGGCCAAATCGCTTCAGGTGATTTCCGACGAGGCGTTCCGCTGCAAGGACATCATCGGGAAGCTGCTGTCGCTGGCGCGGCCGGGCGAAGGGAAGCGGGAGGAAGTTGACCTTTCAAAAGTCGCGGCGGATGTCGTCGCCGCCGTCCAGGGGCTCCGCGATTACCGCGACCGGACCGTGGACGTGGAGGCGAGCGAGCCGATGCGAGTGAACGCAGTCGAAACGGAGATGAAGCAGGTGGTGCTCAACCTGGCGGTGAACGCGTTGGAAGCCGTCCCGCCCGGCGGGGCGGTTCGGATCGAAGTGGGCCCGAACGACGGATGGGTCGAGCTGCGCGTCCGCGACAACGGCCGGGGCATGACCGGGCAGACGCTGGAACGGGTCTTCGAGCCGTTCTTCACCGACAAGCGGGGCGTCCGCGAGCCGGGCACGGGCCTCGGCCTCTCCATCACCCACGCCATCATCGAAAGCCACGGCGGCCGCATCCGGGCCGCGAGCCCCGGGCCCGGGAAGGGGAGCGAGTTCGTGGTGCAACTGCCGGCCGCCGCCCAACGGAGCGTCGCATGAGCCTTCCGCATCCGAAACAAACCCACGAGGCGCGGGTTCTGGTCGTCGAGGACGAATCGCGCCTGCGCGAATTGCTCCAGCGGGCCCTGGTCGGATGGGGCTTCGAGGCGGCCGTCGCCCGCAGCGGCGAGGAAGCGATTCGCATGCACGATGCCGAGCCGTTCGACATCGTCGTCCTCGACCTGAACCTGCCCGCGATGGACGGGCTCGAGGCGTTGCGGCGGCTGCGCGAGCGGACGCCCGCGTTGCAGGCGATCGTGCTCACGGGCTTTGCCAGCATCGAGTCGGCCAAGCAGGCGGTTCACTTGGACGTCGTCGAGTTCCTCACCAAGCCGTGCCATCTGGGGGAACTGGAGCAGGCGCTGGACCGCGCCCTGCGGCGGATGGCGCCGACGCCCCCGGCCGTGCTCGACCAGCCCGACCTGCCGACACCCGCGGCCGGCGTGACCCTGGACGAAGTCGAGCGGCAGCACATCCTCGCCACCCTCCGCCGCAACAACGGCAACCGCACCGCCACCGCCCAGGAACTCGGCATCAGCCGCCGGACGCTCTACTACAAGCTCGAGGAATACCAGAATCAGGGGTTCACGGCGGATTGATGCATCCTTGTGGCACAGCCGCCCTCGGCTGTGTTCCGCCGCAAGGCGGAAATCGTTTTCGACCGTCGCTCGAACACCGCCGGGGGCGGCTGTGCCACAAGGGTCCTGCCAAGTTCACGCCCTCCCGCCCATTCCATGCACTCCCATATTCCCATTTCGCAACGCCGGCGCCGCACGCTATATTGCATGACGTACGCGTCATGCGGCTTGCGCCAGAGGTTCGTATGTCCAGTCCCTCGTGTGAGTTCTGTAATCGGCCGGCTCTGTTTACCGTGCGGATGAGCGACCCGGCAGGCGTGTTGGAGCGCCACGTCTGTGCAACTCATGCACAGCAACTCGAATTGCCGGTGGGCACTTACCTGTTGGGGACCACCGCCTACCCGTCGTTCGCGCAGCTTGTGGCGGCCGTGGCTGCAACCGGCGCCGGCGGGCAGGCGCGACAGGAGGCGGCGGTTTGAGCCGGCACGCACCGATCATTGCGGGCTGAGGATCGCCTTGCACTTATGGAACCACTCGGCTTGCTCGGGCGTGTACTGCGCGTCGCGGAGGTCGACGAGGTAGAAGTCGACGCCTTCGATCTTCGCGCCGCGCAGGTCGGCGCCGCGCAGATTGGCCTTGCGGATCTCTTCGGGGGCCTTGAAGTCCGTTTCGAAAAACTCGTCGGTGTAGAACCCGGTACGGCTCCCCTCGCACGGGATCGTGCTGCCCACCAGGCCGCTGCGCGTCGAGCCCATGTGGAACGTGGATTGGCGCAGGTCGGCGTCGCGCAGATCGGCGCCCTCCCACTCGATCTCCGCCAAACCGCACCCGCGAAGGTCGGCGGATTGGAATCGGGCCGACCGGAAAACAGAGCCGGTCAACAAGGCGTCGCTCAAATCCGCGTCCTCGAAGTTCATGTCGTCGGCGATGAGCCCCTCCAGATTGCAGCCCGACAGGTTCGCCCGCAGCAGACTGGTCCCGCCGAACGTGCATCCCGCCAGCGGCAGGCCTTGGAGCCTGGCGTCGGTCATGACGGCGCCGGAAAAGTCGGTATCCCCGACGGTCGCACCGGTGAAGTCCGCCAGCGACAAGTCGGCCCGGCGGAAGGCCGCGTGCGTGAGATCGGCGTGGCGGAACAGCGCGGCTTTGAGGCTTGCCCCGCCGAGGATTGCCCCTTTGAGATTGCAATAGCTGAATGCGGCGCCGTCGGCCGTTACGGCAGCAAGATTGGCCTCCTCGCAATCGGCGCGGACAAAGATGGCACCGCGGAGCCACGCGTTTCGACAGGTGCTTCGGGCCAACTGCGCGTAGTCGAGGACGGCTCCGGTCAGGTCGGCGTTGGCCAGCGACGCCCGCCGCAGGTCCGCCAGATTCATCTTGCATCTCGGCAGGCGGATCCCGTCCCATTGCACGTCCGCGAGCCATGCGCCCCACAGGTTCGGCACGCGCTCGCCGCCGGGCCGCCAGCCTATCCCGGCGGCGTGGAGGATGCTCGCCGCGGTTCCGTGGGCGCCGGGGTCTTCCTCTTCCGCCATCGCGTTGAGCGCGCCGAGGGCGGCGGGCACCGCCCGAGCACGGAGCGCCACCCGCCGGACCAAATCGTACGGCAGCCGGCCGCACAGGTAGGGCCGTACCGAGCGGTCCGGCAGGCCTTCCGCGATCCGCCGGGCCGCGAGTGGCGCGGCGACCCGCTTGTGCATCAACAGACGCGCCGCACGCCCCTCGCCCAAACCGGCCGGCGGATCCTTGCCAACCGCGCCCCACGGCGCCGACCCCCGGAGCGCATGTTCTTCGGCGGCGGCTCGCGTCCCCGGATCGCCCAGTTCGCGGTCAAGGAACCGGAGGAATGCCATGTCGATCGTGTAAACCGAATCGTCCGCCGCCATCTCGTCGAGCACGACGCGCCATAGTTCGGGCAGGCCGTTCAGCGTCGCCCGGTCCGGGTCGGCCCGCAGGCGAAGCATGACCGCCTTGCACCGGCCCGGATGGGTTGCGAGGAGGTATTCGGCCAGGTCGTCATCCGTCCACGGCGCCATCTCCAATCTGACGGTGGCAGTTGCATTCACACGGCGGGGCGCGTGAGCGGTCCGCGCCTCCGGGGCCGGGTGCAGCTCGAACAGGATCGTCGAGTGGTGGCCCTTCTCGACAATGCGCAGGGACAGTTCCGCCCCGATCGCCGCCCATAGGTGGGCCACCGCCGTCGTCTTGCCGGAGCCCGGCGGGCCGACCAGTTCCATCAGGCAGCTCGGGTTGCGCGTGAGGATTTCCCGGGCCCGCTGCTCGATCGGCACGGCTGCCTCGTGCCCCGGCAGTCGCACGCGCGGGACGACCGGCGCACGGGCGGGAACGATCCCTCCCGCCCCCGGCGAGCCGGGATGCACGGTCCAGGACATGGCCCGGGATTATATCCGGTTACTGCGCGTTCTGTAGGGGCACACGGCGTGTGCCCCTCGCGTGTTGGGGCGTACGGTCGTACGCCCGGGCACACGGCCGTGTGCCCCTACGATTCCGTCAGCGCCGCCCGGACGCGGGCGACGACCTGATCGAGTGGGACGAATTCCACCTCGGCAAGTGTCGCACGGCGTTTCATTTCGACGCGTCCCTCGGCGAGGTGCTTCTGCCCGACGTTGAGGCGGATCGGGAAGCCGACCAGGTCGGCATCCGCGAACTTGAACCCGGCCCGTGCGTCCCGGTCGTCCAGGATCGTGTCAACGCCTTCGAATGTGAGCTGCGTGTAGAGCTTGTCCGCGGCCTGCCGCACGTCCCCGTCGTACTTGATCGGCGTGAGCACCACCGAGCACGGGGCGATCGGGGCCGGCCAGCGGATGCCGTGCTCGTCGTGGGCCGCCTCGACCGTGGCGAGGAGCACGTTCAACAGGTTCACGCGATACGCGCCCAGCGTCAGCGGCCGCCGCGTGCCCGATTCGTCGTCGAACAGCGCCCGGCGTGCTTCGCTCAGGCCCGTGCCGAGGTTCGAGATCTCGCCCAACGCGATCGCGCGGTGGCGGCGCAGCGTCCCACCGGCAGGGGTGGGCGAGGGATCCCCGTCGATTGCATTGCGGATGTCGGCGACGAGCACTTTGGCCGGATCGGCCAGGCGGTCGCCGGCGTCCCGGAACCAGTTGAAGTTGCGGACGTGGAAATCGACCTCGTTCGCGCCTGCCGCCCATGACACGTCGCCCTGCGCCGCATCCGGATCGACGACCAGCACCGCGTCCGGCGTTTTCGTCCCAGTGTCGGGGCCGACGAACCCGATCGGGAAACGCTGCCGAACTTCGGGCGAATCGACGAGCCGCAGGCTGGTGACGCCCAGCGCCGCGGCGGCCTGAGCCAGCTTCCATTGATTCACCTGGTGATCGCCCCGCACGACCGCCACGACCCAGTTCACCGGAATCGGGCTGGTCGCCTGAAAGACCAACGTCTTGAGGATCTGCCGCGGCGTGAACTTCAGAAACGCGCAAACCTCGTCGACGCTCGCGAGATTGGGCGTTTGCACCTTTTCCAGCGGCGCCGCGGGCTCCCCGGCGAACGCCCACGGGCGCTCGCCGGTCCGGGCCGCGTCCACGGTCGCGGCGTAGGTCCCGCGATCGTCGAGCACGACCTCGTCGTCCCCATCGCTTGAGAGCGCGACGAAGCGCGAGCCGTTCCGCGCCTCAACCTCTGCATTCCGGATGCCGCATCGGCTGAAGATCTGCCCAAACGCCGCACGCACGCGTGAGGTCGTGCGGAGCAGATCGGGTTCGGTGGAATGAAAGCTGTGCGCCTGCAGCATCGGCAAGCTTGACGCGTCCGGCGCGATCTGGAGGAACCGCACGGGGAGTTGCTTGTACGAGCTAACCGTTTGCGCGGCGATGTCGGTCACAATCGCGTTGAGATCGCCCGCCCCAACCAGTACTTCAACAAAGCCCGCGTCGCGCACGGTATCCCGCGCCAACTTCGCGAGTTTCCGTAACGATCGGAACCCCAAGGGAAGAAACGCGAGCGAATCCGATTCGGTGCCCCTCACCAGCCCAGCCCGATGCAGCAGTTGCAATCCCGCGCCGCGCACCTCGGCGGGTGGCTCCCGGAGCGTCGGCAGCAGGGTTCGGGTCCAACGCATCTCGATGTCGATTCGTCCGTACGGAAATACACTATGCGGATGCCCGAAGACTTTTCCACCAACCGCACCCAACAACGGACAAATCTTGCCGGGAAAACACTTGACGGAGGGTGGCATGCTATGATGGTGGGTTTCTGCGGGAGACTGTCATGGGTGACGCGGAACTCAAGCAGATGCACTGCATGGAAGTCTGGGGCGGGAACCGGTGCATCGACAGCGGCGTGATCATGCCGGGCCTGGACGCCTGGCTCTACAGCCAGCCGTGTCAGCAGCAGGCCGAAGGGGGCGACGTCCATTACGTCTCGACCTGCGCCAGCGGACAGGTTGTGCGGATGCTCGTCGCCGACGTCTCTGGGCACGGACCGACCGTCGCCCAGACCGCGGCCGACCTCCGCGCACTGATGCGGCGGTACGTGAACTACCACGACCAGCTCCGGTTCGTCCGTTCGCTCAACCGTGAATTCACCTCCGCCTCGGCCGACGGCATCTTCGCGACGGCGGTCGTGATGACGTTCGACGCGCCGACCAACCGCGTGTTGGTTTCCAACGCCGGCCACCCGCCCCCGCTCTGGTGGCGGGCCCGGCTCCGGGAGTGGACGTACCTCAAGCCCGACGCCGCCGTGGAGGGCGGGGACGTGCCGTGGGGCATCATCGAGGGTGCCGACTACCACCAATTCGGCGTCCGCCTCCGTGTGGGCGACCTGGTCTTGAGCTACACCGATTGCCTTCCCGAGGCGCGGGACCGCCGGGGCGAATTGATCGGCGCGGAGGGGCTGCTCGAGCGGGTCCGTGAACTGGGCCCCCCGGATGCACGCGAGTTCCTCCCGCGGCTGCTGGACGTGATCGGCCGCGAAGACGAATCGAACCTCACCCGCGACGACGTCACCTGCCTGCTGATCCGGCCCAACGGGCTTCGCCCGCGGGTCCCCATTCGCGACCTCCTGCTCGCGCCCGTGCGCGTGGTCGCCTCCTGGGGCGGCATGCGAATCGGCTGGACGGGTGCGCCGAAGGGTCTGGCAACCCGGACGGCGGCGACGGTGCCTGAGAGTGTGTGACCGAACGCGCATCGGTCAGGAGGCTCGCGCTTGATCAATGGCCGGCTTTTCTCCCTCCTCCGGTACTCACGGGGAGGGCTGAGGTGGGGCTTGGTCGAAGAGCGTCGATTGGGCGAACCCCCTCCCGAACCCTCCCCCGGAGTACCGGAGGAGGGGCCTGACGGCAGTCCGCTCAAAAGCATGGCGCATCGTTCGTCAAATGACCCGATAGACCTGCCCAGTCTGCGGTCCCTCGACGCTACGGCTGAACGCAAGGGCCACCCGGGCGGCGGGCACGGGGTCGAACCCCCGGAAGAACGGGCCGTACGCGTCCATCGACTCGGCCAGCACGCTCGGGCTGACCAGGTTGATCCGAATCCCCCGCGGCATTTCCACTGCCGCCGCCCGGACGAACCCCTCCAGGGCGCCGTTGACCATGCTCGCGGAGGAGCCGGCGACGATCGGGTGGTCGCTGAGAATCCCGCCGGTCAGCGTGATCGACCCGCTGTCGCGGAGCACGTCGCGGGCGGCCAGCGCCAGATTTACCTGCCCGAGCAGCTTGTTGGTCAGTCCCAGGGCGTAGACGGATTCGCTGAGGGTCGCGGGGCGGATCTGCGCGAGCGGCGCGAAGGCGACCTCGCCGGCGGCACAGATCACCGCGTCCACCGGCCCCATCTCCGCCATCGCGGCGACCATGCCGGCGGGGTCGGTCAGGTTCAGCTTCAAGTCCCCGGTCCCGCGGCCGGCCTGGATGAGGTCGTGCCGCTTGCCCAACTCATCGACAACCGCCTTCCCCAGCGTCCCGCGCGCGCCCACGAGAAGGATGCGAAGCCGATGCGGTGTCGTTTCGGACATGGTCCAACCTCTCCTGAGCGGTTCCTCCCGCGCGGCGTGTAAGGTACCGAGAATCGCGAGCCGATGGGAGTGCCGGATCCCACGCCCGGGATCGATCCACCCTTCCCTGTACTCCGGGGGAGGGGAGGGGGAGGGTGAGGGCGTCACCGGCCCATGTCGCGAAGGGCCGGGAACTTTTCGCGCCATCGGCGGGCCTCAGTTGGGTCGACCTCGGCCCGCAGCACCTGTTCGCTCCGATCGGCCTGAAAGACCTCCCGCCCGTGCGGGTCGAAGAGGCAGCTTCGGCCGTCGTGGACGAGCGTCGGATCGGTGCCGGTGCGGTTCACGCCCAGAACCCAGGCGAGGTTTTCGATGGCCCGGGCTTGCAGCAGCCGGACCCAGTGTTCGCTCCGGGCCGTGGGCCAGTTGGCCACGACGACGAACAGGTCGACCTCATTGGCGGCGGGGCGGAACAGTTCGGGAAACCGCAGATCATAACAGATGAACGGCGCGATCCGGCATCCCGCCCATTCGAACGTCGCATGAGTCGTGCCGGCACAATAATGCTCGGTCTCCCCGCCGAGCGAGAACGGCCGGCACTTGCGATAGCGGACGAGTTCCGTCCCGTCCGGCGCGAAGGCGACCGCCTCATTCGCGAGCAGCCGACCTTCGGCCCGCGCCACCACGCCCGCCAGGACCGCAACCTCATGCTCCGCGGCCATCCCGCGGAGGAACGCCTCCGACGACGACCGCTCGCCCGGATCGGTCACCGCCGTGTTCATGCTGAATCCCGTATCAAACATCTCCGGCAGCACGACGAGCGACCGGCGCGCGACGCCGGCTTCGTTCAGCAATTGACGCACACGGGCGTGGTTGGCCTCGCGATTCTCCCAGCGGATGTCGAGTTGGATGGCCGTGATCTGCATGGCGGGATCATACCCAAAGAGTCGAGCCGAAGGTGAACCATGACTGTGTGCATCGGGTGGCACGGACATGTACTCATGTCCGTGGCGCCGCTCGCCCCGGAATCACCACGGACAAGAGTACTTGTCCGTGCCACCCGAATTACGCGGAAGACACGGGCATGAGTCCATGCCCATGCCACCCAAACGGGTGTCCGCCGCTCATACCAGCGCCTTCAATCCGCGGACAAGCCGGCCGATGCCCTCGGCAACCGTGTCCGCGTCCAGCGCCCCATACGCGATGCGGAGCGAGCAGCCAGCGCCAGCGCCGAACGTCGAGCCCGGCATCACGGCGACGCCGAAATCGCAAATCAGCGCCTCGACGAGGTCCATGTCGGTGCGGTCGGTGTTGACCTGCATTAACGCATAGAATGCCCCGCGCGATTCGGGGACGTAGGCGCGGTCGCCCAGGCGATCGAGTTCGCCCATCACGAGGTCGCGCACCCTGGCGAACGGCCGGATCTGTGCGTCGGCCCACGCGCGTCCGGCCGACAGCGCCGCCGTTGCGGCGATCTGGTTGAGGATCGGCGGGCAGATCAGGTTCGTGTCCTGGATCTTCTTGACCGATTCCTCCAGGTGGGCTGGGATCACCATGTACCCGATCCGCCAGCCGGCCATGCCGTAGGCTTTGGAGAACGTGTAGAGGCTGATCGTATGTTCCTCGGTACCCGGGAGAGAGGCGGGCGAGAAGTGCGTTGCCCCGGCGTAGGTGAAGTATTCGTACGGCTCGTCCGCGATGTGGTAAATGCCGCGATCGCGACACAACGCGTTGATCGCCTCGAGCATCGACGCGGGATAAACCGCTCCGGTCGGGTTGTTCGGCGAGATGGTCACCACCGCGCGAGTTCGCCGCGTGATCGCCGCCTCGATCGCCGGCAAGTCCGGCTGGTAATCGCGGTCCGTCTGCACCGCGACCACCTTGCACCCGGCGATCTCGATCGCCATCTCGTGATTGAAGTAGAAGGGCGAGAGCAAAATGATCTCGTCCCCGGGGTCGGCGATCGTCAGCACCGCGTTGAGGAATCCCATGTTCGACCCGGCGGTGATCGCAACCCGCCGGCTTGGGCCGATCCTGGCGCCGTTCTCGGCTTCGAGCTTCGCGCGCACCTGTTCGAGGAGCGGATCGATCCCGAACGCCAGCCCGTACCGATGCACGCGCGGGTCGTCGACCACCGCGCGTGCAACCGCCTCCATGACTTCTCGCGGCGGGCCATAATGGACGACGCCCTGGCCGAGCGAGATCGTCCCCGGATGGCGCTTGATCATCTCGCCGACGACCGGGATCATCGGCGTTTGCACGTCGAGGATGCGCTGGGCAATGCGGGCGGTCATGGGGATCTACAACAAGGCGGTCGGCCGCCGCTGCCAGGCGGTTCCGCGTTGGGGCATGATCGACTCCAGCGCCTTCACGTGCTCACCCGCTTGCGTGAGCAGGTGGTGCAGGTCGTTGCCGATGCTGATGAACGTGAAACCCTTGTTGAGGAATTCGGCGGCGCGCGACGTGCCGAAGAGGAACAGGCCCAGGATGACGCCGTTCTTCTTGGCTTCCGCGATCAGCTTGTCCGTGGCGGCGGCCAGCTCGGGCGAGGTGTACATGTGCGGGAACTCGTACTTCTCGTACAGCCCCATCGACATGCACAGGTCGTTCTGGCCGAGGAACAGGATGTCGACGCCGGGCACACCGGCGATCTCCTGCATGTTCTGGATGCACGCCGCCGTCTCCACCTGGAGGGCGACGATCACGTTCTTGTTCGCGTTCCCGACGTACCCGAGCAGCCCCGCCTTGTTGGTGCTGCGCTGCGGGAAGTAAACCGATCGCGTCCCCTGAGTCGGGTAGCGCGCCGCGCTGACCGCCTGCCGGGCTTCCTCCGCGGTGTTGATGTACGGGACGAGGATTCCGTCGGCCCCGAGGTCCAGCGCCTGCTGGATCCCGGCCCGGTCGTCATACCCGGCCACCCGCACCAGCGACTTGGCGCCGCCGTTGGCAATCGCGCCGAGCATCGCCGAGAGCTTCTCGTAATTCATCGGGCCGTGCTGGCAGTCGACCAGCAGCCAGTCATATCCGCTGTGGGCCAACTGCTCGGCCACCGTTGGGCTGTGGGCGTTGAGAAACAACCCCATCTTCGGGCTCCCGCCCCTGAGTTGTGCCTTGAACTCGGCTCCGGTCATCGCCTGCTCCTTCCTTCTTGGATGGCATCGAACGCAATCGAGCGGGGCACGCTACCGTCTCAAACGAGTCACGACAAGCGCGAATTGCCGGCGCGGCGATGATGCAGCCCTGTGACACGGGTTTCCAACCCGTGCAGGGAAACGCCCTGCCAAGAGTTGCGCGAAACATGCGATCAACACCGGTTTCAGATCGCCCGCACGGGTTGGAAACCCGTGTCACGGGGCAAAACGTTTATGCCACGAATTCGTCGAGCGAAACGGACTTTCCGGTTGCCGCCGAGCGGTCGGCGGCGAAGACGACGCGATGTGTTTCCATCGCCGTGTCGAGGTCTGTCAGGGGCATCCTCGTTCCCTGGCGGATCGCATCGGCGAACGCCTGGAACTGCGGCTGATATGGGTGGTCGCTCACGTCACCGGAGTCGATCAGGGCCGTTTCAAGCGTGCTCCAGCGGGCCTTGGAGAGGCCCGGAAGCTTGGACGAATAGAACTTGTTGTCGAGCAGGCTGCCCTGGTCGCCCACGAGATGGACGTGGAAGTAGTAGGGCTGGATGCAGTCGATACACGATGTCACCTTCGCGATGGCGGGCCTTTGGCCATCCTCAGCGGCGAACCGCAGCGTGGTGACGCTCGTCGTGTCGTACTCGTACGGGGCGAACGCGGGATTGCCGGATCGCGTCGAGAGGCTGTGGACCGATTCCACCCTGCCGGGAACGAAGAAGAGCATGGCGTCGAGCGCGTGGCACCCGGCGGTCAGCAGCGAGCTGCCGCCGCGGTCCTTCTTCACGTTCCAATCAAACTGCCCGTACCACGGGCCGATCCCGTGGTAATAATCCACTTCGGCATAATGAATCCGGCCGAGCAGTCCCTGGTCGATGACCGACTTGATCATCGTGAAGTGCGCGCTGTAGCGGCATTCGAAGCAGACGCACACCTGTACGCCGGCGCGGCGCACCGCATCGCGGACGCGAACCGCGTCCTCATAGCTGAGCGCGATCGGCTTCTCGATGATCAGGTGCTTGCCCGCCCTGGCCGCGGCGATCGCCTGCTCGGCGTGGAACGGGTGGGGCGTGCAGATGTCGATCACGTCGATCTCGGGATCGGCGAGCATCGCCTCGTAATCCGTGTACGCTTTTAAGGGCGTCTTGAACCGCTCGGCCAGCGCCGCCGGATCGTGTTGCCGCCGCGAGCAGACGGCTGTAACCTTCATCCCGCGGACCGAGCGGATCGTGTCGATGTGGGCCCCGGCCACCCACCCGAGCCCGACGACGCCGACGTTCAATTCGCGCGAAGCAGTTGGTTGGGAATTCATGTGAAGGGATGACCTCGGCGACGAGGATACCGGCGCCGCCGGGCGAAAAGAAGGGCACGCAAGCGCGAGGGAGAGCGGACCACGGATGAACCGAAAAGTTGCCCTATCGTTCCTGGCCCATCCCGACGACGCCGAGATCCTCTGCGGCGGCACGTTGATCCGCCTGGCGGAGGCGGGCTGGGAAATCCACATCGCCACCGCCACGGCCGGCGACTGCGGGACGACGGTTTACACCTCGGAGGAGATCAGCGCCATCCGCCAGGACGAGGCCCGCCGCTCGGCGGCGATGATCGGCGCCACGTATCAATGCCTGGGCGAACTCGATGGCCGCGTCGTCTATGACAAGCCGACGGTGCAGAAGGCGATCGAGCGGTTCCGCCGGGTCGCGCCGGGACTGGTCTTCACGCACGCCCGGAGCGACTACATGATTGACCACGAGATGGTCAGCCTGCTGGCCCGCGGGGCGAGCTTCATGTACGGCGCGCCCAACGTCAGCGCCGCGCCCCTCGTGCCGGGGTCCGGCGTCCCATACATGTATTACTGCGACCCGGTGGAGGGAATCGACCCGCTCGGCCGCCCGGTCGAGCCGACGACGCTGATCGACATCTCCGGCCAACTCGAAAAGAAAACCCAGATGCTCGCATGCCACGCGTCCCAGCGCGAGTGGCTGCGGGCGCATCACGGGATGGACGAGTACCTCGACTCCATGCGCCGACACTCCGCCGCACGCGGCAGGTTGCTGGGGACATCCGCCGCAGAGGCATTCGTCCAGCATCGCGGGCATCCGTATCCTGCCGACGACATCCTCGGCGAGTTGTTCGGCGGGAAATAGCCCCGGGTGCAATGGGCATGTACTCATGCCCGTGTCTTTTTTAATTCGGAAGACACGGGCATGAGTACATGCCCATGCCACCCCAAAGCGACCCTGCGCGAAACGCATCGAAGGAGGAACCCATGCCCCGTCCGCTCAGCAAAGTCGCCCCCGACTGGTGGGATTTCACGACGCTCGATCCTGAGATCCTCCAGGATGCCGCGAGCCTCGATGCGATGAGGGTTGCACACCTTTCCCGCCCCGGGTTTCAGGTTCACTTCTACGACACGCTCGAAGAGCTCTATCTGGCCGAGGCGCTGGAGTACGTCGCCGCGTTCCGGCAGTCGACCGCCGACAACCCGACGGGCCTGTGCGGCCCGATCGGCCCGACCGAGCAACTGCCGCTGGTCGCGCGGATCATCAACGACCTGCAACTCGACGTCCGCGACGCCCACTTCTGGGGCATGGACGAGTGGGTGCAGGACGGCAGGTCGGTCGGAACCGACCACCCTCTCTCCTTCAAGCGGGCGGACCTCGAACTCTGTTTCAACCGGATCGACCCGAAGCTGCGGATGCCAGACACGCACCTGCACTTTCCAGTCGGGGACCTGGCGGCATACAGCCGGAGCTTCGATTCGATCTGCTGCCTGACGATGCAGGGCGGCCAGGGCGAGGTGAAGCACTGGGCGTTCAACGATCCGCCGAAGCGCGAAGGCGCGTATCGCGACGCGCCGCCCTCGCCCGCCGAGTATCGGAAGCTGGGCGCGCGGATCGTCGACCTTCACCCGATGACGGTCATTCAAAACGCCCGCACCAGCGGCGGCGGACAGGTCGCCCTCGTGCCCAACCAGGCCGCCACCGTCGGCCCGGTCGAAACCTGGAAGGCCGACCGCGTCTCCATCTGGCACCCCGGCCACCACGACTACCCCTTCGGCATCCGCCTGACCGCGCTGATGATCTCCAAGCGGATCCCCGACAGCGCCGTCCCCATGTCGCTGCTGGCCGATCACCCGAACGTGCATTTCCACTACTACCGCAAAGGCCTGGGCGAAACGCGGCCGGAAATGCACTGAAGGCCTCTCTGGCAGAATAGCATCCGCCTGGATGATGCGAAGCGTTCCGATGTTTGACAGATTCCAGGGGCACCATTAGAGTCGCCCCGCGGTTTGAAGTTGAACTTCCGCGGGTCGGCCGGAGTGGTCGCGCGCGGTGTTCGGCCCGAGGTTCGACTTTGACTGCAACCGTCATCTTTCCCGCGCGTTTTGGTTCGA
>DASXMX010000255.1:0-11723 GCA_036495445.1 Tepidisphaeraceae bacterium
TCATGAGCACCGTGGCCGTTCTGCTGATCCCAATACTATGCGAATCATTGCATTGACCCTGGTCGGAGTCGTCGTCGGAGCATACGGCTGCAACCGCTCCGGTTCACAACACCTCACGCCGGAGCAAGCGCGACAACTGCGGGCGGCACACGATGCCACCGTCGCGAGCTGCGAACGACTCTTGGGGCGTCCACTCACGAATGAAGAAAAGGGCTGCATTCACGACGAGTTCAAAGACGGCGAGTTGGTGGGCAGTGTTGCCCCGCCATTGAGCGACACGCTGAAGGCCCGCCAGGCGCATCTGCTCAACCAGTCACCCTCCACGAGCCCGGCGGCAGATTCTGCGGCCATGAGCAAATACTCCTACGTTGCTTGCGATGGGGGTCCACATCTGCTCCTCCCCGCCGCACTGGCCGGCGCCTGGTCCGGCGCGCCTTCTCCCGCCGCTGTATTGAATCCCGCGTCCGATTACGGCCGCGCGTGCGCTGCTGCGGCGCACGCGCAGATGGCTGCTATTCCGGTCGGCAATGGCTCAGCGCTGGTCTTCGACAATCCTCCCATGTCGGCTTGGGGCACTTCGTCGGACGGGTTAGTCGAGGTGTACTACCTGAAATCCTGGACCGATGCGGATCTGGATGCGTTGATCACCCGCGCAACGGCGGCACTGCCGACCGCCTCGCTCAAAGATTCGGGCAACGTGTTTGCGCTGACGCAGCCGGATGCATTCCTTCTATTCGCCGGTGACACGCCGACCAATTCGGCCTACGGTGTCGCTCGCGTCCGAATTGCCTCCGGCACGTATCACGTTCTCGTTGGCACCTACTCTGGCAAAGGCGGCTCGATCACGATTTACCGCCTGAAACCGGCCAAAAAGTAAGCACGCACATGGGACCGCGGGGCTCTCGCTGAACACATCGGGTTGAATTAATCGTTACAATCCCTCCGTGAGCATCGAATTCGCCTGTGGCAGGTGTGGGAAGCCGTATGCGGTGGCGGACCGGATGGCGGGGACGCGCGCCCGATGCAAGGCGTGCGGGGCGGCGATGACGGTGCCGCGGGCGTTGCCGCCGAAGGGGGCCGCGGGTGGGCCGATGATGACCTGCCCGCAGTGCGGGCGGGTGATGCCGGACACGGCGACGTATTGCAGGGGGTGCGGGTTGGACTTCAAGGCCGGGCCGCTCTATGCCCCGCCGCCGGAACCCGAACCGCCGCCCGGACAAGTGCAGACTTGGCACATCGTCTTGCTGGCGGCCGCGATCGGCCTGCTCGTGGTCGTATTCGCAGCGACGGTGATGATTCGGGCCGCCAAACACGCATCCGTCGCCCGCGCGGTTGGTACGGCAGCCGTGGCGAAGGTGCAGTCCAGGAAGGCGGCGGCGCTCGTCCAGCGGCCGCCCGCCCACCCGCTCTTCACGGCCCGCCAGGCACCGGTCCATCTGCCGGACGGGATCGATTTCTACCCGATCGTGATCGGCGGGGATGGGCCGGGCCTGCCGATGCAGATCTACCTATACCTGCCGGCCGGGCAGCGCGTCACGCATTCGCTCCCCTGCGTCTTCATTGCGCCGGCGGGATCGAGGCTGTTTCACGGGATGCAGGTGGGCAAGAACGACATGCCCGAGCACCTGCCGTACGTGCGGGCGGGATTCGCGGTATGCGCCTACGAGCTGTCGGGGAGCCTGCCCCGAACGTCCCAGCGGTCGATGCCCTGGTCGATGGTTGCCGGCCCGGTGCGGCAGTTCGTGGCCGCCGACGGAGGCGTGGCCAACGCGCAGCACGCCATCGATTACGTCCTGAACCAGGTGCCGGAGGTGAAC
This sequence comes from Tepidisphaeraceae bacterium, assembly GCA_036495445.1. Lineage (GTDB taxonomy): Bacteria > Planctomycetota > Phycisphaerae > Tepidisphaerales > Tepidisphaeraceae > DASXMX01. The sequence continues at coordinate 1,818 of DASXMX010000255.1, forward strand.
CCGCAACAGCTCTACGCGGCCGGGCACAGTTCCGCCGCGACCGTCGCGCTCGACGTCGCCGCCGGCGACCACCGCATCCGCGGCGTGGCCGCGTACGCGCCGGTGTGCGACGTGGAGCAACGGCTCGCATCCATCCTTCCCGAGACGTGGAGCAACGGCTCGCCTCCATCCTTCCCGCCCTGGAGCGGCACGTGCCCGGCGGCGGCGAGTTCGTCGCCCGAATCTCGCCCCTGGGCGTCGTGAACGATTTCGCCTGTCCGATCTACCTGTTCCACGCCGACGACGACCAGAACGTCCCGACCTCAGACAACCAGACATTCGCCGACGCCCTGAAAGCCGCCGGCAAACGCGTCCAATTCGCCCGCGTCCCCGACGGCGGGCACTACGACTCCATGATCGACGACGGCATCCCGGGCGGGATCGAGTTCTTCAAATCCCTCGGCGCTAACCCGCTGCCGCCGGTCCGGTCTGCCGGGCAGCAGAAGTAATACCGTTCCGGACGCATCTGCGTAGCGGTCGGACCGAAGGTCCACCCGTTCCCTCACGCAGGTCCATCGGAAACCTGTGCTTCCGCAAACGACATGAAGCTCTGAACGTCGAACCACGGCGGACGCATCGGGCGGCGGGAACGGGCCTGGGCTTCGGCGTCGGCGTAGCGGGCCTTGTTCTCCCGGACCGTCCTGGCCGCCGAAACGAAGTACTCGGTCGCGGATCGGGCGGGCTTGGCGCGGGCGCGGTCGTGGGCGTAGAGGAGTTTTGCGTCCTCCATCAGCCGCTTGAGGTCGGCGCCGGTCATCCCCTCCGTTGCAGTCACGAGGCTCTCGACGTCGACGTCGCTGAGCGCGGGCGGGAGGCCGGCTCGCGCTTTGCGGAGGATCTGCAATCGCCCGAGATCGTCGGGCAGGCGGGTCTCGAGCCAGAGTTCGACCCGGCCGGATCGGACCAGTGCGGGCGGGAGCGAGCCAACGTTCATCGCCGTCAGCATCACGCAGACGCGGCCGGCGCTCTGGCTCTCCAGGCCGTCGAGCATTGTCAGCAGGTAGCGGTACAGCCCGGCCTCCTGGCCGTCCTCGAAGATCACGTCACTGTCGTCGATGAAGATGACGGCCGGGGCGTTCTGCTTGGCTGCTTCGAAGACGCGGTGGACGTTGGCGTAGAACTGCGCGGTGCCCGAGATGAACGTGCCGTCGATCAGGAAGAACTTGCTCTTGAGCCGATGCGCCAGGGCCCGGCCGATCGTAGTTATGCCGGTGCCCGGCGGGCCGACCAAAAGTACGCCGCGTTTGGGGCGGATGTTCAGTTCCTCGGCGAGCGATTCGTTCTCCAGCGGAACGATCACGTTGGCTTCGAGCGATTCGATGACGTCGTCGATCCCCTGCAGGTCATGGAGGTCAACGGCCTGCACCTCGCCGAGATCGACGTTGCTGGCCATCCGCCGGCTGCGGAGGTATTCGATGAAGGCGTCCGTGGTGAGCGAGCCGCCCTTTAGCGCCGCGCAGGCGGCTTCGAATTGATGGGCCGTGAGCTTCGGCGCGAAGCGGTGGATCAGGGGGTAGTTGAGCTGCGACGCGGCCGATTCGCCCAGGAACGCGCCGCAGAGGAACGCGTAGTCCTCGACGGCGTAATCCTCCGATGGCACGTAGACGGCCCGGTCGTGGAGCGGCGACGGTGCTTGGCCCTCGGTCCCGAGGATCAGTTTCTTCCCGGCTTCGGCCGCCCGCGTCGCCAGCGCCATCAGGGGGATGGCCAGGTAGTTTGCGCGGGGATAGGCGTGGCAGCCGGTGACGATGTCGGTCAGCAGGTGGAAATCGTCCACGATGACCCGATCACTCGCGGACAGCGCGTCGCAGACGACTCGGTAGAACGATTCTTCGATCGCCAGAGGATGCCGTGCGCTGAGCGTCTCAACCAGTTCACGCACGGTGAGCAGCGTTGCCCCCGTGCGACGCTGTAGTTCTCGGAGAACCGTCGTCCTGCCCAATCCGCTCCGGCACCACAACGTGAGGCAATTGCCTTCCTTTGCCAGCGCGGATTCAAGGGCATCGGCGGCCCGCTGCTGTGACGGCGAGAGTTGGATCGACATGGCACCCCTTGGGTTAAATGGACTTCGTGGAACTGCCTTTCTGCCGCAGGCTGACCAATCGCATCGAATTCCCCTTCAGAGAGAGACGGAAGCCGAGGGGAAGATTTGCGTCCTTCTGCAAAATCTGGCTGTTTCGATAACTGACAGTCGCGCGGCAAACCCTCACCCTACCCTCTCCCGGAGTACCGGGAGAGGGAAATCGGGCGCGCACCAATTCGCTCCCTGACGGCTTACGCCCGCCAAGTCAGTTCGACCTTGTCGCCGTGCTTGGGATGGGTGGGGTCAATGCAGCGGAGCTCGAGGGTCATGCCGTTTTCCTGCAGGTGAGCGTCGACCCAGCCGCTGGGTTGGCCGGGTTGGAAGACGTAGGCGACGGCGGGCAGGTTGACGCAGTGCAGATCCTCGCGCTTCGCCACTTCCCACACGTGCGTGTGGCCGTAGAACAGGGCCTTGACCTGCCGCCGGGGGAGGAGCGTGTCGAGCAGCGGCTTAGTGTCGGTCAGGCCCTCAATCTTGTCCCGGGTATCGGGCTGGTGGTGGATGAAGACGAGAGCGGGCTTGTCCTTGCGGCCGTCGAGGGCCTGGGCGAGCCAGCGGATCTGTGCATCGCCCAGCACGCCGGGCGTGTGGTTGGTCTTGTCGAGCGAGTCGAGCAGGAAGAAGTTCGCCCGGGGAAATTCGAGGATCATGATCTGCCGATTCGCCAGCGGCTCGACGCGGGCCTCGGAATGGGGGATCGTGCTCCAGAGGTGCTCGCGGTTGTCGTGGTTGCCCATCTCCAGGTGGATCGGCAGGCCGCCTTCGCTGAGCGGTTGCAGGAGCTTCACCAGCGTCTGGTAGTCCTCGCTCAGCCCGTTGTGGTACGCGCAATCGCCATTGATGTAAGCGGCGGCGGGCTTGGGATCGAGCTTCTCGATTTCGGCGACGGCCTTCTTGAGATGCTCGGCCATGGCAACGCCGCGCTCGTGCGCCGCCGGGTCGGCGGCGATGTGGATGTCGGACAGCAACGCGATCCGGTGCGGGTCGTTCGCGACCTCGGCGGCCATCAGGAATTCGGGCAGCGTGACAGTCCCGAGGCCGGCCGCAATCGTCCCCGCCAGAAACCGGCGGCGGGAAACCGGATGGATCGTGATGGGCATAAACCGTATTGTCATCCCGAAGCCGGCGCGGACAAGGGCAATCGGGTTAGAGATTGGTTAAGCAATGCACGCGGGGCTCATTCAACGTGCCCTCCGGTGTCCCGATACATCAATGCGGGCGTATCCCGCACATGAACCGAATTCCCATCACATCACTGGGAGTGGCTGAATGAAATGCAAGCGTTTCCTGCTTTTGAGCGCCGTAGTTGCAGGGTTGCTATCGGCAGCACCGGGCGATGCGCAGCTCAGCCCGGAGAAGTCTCTGGAGACATTCCGCATGGCGGACGGGTTCCAGGCCGCGGTTTGGGCGAGCGAGCCGGGGCTGGTGAACCCGACCAACCTCGACATCGACGAGCGCGGCCGCGCCTGGGTGCTGGAGGCGGCCAACTACCGCGCCTCCCAAATCCGTCCCGAAGGCGATCGCATCCTGATCCTCGAGGACACCCACCACACCGGCCACTGCGACAGCTACAAGGTCTTCGTCCAAGACAAGCGGCTCAATGCGCCGCTGGGGATCTGCAAGCTGGGGAACAAGCTGTTCGTCTCCCAGTCGCCCAACGTCTTCGTCTACACGATCGACGAGGCGACCGACAAACCGGCCGGCGAGCCGCAGGTCTTGTTCACCGGCTTTGAAGGCGTGAACCACGATCACGGCGTCCACAAGTTCGTGTTCGGCCCCGATGGCCGCCTGTACTTCAACTGCGGCAATGAGGGCGGCAAAGGCTTCATCAAATATGGCGACGGCAAACCGGTCATCGACATCGTCGGCAGCGAAGTGGGCGAGAAGGGGAAGATCTACAAGGGCAAGCCGAAGACGCATGACTACTCCGGCCCGCGACAGGGATTGGTCCTCAGTTGCGACCCCGACGGGTCGAAAGTCGAAACGTACGCCTACAACTTCCGCAACAACTTCGAGTTGTGCGTCGATTCGTTCGGCACGGTCTGGCAGTCGGACAATGACGACGACGGGAACCAGGGCTGCCGGATCAACTACGTGATGGAGGGCGGTGATTTCGGCTACACCGGGCCGCGGGGGTCGAACTGGATGCGCGACCGATCCGTCTTCCCCGGGCAAACGAAACAGGAGGCGCACTGGCACCAGCACTGGCCGGGCGTGGTGCCGGACATGCTCCACACCGGGCAGGGCGCGCCGTGCGGGATCGTGGTGTACGAATCGAACCTGTTCGGCGACCGGTACTTCGGCGCGCTCTTCCACGCCGACGCCGGGCCGAACGTCGTTCGCGCCTATATCACGACGCCAAGCGAACACGTCGCCAAGGGAATCATGAACCGCGATCCCGGCGAATCGCTCCACGAGAAGCCGGGCGCGGGGTATCAGTGCGACTCGGTGGAGATCATGAAGTCGTCCGACCACTGGGCGCGGCCGGACGACGTGTGCGTCGCGCCGGACGGGTCGGTGCTCATGGCCGACTGGTACGACCCGGGCGTCGGCGGGCACGCGACGGGCGACATCGGGGCGAAGCTTCATGACTGGCACAAGCTCACTGGCCGCATCTTTCGCTTCTATCCGGAAGGCAAGGCCCTCGAAGCGCCGAAGCTCGACCTGTCAACGGTGGAGGGTCAGGTCGCGGCGTTGGAATCCCCCAACCAGGCGACGCGGTTCCTGGCTTATCAGAAGCTCGCCGCCGGTGGCCCTGCGGCCGAACAGGCGCTCAAGAACGTCTTCGAGAACGAGAAGAACCCGCGCTTCCGCGCCCGCGCCCTGTGGCTGCTGGCCCGGACCGCAAACGGGAAGGCGGAAGTCGAGCGGGCGCTGGAGGATAAGGACCCGGACATCCGTGTCACGGCGATCCGCGCGGCCCGTCGGATGAAGATGGACATAGTGCAGGTCGCCGAACGAATGCTCGGCGACGCCTCCCCCGCCGTGCTGCGGGAACTGTGCCTCGCGATGCGGTTCGAGCCCGACGAGCGGGCCATCCCGCTGCTGGTGAAACTGGCCGACAAGTACGATGGGACGGATCGGTGGTACCTCGAAGCGTTCGGCATCGGCGCCCGCGATTGCGAGGCGCAGGTGCTTGCCGCATGGAAGGCGGATCACCAGAACAAGGACGCCGAGGCCGAACACGGGATCGAGTGGCGGCTGAAGCGAGAGCCAGTCGAGTTGCACCCGTCGCAATCCGCCGACGCCGGCCCGGCTCCGTTGGCACCGAAAACCTCCGGCGCGACGGGTTCCGTTAATGCCGTTTCGAAAGTGACGGCAGCCGACTCCGCCCAGACGTTCGTCACGCGCGACGGGCAGACGCTCCCGCCGATGTCGAAACTGGCGTTGCTCAGCGGCGACGCGAAGGCTGGCGAGGCCGTCTTCCGTAACGCGAATGGCGCGAATTGCATCCGGTGCCATCAGATCGGCGATCAAGGGGGCATCATCGGGCCGCCGCTCAATCAGGTCGGGCAGAAGCTGAACAAGGCGCAGCTTTACGAGGCGATCCTCTATCCCAGCGCCGCGATCGAGATGGGGTACGAGACATGGGTGGTCAAGACCCGGGACGGAGAGGTATTCACCGGCCGCAAGATGGAGGACACGGACGATCACGTGACGATCCTCGATGCGGACGGCAAGTACCATGACCTGCCCGCCGGCAAGGTCGATCGGAAGGTTCAGCAGAAGATCTCGATCATGCCCGAGGGGCTGACGCAGGCGATGACGCGGGCCGATTTGGTAAACCTGGTCGAGTTTCTCTCGCAGCGGAGATAATTGGAATCCCAAGCATCTGTGAGTTTTTCAGAGCCCGTGGCGAGTGCCGCGGGCGTTTTCTTTTTCGTAACCTGCCCCACGGGCCGATTTTAAGCCGTTCCGCTGTCGCAGCGGCAGGCCTCTATTTACATTCACCGGTTGTTGCCGTACACTACGGGGGCTAGTCTGTTGTTCGGGCACTTCGACCCTTCACATCTTTCATGCGAGGTGCAGGTATGGCGATGGCGCAGAACACCCGTACTTTTCATCCGTTGCCCGTGATCGGGCATCCGGAGGCCTGGTATACAAAGCACATCGAACAGGCCGACGCCGCGGGGGACCATCTGGCTCACTGCGCGTACAAAGTGGGGCAATACGTGACCCTGGCGCTGGACCCCAAACGGCCCTGGGAAGAGAAGGTGAAATACTTCCGGCATTGCCTGAAGCGGCACTGCACCCCGGCCGGCGAGGCGGATCCGGATACGTTGGCCTTCTGCGACAAGCTTCGGGCGCTGGTCCTCCGCTACGGCAGCCAGGAGGCGCGGAAGATGGCGCGCCACGAGCATGACGCCTACGCCATGCGGCTGGACTTCGGAGTACCCAAGGACACGCTGGCCGAGGAGGCGGAGGTCTTCTTTCCCCGCATCCTGGGCCACGGCGCCTGCCCTGATTACCTGACGCAGGAAGCGTTCCAGGAAATCTGCGTCATGCGCGACCGGTGGATCTAATCCACGCGGCAGTCGATCGAGTCGCCGCTTGCGCGTTCGCGAACGCAGACGTTCTGGATTCGCGAACCCGCAAGCGGCGATTCCATGCGCAGTGAGCACCCGCGCGTGCGCGCTCTCCCGGCCCGCTCCGTGCCGGTCCGCTTGCCTTTCCCGTCCACCCCACAACAATGCCCGACCATGGCCCGGCTCGGTGACGTCCCGAAACTGTTGCGCTCCGTCGGTGCGGTCGAATTCGCCCGCCGAGTGTGGCGACAGGTCCATGAGGACAATCTCGTCACCTGGGCCGCCGCACTCGCCTACTCGTGGCTGTTCGCGCTCTTCCCGTTTGTGCTGTTCCTGCTTTCGCTGATCCCCTACCTGCCCGACCGCTACCGGGACAGCGCCAAGAAGAACGTTGACTCATTTCTAACCGAATGGCTCCCGCACGAGGCCGCGCGGACGCTCCGGCAGAACATCGAGGGGAACGTCGACAACCTGCTCCGTCAGCCCAAGGGCTTCGTGCTCTACACGGGCCTGATCGTCTCCCTCTGGGCGGCCAGCGGCGGAATCTCGGCAACCATGTCGGCGCTGGACAAGTGCTACGAACTCGATCGAGGCCGCCCCTATTACCGGCAGCGTGCCCTGGCCATTGTGATGACGATCCTGGTGATGATCCTGCTGCTGGCCGTCGCCTGCCTGCTGCCGGTGGGAAGCGCAATTCGGTCGTGGGTGGTCCAACACGGGATGCTCGAGGAGGGCCGGACGCTGATCGCGTTCGATGTCGTACGGTGGGTGCTGGCGATGGGGTTCCTGTTCAGCGTGCTGGCGATCGTTTACTTCAAGGGGCCGAGCATCAAGCACCACTTCCACTGGCTGACGCCTGGCGCGGTGTTCGTCGTGACGGTGTGGGTGCTGCTGGGCGTCGGGTTCCGCCTTTACATGGACCACATCGGCAGCCGCAGCTACGACCGCATGTACGGCACACTGGGCGGCGTGGCAATCCTGCTGCTGCTGTTCTACGTCGATGCCCTGGTCCTGCTGATCGGCGCCGAGATCAACAGCGAGATCGACTTCGAGGTGCTCAAGGTCCGCCGCGGCACCCGCGACCTGAGAAGGGCCGAGGACCTGGACGCGGCGCCGACGGCGATTTAAGGCGAACAGAATACGGCCGCCAAGACGCCAAGGCCGCCAAGGAAGATCCGAGAAGAAAACGCAAAATGAGAGGCCAGGGAGGGAGATCCTCCGGACTGCCATTTTGGATTTTCGCTCTCTTGTCTTCTTGGCGGCCTTGGCGTCTTGGCGGCCGACTTTTTGCAAAAGGTCAGACGATCGCCAGGATCTTGAATTCCATCGTGCCGCGGGGAGCTTTCACTTTTACCGTGTCGCCGACGTGGGCCTTCATGAGGGCTTCGCCCATCGGGCTGTTGACGGAGACGGGCAGGACGTCGGAGTTGCCGCTGGGGGGCTGGGCTTCGCCGACGAGGCGGACGAGCTGTTCGGTGTCGTCGTCCAGGTCGAGCAGCTTGACGGTGTGGCCGAGGAAGACGATGTCTTCCGGCACGTTTTCCGTCGAGACGACGGAAACGTTCTTGATCTTGGCCTCCAGTTCCGCCAGCTCGCGCTGAATGCTGCGGTTCTCCTCCTTGGCGAAGTGGTACTCGGCGTTCTCGGACAGGTCGCCCAGGGCGGCGGCCTTGCGGATCCGCTCCTGCACGTCGATCTGGGACCTGTACAGTTCCTCGCGCTTGCGTTCGAGCGCGGCCTTTTCCTCGGCGCTGACGATCTGCATGAATCGACTCCTCAGGGGGCGCGACGCGGGCGTTCGTGTGTTTGCTGCCGCACCGTGCCTCCACCACCAACTGACTGTGAGAATGAGCCCTTTAGAAACGCGAACCACCGCGCCGGCCGGCGCGGTGGTTCCATGTCTATCACATAACCGATCATATCGCCCGCCCGACGGGCGGTAAACCGGAATTGTTCAGAAAATGAGAAGACTTGCCGGCCCGGTGAAACCGGCCCCTGCCGGGCGGGTTGTGGCACCGTTGAGCTGCCGGCGGGCCGGTTACCCGTTATGCTTGAAGAATTGCACGGCCCGCTCGTGCTTCGCCGCCGCGGCCCGGGTTGCAAATTTTCCCAGGTTGCGGCGTCTGCCGGTCCGCGTGTCTTTCTTGCGCGAGTAGAGACGATACTCTCCGGATGAAAGTTTGCGGATCATGGGTCTGCTCCTTATCGGGATCGAGCCCGCGTGCGGGCCGCTTTCCGGGCGGCGGCCGATCGCTCGGCGGGACCTTTCGTCCGTGCCGCCCGCTTGGCCGACGCCGAGCGGGCGGAGGCGGTACGCTTCCCCGCCGCGGTGTGCGCCTGACGCGCCAGGGCCTTGTGCGAAGCCGCCCCGCGTCCCTCACGTTTGAGCGCCCGCGTGATCGCCCGCGACCGCTTGGCCGACGGCTTGCGCCGCCCCGCCGTTCCCCGTCCCTGCGCGGCGCCCCGGGCGGCGCTCTTTCGCGTCTTTTCCGATGCCTGCCCCTTCTTCGGTGGCCGAAGAGCCACGCCAGCCTGGCGCGCCTTGGACAGGCCGATCGCGATCGCCTGCTTTGCTGACCGCGCGCCGTGCTTGCCTTCGCGGATGTGGTGCATCTCCTCGCGCACAAATTCCCCGGCCTGCGTGCTGGCCGACTTCCCCTCGCGCTTGTCCTGCTTCGCCCGCTCGATCGTTTGTTTATCCGGCATGATGGACTCCTTCTTCGCTGCCGTCCGCGAGCAAAGGGTGTGCCCCAAAACGCCAGACGCCGCGCGCGGACCGAGCGCAACACATCCGGTCAATCATCACAATGGATCAGGGCGCCTGCGCGTCGAGAAGCGGCCGGCGCTTATGGAAGTCGGTGGCGGCCTCGAACATGTGCGCGGCGCGGAGAAGCAGCGGTTCGCTGAATGTCGGGCCGAGCAGTTGCAGGCCAATTGGCAGCGGTTGCGGGCCGGCGGTGAAGCCGCAGGGGAGACTCACGCCGGCGATCCCCGCGATGTTGCACGTCACGGTGAAGATGTCGCACAGGTACATCTGCAGCGGGTCGGCCGTTCGCTCGCCCATCTTGAAGGCCGGCGTCGGGCTGGTCGGCGTCAGGATCACGTCGCACGTCTCGAAGGCGCGGTCGAAGTCGCGCTTGATCAGCGTGCGGATCTTCAGCGCCTGCAGGTAGTACTTGCTCGCGTACCCGGCCGAGAGCGCGTAGGTGCCGATCATGATCCGGCGCTTGACTTCATCGCCGAACCCCTCCGCGCGGG
>DASXMX010000256.1:0-3478 GCA_036495445.1 Tepidisphaeraceae bacterium
TCGTTCACGTTGAGGATGCTCAAGAGCAAGGTCAACGTGAACGACGTCCCCGACACCATCCTGGGGACGTCGTTCACGTTGACCTTGCTCTTGAGCATCCTCCCGGTGGCGAGCGCGGCGTGGCTCAGTGACAACCGGAGCGCCAGGCCCGTTGCGCGGTCGCTGGGGCCAATGCCGGTGGTTCTCGTCGCCGCGGTGGCGACGCTGCTGGTCGCGTATCCGCTGGAACGGCATCTCACGGCCGCACACGTCAGGTCATTGGTCCGCACCGGCCTGGCGACCCTCGCGTTCCTCGTCACCGTGCGATATCTGCTGGGCATCATTCACCGCCGCGGGTGGCGGCCCAGGATCGCGATGCTGGGATGGATCGTCCTGACCTGGTGCGTCCCGCTGCTGATCGAGGCGGTCCTCGCGGCGATATCCGCCGACCCGGATCGGCCGATGAGCCAGATCGCGTTGGTGAGCCCGCCCTTCCTGGTGTTTGTAACGTGGACACTGGAGCCGAGAATGATACACACGGGCGTTCGGGGGCTCTTGGCCCAATGTGGCCTCGCCGCCGGGATGTGGATCCTGTACCGGGTCCAACTCAAGCAGACCGACGGGCGACCGGCGATCGAAAGGGAGACGGCCGACGCTGCGGGCAGCGTCACTCTGCCGCCCGCTGTCCCGGCCGCCCCAGCAGAATCCACGCCCGCCGTCCCAGCGTCACCGAAATGAGGTCGGCACCGTGGGCGTTCACCTGCCGGGCAATGAGCAGGGCGAGGCCGAGGGCGATCCCGATCGGCAGGCCCAAAAAGTGCGCCCAGGCGGTCGCGTGATAGGGGTTGTCGAGCAGCGTCATCAGCGCATCGACCGCCATGCAGATCACGACGACCCAGACGCCGCCAACGGCGAAGACGTTGTGGGCCAGGCGAAATCCCGTGGAGGGCCCCGTCCGCACCCAGGCGGCCATGTGGACGCGGTGGATGGGGAAGAGGACAAGGTATATCCCCGCGAGGCCCATCACCGCGCCGGATGCTCCGCTGATTCCCTGCGGCCGGTCGTGTGAGCCGACCCCTAGGTAAACCAGCGCCATAACGACGACCAGCAGTGGGTAGACGATCGCGGTGCGGACGTTTCCGATTAGCGCGTTGACGCGGGATCCCAGCACGAGCAGGAATGCCGCGTTCACGATCAATACGAGCAGGCTGTCGTGCAGGAAGGCGTACGTGATGACCTGCGACGGATGAAACGTGCCAGCCGGTGCTGGCTTGCCGGAGGGATGAACTGCCGATGTCTCCGCTGACGTTCCTTCAACCCACAACACCAGGGCCCGATCATTTCGCTCTTCAGCCGGCACGCCCAAGTTGCGTGACAAGAACGAGAGGCTGAGGACGACGGTCGCCAGCGCGATCAGCCACGTGACGAACGGTTTCCTGGAGCCGAGCCCTTCGGACGCGATGGGATAGACGCCGAACGGCAGAATCCAACTTACGACCCGGATCGCTGTGTCCGCCCGGGCGTACAGCGTGTTTTCATCGACCTCTTGCGACGTCAACAGCCGGCGGCCGGTCTGTAGGTCGATGCCGCAATCGACGCAGAGCTTCGCCCCTAGCGGCAGCGCCTGGCCGCAGGACGGGCAGTTGATTCGCGCCTGTTGGCTGGGTGGTGGGGTGGAGAACGATTGGGCGAGGCCGACTGCGGCCGACCGCTCGGGCGCGGCAGCCGCGACCGCATGCTGCGCCGCCCCGGTGTATTCGAGTTCGTACGGGCCGATCCGCACGACGTCGCCGGTCTGCAGGTCGCGGGCGGACGTGACTTCGTCGTTGACGAAGAGACCGGCACCGGAGAGGTCGTCGAGGCGCCAGTCGTTCCCGATGGGGACCAACCGAGCGGCTTGGGGTGGAACGTCATCATTCGACAACACAATCGCATTCTCCGCCGACGAGCCGATTCCGATCGGCTCCCGCCCGGTCAGAATGAGTTGCTCGCCGACCCGGTCAGGGCCTTCGGCGATCGTGAGGCGACCCATCGGCGCAACAACGTCCTCGGTCGGACCGGACCCAACCGGGCGCACGACGCGCTGGCATTCGGGACATGCGACGGGTTCGCGCGCGTTGTCGTCCGGGATTTCGACCGCGCAACCGCAACTACAGGGGACGGTGATCATCGTGCCCAACTATACCGCGGTTCGAGATGGCGAGAGGTCGCATGGGAGGGCGAGGCTCCTGCCGAGCCGAATCCTCCCGCGACGGAAAAGCCCGGCTCGGCGGGAGCCTCGCCCGCCTCGCCCTCCCGTCGCGCGTTCGCCGCACCTGTGCCGCGGGCAGTGGTTTCGCTATAGTACCCGCCCTATGTCGCTGGAAGTCGGAATCGTCGGTTTGCCGAACGTCGGCAAGAGCACCCTGTTCAACGCCCTGACCGCCGCGGGCGCGCTGGCGGCGAACTATCCGTTCGCCACGATCGAGCCGAACGTCGGCGTCGTCGCCGTGCCGGACGAGCGGCTCAAGGTCATCAACCAGTTCATTAAGACCGAGAAAATCATCCCGGCGGCGCTGCGCGTGGTCGATATCGCGGGCATCGTCCGCGGGGCGAGCACGGGCGAGGGGCTGGGGAATAAGTTCCTGAGCCACATCCGTGAAGTGGACGCAATCCTGCACGTGGTCCGCTGTTTCGAAGGCGGCGACGTCCTCCATGTCGAAGGCACGGTCGACCCGATCCGCGACATCGAGACGATCGACACGGAGCTGATCCTGGCCGATCTGGAGACGGTGACGGGCTCGCTGGACAAGGCCGAGCGCGTCGCGCGGAGCGGCGACAAGGAGGCCGCGGCCCGGGCCGAGATCCTCCGCAAGGCCAAGGTACACCTGAACGAGGGCATGCCGGTCCGGCAGCTCGAGTTTACGCCGGACGAGCAGAAGCAGGTTAAGAGCCTGGGGCTGATCACCGCCAAGAAGGTGCTGTACGTCGCCAACGTCGACGAGAACGACCTGCACGGCGAAGGCCCGCTGGTCCAGAAGGTTCGTGAGCGGGCGACGCAGGAAGGCGGCGTGGTCGTCCCGGTTTGCGGCAAGCTCGAAGCCGAGCTGGCCGAACTCGATGAGGCCGACCGGCAGGAGATGCTCCAGAGCATGGGCCTGAAGGAACCGGCCCTGGCGACGCTGGCCCGCGAGGCATACTGGCTGCTGGGGTTGCAAAGCTACTTCACCGCCGGGCCGAAGGAGATCCGGGCGTGGGAGATCCCGGTCGGCGCCACGGCCCCCCAGGCGGCGGGCGTCATTCACACCGACTTCGAGCGCGGGTTCATCCGCGCAGAGATCTACACGCTGGACGACCTCAAGCAGCACAAGACCGAAGCCGCGATCAAGGCCGCGGGCAGGCTCCGAGCCGAGGGCAAGAGTTACGTGATGCACGACGGGGACATCGTGCACTTCCTGTTCAACGTCTGAGTCGGGCAGGGAGGGAAACGCACCCGGCACGACTCGAACGTGCGACCGTC
>DASXMX010000257.1:0-8080 GCA_036495445.1 Tepidisphaeraceae bacterium
GGACGAGCCGGTGGACGCCGGCTTCGTTTCGCAGGTACCCGAAGGTGTATGGGCCTTTCACGTGGAGCGTCACGCTCTTGATGCCGGCTTGTTCACCATACTGGCGGTCGACTTCGCTGATGTCCCAGCCGCGTTTTTCAAAGTAATAGAGGTACATCCGCAGGAGCATTTCGGCCCAGTCCTGGGCCTCGGTCCCGCCGGCCCCGGCCTGGATTGTGAAGAAGCAGTTCTTCGGGTCGTTCGGCCCGTCGAGCAGCGCCTGCAGCTCGACCTGTTCGGCTTTCCGCTCCAGGTCGGCGAGCGTGCGGTCGGCCTCGTCGAGCGTGTCGGCGTCGCCGGCCTCTTCGCCCAGTTGGCAGAGCGCGCGCACGTCCTCAACGCCGCCCAGGAGCGCCTCGACGGGATCGATCGCAGCCTTGATGACCTTCAGCTCGGAAACGACGATTTTGGCCGCCGCGGGATTATCCCAGAAGCTCCCCTCGCCCATGCGAGCCTCGAGCTCCTTGCGGCGTGCGACTTTGGTGGGGTAGTCAAAGAGAGTCCCGGATCGCGATGATCCGGGCAGAGAGGGTCTCGATCGCCTGCGACAGATTCTCGTGGATCATCCACGCAACGTACCAGAATCCACAAAACGATCAACAAGCGGAAAGCGTCCACGAAGTCACACGAACGGACACGAAGAGAAGAAGACGTTGGATTCGATGCGGGATCGATGAAGGGGTGCGCCCGCTCCGGTCCGTTGTGGATCACTTCGCGACCGTCTCAATGCAATCCGTCGTGATCCAGCGCACCAGCCCCTCGAAATCGAGCGGCTTGGCGAAGTAGGCGTCGGGGCGGACGCCGTCGAGGAGGGATTCCCAATTGGCGGCGCCGCTGGTCACCGCGACGCGGATCGGCAGACGGTGTCTTCGGATATGGGCCAGCACTTCCGCCCCGTTTCCGTCCGGCAGCATCAGGTCGAGCAGCACGCACAGCGGATGCTCCGCCAGGCATCGCAGTGCCTCGGCCTGCGTCGTCGCATAGCTCGCATGGAATCCGCGCAGCTTCAGCAGCAGCGTCAGCGCCCGGCGGCTCGAGGAATCGTCCTCCACCACCAAGACGTGACACGACTTGGGCCCGGGTTGTTCCAGGTCAGCCGATTGCACCCTATCCTCTGAAAGGATCGGGGGAATAATACCCGTCCCTAAAATCGGCCAGGAACGCGCGTTTCGTCGTTTTTTGCCCGGCGAATCGCCGATTTTTCGCCCGACACGGAAATATGGGTAATCTGTATTACTGGAACGGGCAGGCCCAACTATTGGGGGTGTGAAGATAGCTAATCTTCAACGGACTCCAGCACCGGAATGCTCACGCCGCGAGGGGTCGGCGTGGCGGAGGGCAGGGCGGGGGCTTCCACATCCTGCAGTACGCGGACGACCGCGATCTCGTCGCACCCGTCGCGCTTCGGGCAGCGGACGCAGTCGCTCCAGACTTTCAGCGGCAGCGCCTCCTTGGTGACGACCTCAAACCCGAGCTTGCCGAAGAACCGCTGCTCGTAGGTGAGGGCCATCAGCCGCCGGATGCCCAGCCGGCGGGCCTCCTCGACCGCCCATGCGATGAGTTGAGTGCCGATCCCCTTGCCGCGGAACTCGTCATCCACTGCCAGCGAGCGGATCTCCGCCAGGTCGGCCCAGATGATGGTCAGCGCCACGCACCCGACGACCTGCCCGTCGGCCTCGTAGACGCCGAAGTCGCGCAGGTCCTCGTAGAGCTGGGCGTAGCTCTTAAACAGCATCTTTCCCAGCTCGGCATGGCTGTTGATTACTTCCGCGATGCGCGGCACGTCATGGATCGTGGCGGGTCGGATCATCGTCGGGCTTGTTGCGCCTCCGGTTCGAAGGTTGCGGGACTATAGCAATCCGCCGGCTCGCATGTCGAAAGGAAAACAGGACTGAGCGCTGTGGCCTGGACGGGGCGCTACTCAGTCCTCAGTCCTCGTTACTCAGCACTGAACAAGAACTCGACCTCCACTGCCGCGTCCAGCGGCAGCGTGTTGACGCCGACGGCCGCGCGGACGTGCTTCCCGGCGTCGCCGAACAATTCCAGCAGGAACTCGCTGGCCCCGTTGGCGACCTTCGGCTGCTCGGTGAACCCGTCGTCCGAGCTGACGAACGCCCCGACGCGGACGACGCCAATGAGATGATCGACCGATCCCTCGATCGCGTTTACCGCGGCCAGCGCGTTGATGACGCACTGCCGGGCCGCCGCCCGGGCCGCGTCGATCGTGCACCGGCTCGGCACCTGGCCGCTGGCCAGCAGCTTGCCCTCTTTCATCGGCAACTGCCCGGCGACGCACACCAGATTTCCCACGCGCTTCGCCGGCACGTACGCCCCGAACGGCCCGGGCACCGCCGGCAGCTCGATGTTCAGTTCCCGAAGTCGTTGTGCGAGGCCCATGGCTCAGATCTCCTGTGACGAGGCCGGTTTTCCTATTCGCGTTCATTCGCGCGTCAATTCGCGGACCGATTCTTTTCCCTTCATCGTGCAAGTCCCACCGCATGGCGCAGGCGCGCGGCGAGCGCCTCGAGTTCCAGGGCAGGATGATCGGTGAATAGCTTCACCAGCGGTAATCCTGCCAGATGGATTTCCAACTCCCCCAACGAATTGCGTTCGGCGGCGGATGTTGTCAACTCCATCCGGATGTCCTCCACCTCGCTGGCGCCCCATTCGTACCGGCGGTCCCCAAACGGGGCGGTGAACCGCAACAGCACGGCGTCGCGCCGGGCTTCGAGCACCGTCCGCCGCCAGGTGTTGTTAATGACCAACAGCAGCACGACGACCTCGACGATCGCGACCACGACCGGCGTGCCTTTGAGGATGAGCCAATCACCCAGTTCCATGCGTCCCTGGGCCAGCGGAAAGCAGGAGTGCAGAAGCAGAAGGAGTGTGAGGACCGCCCCGGCGATCGCCCCGATCGCGCTGGCTTTGGCTTCGAGCCATTCGGTCACCACCACGCCGTCGGGCCCATCGCGGGCGTCCAATCGGCTATTGGACGGGAGACGCACCTTCCCGTGCCGGCGCGGGCTGGCGTAGTCGAGGATCGGCCCGGTATGCGATGGAACCCCATTCACGAAGACGGATCATACCACGCGACGGGAGCCGTGGAACGTGAAGAGTGAAACGTGACAAGGACACGCCCCGTCACGTTTCACTCTTCACGTTTCACGAACTTACTTCCCAATATCCTCATGCCACAAATCCGGATGGGCCTTGATGAACTCGCCCATCATCTGGATGCATTCGGCGTCATGCAGGTCGACGCAGTGGACGCCCTGATGGCGAAGGAAGCCGGGCGCGCCGGGGAAGTTAACGGATTCGCCGACGACGATCCGCGGGATGCCGAACTGCACGATGGCGCCGCTGCAGAGAAAGCAGGGCATGAGGGTCGAGTAGAGGATGGTGTCCTTGTAGCTCTTCTGCCGCCCGGCGTTGGTCAGGCAGTCGATCTCGGCGTGGGCCATCGGGTCCCCCTTCTGCACCCGGCGGTTGTGCCCGCGGCCGATGACCTTCCCGTTGCGCACCAGCACCGATCCGATCGGCAGCCCGCCGTCGGCCAGGCCGCGGCGGGCCTCGTCGATCGCCTCGCGGAGGAATGGGTCGTGGCTGTTTTCGCCTTGGGCGGGCGGGGGCGAAGACGGCGCAGTGGCCTCGTGCCCAGCCCCTTTCCCGCCAGCCTGCTGCCCCTCTCTTTTCAGCAGGTCGTAGACTTCCTTGCGATGCACGGTGATCGTGCGTGGCGCGTTGATCCCCAGCCGCACCTTGTCGCCGCGGATGTCCACGACGGTGACTTCAATGTCGTCACCGATCATGATCGTCTGGTCTTTCTGGCGGGACAAAACGAGCATAGGATCCCAACTCCCAGCGCGATGCGCGGGCCACCAGCCTTAGGGCGGTGCACAACGCGGTCCACTAGCCCGGTGGTTCCCCTTACTTCTCCGCGCGCGGTTGCAACAACCTTCGTTCCATTATAGCCACGTCCATCAGTTGGCGGGGGATCGGTAAAACCAGAACTTTTATAGCCTTGGAGATCGGAGTTCCCCCAATCCCCTTCACTTCTATCGGGTTACATGCGACCGGAAGGCAAGCCCATCATTAACAATATATTAGCAGAGTCACATTTTTCCAGCAAGTTACCGCAAGGGCTTGCCGCCGCTGGCGGTTGCAGCGCGGGGGTAGGTGGAGGGCGTTTTTCCGGTTTTCCTGATCTCTACGATGACGTGGTGTCGCGCGCCAGGCAGATCCGCCGGATGCACGTCGGGGCTGCTGCCGCCCAGGATTTTGATCGCGTGCTCCGCCAGCGGCAGTTCCTCCGCCGCCTTGGGGCCTTTCATTGCGAGCATCACGCCCCCTCTTTTCAGCAGCGGCAGGCACCACTCGGCCAGCCAGTCCATCGCCCCGACCGCCCGCGCCACCACTGCGTCGAACGACTCGCGCAGGTTCCGATCCCGACCGGCATCCTCTGCGCGTGCATCGGAAACGCGCACGTTCGTCAGGCCCAACTCCACCACCGCGCGTTGAAGGAATGCGGCTTTCTTCTTCGTCGATTCCAGCAGGAGGAACTGCGCGTCCGGCCGGGCGATCGCCAGCGGGATCCCCGGCACGCCGCCGCCGCTGCCGACGTCGGCGACGCGCGCTTCGCCCGGGGGCAAATACCGCAGCACAGTCAGCGCGTCACCCACGTGCTGCACCTCGGCCGACGGGCGGTCGACGATCCGCGTCAGGTTCATCGTCCGGTTCGCCTCGAACAGCAGGTCCAGGTAACGAGATAGCTGTTCGTGTTGCTCGGGCGAGAGGGGGGCGTGCGCGGCTTCGGAAAGTTCGGTCCACAATTCGCTCATCAGGGACAATCGTAGGCGATTGGGATCAATCAGGGGCGAGCACATTCGGGGTGCATTCCCCCGCCCGCTCCGTTATCATTCCCGGCACATACTCTGATCAGGTGGGCATGCTTATGACGAACCGGGGACTGGCCTTCGCCGCGCTGGCGGTCGTTCTCTGCGGCGGTGCGCTCCTTGCCGCGCCGACGTCTTACGACCACGCGGCAAGTTCGGGCAAATCGACCAAGACGACCACGACCGGCGTTCCCCCGCCTCCGGCCGACCTCGCCTGGCCCGAACTCACCGACGACGAGCAGGAGCAATCCGTCAAACTGCTCAAGAAGATGGCCGACGAGGCTCAGGCCAAGCTCCACCGGCCGTTGCAGCTTTACGAAACCAAGTATTTCCTCTTCTACACCGACCTGTCCGCCAGGGAGGGGAAGAACTGGTCCGGCCTGCTCGACCGGATGTACGCCCGGCTCTGCGAGACCTTCGGCGTGCCCGGCGGCAAAAACATCTGGCGGGGCAAGGGACTGGTCTTCGTTTTCTCCAAACCGGAAGACTACCTGAGGTTCGAATCGGAAATCGCACACACCCCGGCGAAGGGGACCGCCGGCATGTGCCACAGCGTCAGCAACGGGCTCGACTTCATCGCCTTCTACCGCCAGCCGGACGAGATGCAGTTCGCCCACGTGCTGGTGCACGAATCGACGCACGGGTTCGTCCACCGATATCGCAGCAAGGTGTTCGTGCCGTCGTGGGCGAACGAGGGATTGGCCGAGGTCATCGCGACCGACCTCGTTCCCCAACGCGGCCATCGCGACCAGGTGAAGACCGCCGCCCGCGAGGCGTTGCAGCAGCACCGCAACTCGATGGAGGATTTCTTCACCGCCGAGCACATTCAGGGATGGCAATACCCCGTGGCCCAGATGCTTTGCGAGTTCATGATTACTGCCGGGAAAAAGAACTACGTCGATTTCATCAACGGCATCAAGGACGGGCTCTCGTGGGATGAGGCGATGACGACGCGGTACAAGGCACCGGTCGACCGCCTGGTGCCGGTTTTCGGACAATGGCTGGGGCTGAAAAACCTGTCGCCTGGGACGAAAGAATAGGGGACGCGCCCGGGCGGACATCCCCCGCACAGGTTTAGCCGGCAGCATGCCTGCCGGCTGCACGACGTGACTTACGCCTCCCTCGTCCGCTCCACCTCCTGCCCTAGCCAGTTCCGCGCCGCACCGGCAAGTCCCATCGTCGGGGCCGGCTTGGCCGGCTCGCTCCCGTCCGCCGGTTGATCCGCGGCCGGCTTGTCGTCCATCCGGTCGTACCGCGCCGCCATCATCCGCAGCAGCTCGGCGTGGCCGATCTCTCGGCGGTCGACGATCACCATGTCCTTCTCGTTCGCCAGCGCCGCGGCGGCGTGCTCGGTCCGCTCGGTCAGCACCGTGCCGGACTCGTTATCGAGGATCGCGAAGTAAGCCCCGCGCGGCCCGCTGACGACCAGCAGCGTGGCGTCCGTCAATGTTTTCATGGGCGCAGCCTCCGATACGTCGGGCCGCCAAGACTCAAATCTGCCGAATTGCGCGTCCGACGCGGCATCGAACGAAAGGCGTGCGTGTCCGTCGGACCGTGAAGCCTGCTCCAAACCCCAGCGGCCGAACAACATTCAGTATAACCGGCGTGCCGTGCTTCTCAACCGTGAACTCCCGGTCAACGCCCGAAAATCTAAGAAAAGTTGGTTGCGCGATTATCGCAGCTCGGCCGAGCCTTCGATTTCGACTAACAGATCGCCGCGGCACAGCGTGGCCGGCATCCGTTCGATAACGTCGAGGCCCGGCATCGCGTGGATGACCGCATCTCGGATCTCGGGCAGATCCCCCTCGCGGACGTAATAGACCCGCAACGTGCGATAGTGTTCGAGCGGCCGATCGACGGGCCCGAACGCGCTGGTCACCAAGGTGGCCAGGTTCTCGAACGTCTCAGCCAGTTGGCGCCGCAGGTCGCCGACGTGCATCGACTCCTCGCCTCGAATGCTGGCGGTCCCCCCGGCCAGGAGCATCTCGTGGCCGCCGGGCACCTTGACCCGCGTCGCCCGGGCGAAGCAGGGGGGCAGCGGGCCAAACCGTTTTGAATATCGGTGCGGCGAAACCTGTCGCGGGTTGCTTACTCCGGTTCCGGGTTGTCGGGCCGCCAGGAGGTGGACGATCAGGTCCGCGCCCCCATGCCCAACCGCCGACGCCGTCGGCAGCATGCGGTCGAACCCCTGCGCGCCGCCGAACCATTTCATGAAGGCCCGGTAGCGCCCCGCGTTGAACCGCATGTACCGGTCCATCTCGTCGCCGCCGTCATCGAGGATTCGCGGCACGAAGTTCCAGATCCGCACCGGGTGCCACGGAGACGTTTCCCGAATCGAGCCCGCGAGCATCTGGTAAGCCTGAGCCGCTGCGGCCTCCAACTCCGCGCCGTCCGTTTCCGCTGCCCCGGCGATTCGCACACTGGCCAACAAAAAGTCTCGCGTCCGAACGACGGCAACCCGTTCGAATGCCCGCCCCGATGGCGCGCGTCCGACAAGTTCCTTCACCCATGCCGGCGGCACGGCGCGGGCGTCAGCTCGTTCAGCAGCGGGGGAGTCGAACAAATGCGGTCGGGCGGGCAGGATCACAAGATATCCCACTTTAAGGCTGCGGAATCCCTTGGACAAGGCTTCCGCAGGGGACACACGGGCCACATCAAAGGCCCATCGGCTCGATGGCGATGCCCGCGACGATTCCCACCGAATCGGTCGCGACTGCGCCGATCGGCGCGCCGGAGGCCAATCCGGCGCCATTCCGCGCGCGGCCGGTCAGCAGCGCCGCCGCGAGCTCGGCCATCGGGCCGACGCTGAAACATTCTGCGATCAACCGAAGTCGGCCGGGGACAAGGGCGGATTCGATCGAAGCCTCGGACGCGCCAATTTCCCGGGCGGCGTCCCGACTGGCACGCGCAAGCCTCGCCGCCCCCTGCGCCATCCGGCTTACTCCCGCCGTCACTCGCCCGCGCGCCCGGCCGCCGCGGGAGTCGATGGAGGCCCGGCTTTCAAGCAGGAACGTCACCGCGCCGGAGCCGATCACGGCGCCGCGGGCGATCGACGACTCGCATCGGGCATGGGCGTCGTTCACCGTCGGCGAGAATTCCTCGGCAGCGCCGACCAGAGCGCGGTCCCACTCGCCGGTCGCGATCCGCGC
>DASXMX010000258.1:0-8307 GCA_036495445.1 Tepidisphaeraceae bacterium
AAACGAAGAGGCGTTCTCCGGAGGGATCCTTCCGGTGGACGGCCCTTCGTTCGCGAAGCCGCAAGCGGCGGAAACAGAATATCAGCTCCCGTCTTCCACCAACCGTCGCGCCGTCGAAAAAACATCGAGAATCATCGCGGGCGTCAGCTTGCCCGTGAACGTGTTCTGCTGGCTCGGGTGGAAGCAGCCGAGCAGGAACGGCGCGTGCGGGAATCGGTGCAGCACGCGATGCCCGAATTGGGGCCTCGGCCCCGGTGGCAGCCATCCGCGGGAGCGGTAGAGTCGCAGGCATCCGTCGAACGCGATCTTCCCGAGCGCCACCATGCCCCGCAGGTTCGGCATCAAGTCGACCGTCCGCTTGAAATGGACCGAGCAGTTCACGACTTCGATCGGCAGCGGCTTATTCGCCGGCGGGGCGCAGTGGGCGATCGCGGTGATCGCCAGGTCGATCAGTTCCAGCCCGTCGCCCAGGCGGACGGACGTGGGCTGCGAGGCGAAGCCGGTGTCGCGGAGGGCGTGAAAGAGGAAGTCGCCCGAGCGGTCGCCGGTGAACATGCGGCCCGTGCGGTTCCCGCCGTGGGCGGCGGGGGCGAGGCCGACGATCAGGAGCCGTCCGTTCGGATCGCCCAAATTGGGCAACGGCTTGCCCCAATACGTTTCGTTTCGGAACGCCGCCCGCTTCTCGATCGCTACGTTCTGGCAGTATTCCCGCAATCGTGGGCATCGCGTGCACGATGTAATTCGCCGCTGCAGATTCTCCCATCCGGTCATCGTCTACATTCTAGCGCGATGGACCTTTTGAAATATCCTCGAACCCGCCACGTCCAAGGCTCCCGGCTGCAACCCGGGGATGAAGACCTTGAGCAGGTCCCCTTGCGCGAACTTTGCGGCAAGTATCTGGTGATCGAAGGGAAGCAGGACGGGGCAAACAGCGGGATCAGCTTTGATGCCGAGGGGAAGCTATACATGCAGAGCCGCGGCCATTTCCTGACCGGCGGGCCGCGGGAGGCGCAGTTCACGTTGTTCAAACAATGGGCGGCGACCAGGGCCGACCTGTTTCACATCGCGCTGGAGGACCGGTACGTCGCCGACGGCGAATGGCTCTACAAGAAGCACACCGTCTACTACGATGCCCTCCCGCACTACTGGGCGGAGTTCGACGTCTTCGACAAAGGGCGCCACGTCTTCCTCGACACGCCGAGCCGGCGGGCGCTGCTGAACGGATTGCCCTACGCGCCCGTCACCGTGCTCTGGTCCGGCGTGTGGACGCGGGAGATGCGGTTCGAGGATTTCATCGGACCCTCACGTTTCAAGACCGCGCCTTGGCGTCAGTCGCTTCGGGACGACGTTGAGAGCCTGGGATACGACTGGGATCTGGTCTGGCGGCACACGGATCCGTCGGACCTGATGGAGGGGCTGTATATCAAGTGGGAGGAGGACGGGATCGTTCGGGGCCGGTGCAAGTTCGTCCGGCACGACTTCGTGAGCCGGATCGTGTCGAACGACGAGCATCACGATAACCTTCCGCCGGTCCCCAATCGGCTGGCGGCGGGCGTCGATCTCTTTTCCGAAAGCGGCGGGAATGGGCCATGAGCTGCGCATTCGAACACACCCCAAGCCCGCCCGATTTCCGTGTCGATTGGGAATCGATCGCGCGCTTCCCGTGGATCGCGTCGATGACTGGCGTGCAGCAGGAACCGGAGTGGCACGCCGAGGGGGACGTGTTCATCCACACGCGAATGGTCGCCGAGGCGATGGCGGCGATGGACACGTGGCGTGCCCTGCCGCACTCCGACCGGCACGTCCTGTTCGCGGCCGCGCTGCTGCACGATGTCGCCAAGCCGGCGTGCACACGGGTCGAGGACGGCCGCTGGACGAGCCCCAAGCACGCGAAGGTCGGCGAAGGAATGGCCCGCCATCTGCTCTGGACCGGCACGGCCGGAGGTGTCCCGGGGTTCTATGAGCGGGAGCGGATCGCGAAGCTGGTCCGCTACCATGGCCTGCCGCTGCGGTTCATGGACAAGCCGGATCCGCGGCGCGCGCTGATCCTTGCGAGCCTGGAGGTAGGTCTGGCTGACGTCGCGCTGTTGGCGATGGCGGACGTGCTGGGCCGACAGTGCGCGGGGAAGCATGAGCTGATCGACTCGGTTCGGACGTTCACGGATTACGCCGCGGAACTGGAATGCCTGACGGAGGCGAGGCGGTTCGAGCACGAGCACCACCGGTTCATGTACTGCGTCGGCCGCAAGCCACTGGATTATGTCCCTTACCGCGACGAGCAAGGGTTTGAAGTCGTATTGATGAGCGGCTTGCCCGGCAGCGGGAAATCGACCATCGCACGGCAGATCGCGGGCGACCGGCCGGTGATCCGCCTGGACGCCATTCGCGAACGATTGGACATCGATGGCGCCGAGAACCAATCCGTGGTCGTGGACGAGGCGAGGGAGTTGGCCCGGTCGTATCTGCGCCAGCGGCAGTCGTTCGTCTGGGACGCCACGAACACGACGAAGGACATGCGATCCGGCTTGGTCGCCCTCTTCGCCAACTACGGCGCGACGGTTCGAATCGTCTACGTCGAAGCTCCCTCGTGGCAGGAGATGTTCGCCCGGAACCGCCAGCGTGAACATCCCGTTCCCGAGCGCGTGATCGCCCGCCTCGCCGAGCGGCTTGAGATCCCCTCGCCGGCCAAGGCGCACTGGGTGGAATACGTGATTTCCGATCGCATTCGCTGATCCCCGCCCCCGTGACACGCACTTTCCAACCCGTGCAAGCGGCGCTCATTCGGAAGGCGATCGCGTCGCGGCGCATCAAGCGTCTCTGCACGGGTTAAAAACCCGTGTCACGAGGAACCGCCGCGAACGCGTAACAGTCGCTTGACAGAATTACGGGCCAACCCGCTTGCGACGACCTGCCCGTCGCGGTGTATTGGGCCGTAGGCATTCCCGCGACGGAGCATCATCATGTTTGGACGTTTGGCAGCCGTGGCGATGGCCATCCTCCTGTCACCGGTCGGCACCTATGCGGCGTGGAAGCCGCACCCGGCGGCGGTGCAGACGGTTTACCAGGATCACGTGCCGCACACGGACCGGACGGGCCGTCCCATGGAGCGGTTTGACGCCGATCGGTCCTTCTTTCCGCTCGTGCTCTATCACGCGTTGCAGGGCGAGCACGGGGGGATTCGCTACGAGCTCAAGGACGATGCCGCCGCGGGGTTCAACGCGTGCATGCCGTACGAGGGGCAGGACCCGCGGGCACTGGCCGAGGCAGCGGAGAAGGCCAAGGTGCAGTTGATCATTCACCAACCGTCCGACGAGATTGTGAAGGCGCTGGCCCATAATCCCGCCGTGCTGGGCTGGTACCTGGACGAGGAGCCCACGAGCAACGACCAGGGGCCGCAGATGGAGAGTCATTTCGCGGCGTTCGTGCATCGCCGCGAGCAGATCCGGGCGATCGACCCGGGCCGTCCGGTCTTTGCACTGGACGTCCCGCTCGTCAGCGGCCCGCTCGTCCCATGGTGGATCAAGTGGAACACGGCCGGCGACGTCTCGGCGCACGACGACTATCCGATCAACCAGCACCACCCATCGCTCAGCTTCCCCATCGGGCTGCCCGAAAGCGTCACGCTGGCCGCCCGATCGGTCAAGGAGGCCAAGCCGGTATGGGTTTGCCTCCAGGCGTTCGAGGGCCTGGGACCGACGTGGCCGTTCACGATGCCGTCGACGCGGCAACTGCGTTGCATGGTTTACACCGCGATCGTCCACGGCGCGACGGGGATCATGTACTTCGCGCTCGACTCGCACGTGACCCGCTTCGGCTCGGTCGTCGGGATGGCGCCGACGCCGCGGGCCAGCTACGGAGCAAATCTGGTCGCAACCGCGGAGCAACTCCGCATGTCGCGCGAGTTGTGGGACGAATCCGTGACGATCAACAAGGAGATCGAGTCGTTGCGGCCGGCGCTGCTCTCGCCCACGGAGAAGACCCACTACGACGTGGCGCTCGACGACACGTGGCCATCCATCACCCCGGACCCCATCCGCACACTGCTGAAACGCGACCCGGCCGGCGGGAGCGTCATGCTCATCGTCAACATTGATGCCGCGCCCGTTCGAGCCCGGATCCGTTGCAAAGGCTTTGCGGCGGAACAGCGGTTCGAAGCGGCCGGGGCGGGGATGTTTCAAACCGACGGGGACGGGTTCGAAATGACCTGCACGCCTTATGACGTGCGGGTCGTTCATTTGTCGCCGCGATGAGGCACCACGGAATTGACCTTCCCGAACCCTCTACTTACATTCATTGCTAATGCGTTCTCTCCTGGCGGGGTTGCTGCTCCTTGCACTGTCATCGGCGATCGGTTTTGGCCAGGTGCGGGGAGAGGTGGAAAGCATCGGGTTCGGCAACGGGTGGTATCGCCCGCAATGCTGGACCCCGATGGTCGTGCGCCTTCAGTCCCAGATCAGCGAGCCGGCCGAGTACCGGATCGAGATCCACCAGCGGGATCTCGACTTCGACCACGTGATTTACGCCAAGGACGGGATCACGCTCAACGGCCAGGCGACGCAGCGGTGGGAGTTGTGCTTCCTGCCCGAGCCCATCCAGGGCGGGCTGCCGGACGGATCGGTCCGCGACCTTCAGGACCGCCTGCGGGTTTATCTGACCACCAAGGACGGCACCCGGCAGATCATCCAGCTTCCGATCACCAGTCCCATCCAGAGCCTCGAGGCGCAGCCGAACCTGGGCTTCGGCGTCGGCAAGGCGAGCAAACTGGTGCTGGTCGTTTCTGACGGCAGCAGCCGACCGGCATTCTCCGAAATCGCATATGACAAGGCGCTCGGGCTGGTCGAAAAGCCGCAACCGGTGCTGGTCCGGCCCGCGGGGTTGCCGCAGAGCGCGCTGGCCTATGAAGCGGTCGATGCCGTCCTCTGGCTCAGTGGCGATGCCCACGTTCTCAGTGAAGAGGGATCGAAGCAGCTCACCGCGCTCCAGCAATACATCCGCCAGGGCGGCACGCTGATCGTCTGCCAGCCGCCGAATGACGCCGAGCGGCAGAAGATCGAGCCGTTCGCGGACATGCTCCCGATCGAATGGAAGGAAAACGGTAGTTGGAAGGTGACCGTTCAGGACCGGGACGTGCAGGGCAAAGACGATCTCCAGCCGCTGGTGTCGTATGCGGCCAGAAAGGCCGGCGAGTGGCCGCCGCAGATCTGGAACCTGAAGGGCAAATTCCCGGTCGCCCGCGCCACCACGCGGCCCAGTTCCATCGTGGACACGGCCGACTGGATCGCCTGGGACAAGGAGGGCAAAGACCAGACGCCTTACCTCGCCCGCATCCCCTACGGACTCGGGTGCGTCACGTGGGTCGCCCAGGACTTGGGCAACCCCGCCCTGACCGGCCCGAACACGCAAGGGTGGCCCTACGTGTGGGACCACATTTTCGGATGGAGCAACGACACCCATCTGGCGAACGATCACACCGTCGGCGATGAGACCGCCTATGGGCAGGACGGGATCTCCAGTTCATACACGGACATCGGCCCCGCCCTGAACAAAGGCGTGGAATTCACGTCAAAAGGCACGGGCCTGATCGCATTGGCAATCCTGTTCTTCATCGTCTATTGGCTCGTCGCCGGGCCGGGATCGTATTTGGTGTTGGCCAACAAGAAACGCAAGGAACTGAGCTGGACCGCCTTCGGCGCCGCGGCCCTCGCGGCGACGCTGCTCACGGTGGTCGTCGTCCGCGTGGTCCTGCGCGGCAGCCCGGAAATCCACCACGCGACCGACGTCCGCTTCGCCGGCGGGCAGGCGGCGCAGCCGGCCATCGCGTTCAGCAAGGTCGGCCTCTACATCCCGCGCGATGGCGACCAGCAGGTCGCGCTGACGGATACTTCGAACCAGTTCGTCAGCTACGTCTCCCCGATGGAGGTCACGCCAATCTCCGGCGAGAACGATTTCCCGGCCAATCTCGACTACCAAGTCCCGGTTCCCGATACCGCCAGCGCCGAAGGCGTCTCGATCAGCGTCCCATTCCGCAGCACGCTGAAGAAACTCCAAGCCCAGTGGGCCGGCGACACCAGCAAGACGGTCCGCGGCAATGGCGTGCAGCTCATCCTCGACGCCAATCCCAAGGACATGCTCACGGGGACGCTCGACAACCTGACCGGCCTGAACCTGCGGAACGTCTACATCGCGTTCCACAATCCGTCCGGGCAGAACTACGATTACGTGATTTACGTGCCCACCTGGCCCAGCACGGGAGCCGACGCGCGGCTCGATCTGGCCAAGTTGCTGAAGGCGCCGCAGGTCCCGTTCCGGGGCGCCACGTATCAAAACGGCACCGCCGAGCCGGGCGGGGATACCCCCTGTTGGGGGAACATCCCGCAGCAGTTCGCCTTCTACTGGCACAAGAAACTGGAGCCGGGCAGCGGGCCTGGGGGTAGAATTCTGGACGACATGGCGCATACCCCGTTCGAGCTGCCGGCGCTGAGCCTGTTCGACCGGATCCCGCCCGCGCGGAAGGATGATGCGGCGGGGATCGAAGCGTATTCGCTCCTCCGCCGGGGCGCGCGGAATCTGGATATGTCGGCGGCGGTCGCGGCGGGCGAGATGGTCGTCGTCGCCCAAGCCGATGCGCAGCCGCTGCCGTTCCCGCTGGAAGTCAACGGCAGCAAAGTGGGAGGCGACGGAACCGTCTTCTTCCAGTTCGCCCTCCCGCTCGAACGGGTCGGCTCGACGATGCCGGCGCCGCCGCAGCGGGCACAATGACAATGGCGATGTCCGCCTGCCGGCGGACCACAGCCGGGGGCGGCTGTGCCACAAAGCAGCCGCACGAGGTAACTGAATGGCCGCGATGATCAAGACGGTGAACCTGACCAAGCGCTACGGCACGCTCGTCGCGCTCTCCAACCTCAACCTCGAAATCGAGGAGGGGGACTGCTTCGGGTTCATCGGCCCCAACGGCGCGGGCAAGTCCACCACGATCAAGATCCTGGCCACCCTGCTGCAGCCCACCTGGGGCGAGGCGCGGGTGTGCGATTACGTCGTCGGGTATCAGTCCCGCCAGATCCGCCCGCTGATCGGCTACGTGCCCGACTACTTCGGCGCGTACGAGGACATGGTCGTCCAGGAGTACATGGAGTTCTTCGCCGCCGCCTACAACATCAACGGCCCGGCCCGGACGAAGATCGTCAACGACGTGCTGGAGCTGACCGACCTGGCCTACAAGCGCGACGCCCCGGTGGACGGCCTGTCGCGCGGCATGAAGCAGCGGCTGAGCATCGCCCGCGTGCTCGTGCACGACCCCAAGGTCCTGCTGCTCGACGAGCCGGCCGGCAACCTCGACCCGCGGGCCCGCATCGAAATGCGCGAGCTGCTCAAGGAACTTCAGCGAATGAAGAAGACGATCCTGATCAGCTCCCACATTTTGCCCGAGCTGGCCGACCTGTGTAACAAGGTCGGGATCATCGAGCAGGGCGAGCTGCTCTACAGCGGGCCGGTGACGGACATCGTCCGGCGGGCCAAGACCGGTACGGTCGTACACGTCGGCGTCCCGATCGACCAGCAGGAGCCCGCCGCCGCACTGCTCAGCCAGGAGCCGTCGATCGAGAACGTCGCCGCCACCAACGGGTACCTCACCGTCTCCCTCAAGGAAGGCGTCAACGACTACAGCTTCGTCGCCCAGCGCCTGGTCGGCGCCGGCTACCGCCTGACGCTCTTCCGCGAGGAAGAGGTCAACCTCGAAACCGCCTTCATGCGGCTGACCAAAGGGATGGTTCAGTAGGAGGGCGCAGGGTTCAGGGTTCAGGGTTCAGGCGCGCGACGAAGCGTCCCTGCCAACCTGAACCCCGAACCCTGAACCCTGAACCCTTATGTTGGGAATTGCCGAATACGCCTGGCGTCTGATCCCCGCCAACCCGATCCTGGTCCGCGTCGTGCAGACCAAGAGCAAGCGGCGGTTCGACCTGTTCGTGCGCTGCGGGTACCTGGGGCTGCTGGTCGCGATCGTGATCTTCTCGATCATGTCCAGCGACACCGCCGGCAACCTCGACTCGCTGGCGAAGAGCAGCGCGCAGCTTTTCCAGACGCTCAGCTACGTGCAGCTCGCGCTGGTCTGCTTCCTGGCGCCGATCTTCACGGCCGGGGCGATTACGCAGGAGAAGGACAGCCAGACGTACGACATCCTGCTCGCGACGCCGCTGACCAACGGGCAGATCGTGCTCGGGTCGATGCTGTCGCGATTGTTTTTCATCGTCGCGCTGCTGGTCAGCGGGATCCCGGTCTTCTCGATCACGCAGATCTTCGGCGGGGTTGCGA
>DASXMX010000259.1:0-13051 GCA_036495445.1 Tepidisphaeraceae bacterium
GCCGACGGCAACGCGTGGGATTACTTCAGCCACGACCAGGCCCGCTCCCGCGCGTACCACTGGGGCGAGGACGGCCTGGCCGGCTTCTCCGACGAGAAGGCCCGGCTCTGCTTCGCGCTGGCGCTGTGGAACGGCAAAGACCCGATCCTCAAGGAGCGGCTCTTCGGCCTGACCAACTCCGAAGGGAACCACGGCGAGGACGTCAAGGAATACTACTTCTACGTCGACTCCACGCCGACCCACTCCTACATGAAGTATCTCTACAAGTACCCGCAGCGCGCCTACCCCTACACCGATCTGGTCTACACCAACCGCGGCCGCCCGCGAACCGAGCCGGAGTACGAACTGCTTGACACCGGGATCTTCGGCGAGAACCGCTACTTCGACGTCTTCGTCGAATACGCCAAGCTCGCGCCCGAGGACGTCCTGATCCGGATCACGGCCATCAATCACGGCCCGGAGCCGGCGCAGTTGGATCTGCTCCCGACGCTCTGGTTCCGCAACACCTGGTCGTGGGAGGGGGGCACGCCCAAGCCGGCGATCAAGGCCGCGGCCGCGGCGCGCGGCGTGCAGCTGATCACGGCAGCTCATCCCGAGCTCGGGGAACGCTTCCTCTACATCGACAGCGACGTGCCGATCCTCTTCACCGAGAACGAGACGAACGCGCAGCGCCTCTGGGGCCAGCCGAACGCGACGCCGTTCGTCAAGGACGCGTTCCACGAGTACGTGATCAACGGCACCGATCCGGGCTTCAAGGACAAGCGGGAGGGGACGAAGGCGGCGTTCCACCGGCGCGTGACGATCAAGCCGCAGGATGCGGCGGTCATTCGCCTGCGGCTCACGGACGTGCGGCCGGCGAAGTTCGACCCGTTCGCCGGGTTCGACAAGATGTTTGAAACCCGCCGGGCCGAGGCCGATGCGTTCTACCGGGCGATCACCCCGCCCGCCACGGACGGGGACTCGGCCGACATCATGCGGCAGGCGCTGGCCGGCATGCTCTGGAGCAAGCAGTACTACCTCTTCGACGCCGACCGCTGGCTCCGCGAGCACCAGGTGAACCCGCTGCACGACGGCGAGCGCCGCGTCCGCAATCGCGAGTGGTACCACATGGTCAACGACGACGTGATCTCCATGCCCGACAAGTGGGAGTACCCGTTGTATGCGGCGTGGGACCTGGCGTTCCACACGATCGCGCTGGCCGGCTGTGACCCCGATTTCGCCAAGCAGCAGCTCGAGATGATGCTCAACGAATCCTACCTCCACCCGACCGGGCAGATCCCCGCCTACGAGTGGAACTTCTCCGACGTCAACCCGCCGGTCCACGCCTGGGCGAGCATCTTCCTCTACCGCATGGAACAGTTGAAGCGGGGCGAGGGCGACGTCGAGTTCCTCAAGAAGACGTTCAACAAGCTGACCGCCAACTTCACCTGGTGGGTCAATCGCAAGGACCGCAACGGGAAGAACCTGTTCGAAGGGGGGTTCCTGGGGCTGGACAACATCGGCGTGTTCGACCGCTCGGCGCCGCTGCCGACCGGCGGCTACCTCGAGCAGGCCGACGGCACCGCCTGGATGGCCATGTTCTGCCAGAACATGCTCGAGATGGCGGTCGAGATCGCCGCATACGACCCCACGTATGAAATGCTGGCGGCCAAGTTCGGCGAGCAGTTCCTCTGGATCAGCAACGCGATGAACCGCACCGGCCACGAGACGATGTGGGACGAGGAGGACGGGTTCTACTACGACGTGCTCCGAACCCCCGACGGCCGGTCGACCCGACTGAAGGTGCGGTCGATGGTCGGGCTCCTGCCGCTGGCCGCCACGACGGTCATCGAGCCGTGGCAACGCGAGCGGGTGCCGCTGCTGACCGCGCACCTGCTCGACCGGCTCCGCCGGATGCCCGAACTCCTTCAGTCGATTCACCCGACCGGGCCGGGCCACCTCGGGCATAATGACCGTGGCATCCTGGCCCTTGTCAATCCCGAGCGCCTCCGCCGCATCCTCTCGCGAATGCTGGACGAGAACGAGTTCTTCAGCCCCCACGGCATCCGAGCCCTGTCGCGCGTCCACCGCGACCATCCGTACACGTTCTGGGTCAATGGCCAGGAGTACCGCGTCAGCTACCTGCCCGCCGAGTCCGACACCGGCGTGTTCGGCGGGAACTCCAACTGGCGCGGGCCGGTTTGGATGCCCGTCAACGCCGTGCTGATCCGCGCGCTGATGCAGTACTACCTCTACTACGGCGACACGTTCAAGGTCGAATGCCCGACCGGGTCGGGTCAGATGATGAACCTCTTCGAGGTGGCCCACGAGATCGCGAACCGGCTGATCGGCACCTTCCGCCGCGACGACGCCGGCCGCCGGCCCGTGTACGGCAATATCGAAAAGTTTCAGACCGACCCGCACTGGCGCGACTACCTGAACTTCTTCGAATACTTCCACGGCGACACCGGCGCGGGCGTCGGCGCCAGCCACCAGACCGGCTGGACGGGCCTGGTCGCGACGCTGATCCAGATCTTCAACGCCACCGACGCGGCCCGCTTCCTGGAAGCCGGCAAGCGCGAGGCCGCCCTCGCCGGCGCCGCGCATTGAACCGCGTGTGCGCCTTGTGGCGCAGGCTTCCAAGCCTGCATTCCTGATGTGCAGGCTGGGATCCCTGCACCACAAGAGAGGCCGCCCGTTGAATTGCGGTCGGCAATGGACCCGCAGCGTCTGATCAACATCCTGGTTCCGATCACGCTGATCGAGATGATGATCGCGATCGGGCTCGGGGTGGCGGCGGGCGGCTGCTCGTGCGGGCGAGGCTGGCCAATTACGCCCGCCGTTTCGCGCCAATCACTGCCGAAGTTGGAGTACGGTCGTCAGCGTACCGGCTAGCGGGCGGAGCGAACGCCGGAGGAGCAACGCCGTGGATTGCTGGGGTGCGAGTTCAGATCGAATCGCCGCTTGATGGCGTCTCGACCACCCTCTCTGGCGATTATCGGCCCATCCTTCCCGTCCCGCCTCTGAGTCCGTGCTCAAAAACGGTGCGGCCCTTAAGCCGGGCGCGCGGAACGCCGAAACGGTAAACGGCAGACACATGGATGTTTGTGGAGGGGTTGGAGAGGAGACGCGCCGTGCTCGCGGTCGAAGTGGAGGAAGCGGAACCGGGGATGAAGCTGGCGGTGGCGGTCACGCACCCCGAGAAGCCGTCCCACGAGTTGCTGCGGCCGGGTTTCATCCTCACGGATGAAGCGATCCGTCAACTCCGCGCCCTGTCGATTGGCGTGGCCTACGTCGATTATCCGGGCCTCGAAGACCTCGACCAGCATTTCGCCGTCCAACTCAGTCCTGCACGGCAGGCCGCATATCAGCAGATCAAGCGGACGATCGTCGACGTGCAGCGGAACGAGCGGCCCGTGGCCGGGTTCTCCAGCTACTACGAGACAACTCGAAACCTGATCACAACGCTGCTGGATACCGGGCGTCAGCCGTGCCATATTGAGATGCTCTGCGGCAACCTCGGGAAGGACGCCGTCGCCCACGCGACGACGGTCGCGCAGCTCGCGCTTACGTTGGGCCTCCGGCTCGAGCAATACGTCATCCAGCAGCGGAGCCGTCTGCCGGCCAATCAGGCCAAGCAGGTGGTGAACCTCGGCGTCGCGGGCATGCTGCACGACGTCGGCAAGGCGAAGCTCCCGTCCGACCTGCAGGAGTTCTCCGACGTCGCGCCACCGCAGGACAAGGCGAAGCGCGAGGCGTGGGAGGGCCACGCGCGAATCGGCTACGAGTTGATCCACGACGACGTCGAGGCGACCGCCGCCTCGGCGGTGCTGCACCATCACCAGCATTTCGACGGCAGCGGTTTTCCCCACGGCAATGGCGAGGCCGCCGCCCAGGCGGGGGATAAGATCCACGTTTTCTCGCGGATTCTTCTTGCGGCCGACCTGTACGACCGCCTCGCGTCCGGCCCCGACGGCCGCCGGCGGCCGGGCGTGGAAGTTTTTCACGCGATGCGGACGCGATATGCGGGGTGGGTCGATCCGGAGATCTTGAAGATGTTTGCTGCGGTCGTTCCGCCGTTCCCGCCCGGGGCGCGGGTTCGACTGTCGGACGGGGCTGAGGCGGTGGTGATTGCGCCCAATCCCGCGGACCCGTACCGTCCGCCGGTACGTCGAATCGAAGGGGAGGAGCGAACGTTGAGCGAGCCGATCCCGCTCGCAAAGCCTGGCGCGCCATCGATCATCGCCGTGGGGGGCATTGTGGTGGAGCAGATCGTGCCGGCGCTGACTGCGGTAGCGTAGTCCAGTGCGGCGATGCTCTCTTTCCTTCGCGCCCCGCAGTTCCCGTGACACGCGTTCCCAACAGTTGAAACCCCCGTGTCAGGTTTAGGGCAAAACCTTCAGACCATCACGGGGCGCCTCGCTCGCTACGAAATTCTGCACCTCCCGCGCGACGGCCCGCGCGTTGCCCTCGGGGTCGCGGAAAAAATGCGGCGTCCAGACGCGGTGGAGCGTCCATCCCTGGTCCTCGAGCACGCCGGTGCGGAACACGTCCCATTCGACCGGGTCCTCGGCTTGAGCAAACCGGGAACCGTCGCAGAGGACGCCGACGGTGTAGTCATCTGGACGACTGGGGTGATGCAGCGCCAGGTCGACGCCAAACCCGTCGTTGCCCCAGTGCACGTCGGAGCCGAGCTTTCGCCGATCCGCGAGTTGTTGGGCGAAGGCCTGCGCAAACGCGGACGGATTTCGCGTCGGCCGGACGACCACCTTGGGAGCAACCTCCGTAGCCTCCGCTTGGGGCGCTTCGGCGCGGGCCGCCTCGTAGGCTTCGGCCAGTTGCTCCGCGTAAGCGAGGTAGGCGAACAGCAGCCACGCGCCCGACGGCGCCTCGCCCGCCGGCACGGGCGGGAGCGTGCGGTAGGCGGTCGCGGGGATCGACGTCACGAGGTGAACTTCCTGCCGCGCGCGGGTGACCAGCACGTTAAGCCGCCGGCCGCCACCGGGCCGGCCGACGGGGCCGAACCGGCGGTAGAACCGGCCCGCCGGATCGGGGCCATAGGTTGTGCTGATGATGATGTGGTCGCGCTCGTCCCCCTGCACGTTCTCGAGGTTCTTGACGAACAGCGCCTCGGGCGCGCCCGATCCCTCCCGCGCCCGCGCGGCGGCCAGGCGCTTGGCGAACGTCACGTCGTCGAGCGCCATCTCGTCGAGTTTTTCGCCGATCAGGTCCCGCTGCGGCAGGTTGAAGCAGGCGATGCCGATCGACGGCGGGTCGGATCGCTTGAGCAGGTCCGCCACGATCTGGCAGACCTGTTCCGCCTCCCGCTCGTTCGTCCGCTTCTCGTAAGTGCCGTCCGCACGGTAGAGCGTGATCGGCGCGAACGGGGCGCGGTTCGACGGGTGCGCCGGGATCGGCTGAAGCCGCGAGCCGTAGAAGTGCTCGTTGCTGAACTGGATCAAGTCGCTGTTCCGCGAGCGGTAGTGCACGTCGAGGTAACTCTGCTGGATTTCCAGGTTCAGCGCCGCGGCAAGCAGGTCTTCGATTTCACCTTGACGCGTCTCGAACAGCTGCTGGTCCGACTCGATCTCCTCGTCCGCGCTCTCGGCGACGGCCGACTCGAAGAACCGCGTCGGCGGGAGCTGCTGCGGGTCGCCGGCGATGACGACGCGCTTGGCCCGCGTGAGCGCTGGCAGGCCCTCTTCCAGCCGGCATTGCGACGCCTCGTCGAAGATCACGACGTCGAAGATCGGCTGGCGCGGGAAGAGCTGGGCGACGGTCTCGGGGCTGGCCATCCAGACGGGGCAGAGGTCGAAGAGCGAGTCGCCGCCCTCGACGCGTGATCCCAGGGCGATGACCTGGCGGAGCCGCATCGCGTGCTCGCCCTGGATCGTGAGGCGCCGGCGGAGTTCCGCGCCGGCGGCGTTCAGTCGCGAGCCGGTCGCGGCCAGCAGCCGGTCCTTCTGCCGGGTGACCCACTGATGCAGCGTCGCATCCCGTACCGCCTCGCGTTTCTTCGCGTCAAGCGTTCGATACCGCTCGAAGCTCGTCTTCATCCGCTGGCGGTCGATCTCGTGCAGCGTCGGGTCGGCCTTCAGGCGCGCGGTAATCTCCGTCGCGAGTGCGGAGCGGCGCAGCAGGTTGAGCGACTCCTCCGCTCGGGCGGATTGCGCGACCAGCGCGTCCGCGGCACCGCGGAGCGCCTCAGGGAGCGCCTCCGATCCCCGGGCGACGCGGAGGACGGCTTCCAGCGTGTCGAGTTGATCGTTCAACGCTTGGACCGCTTCGGCCTCTTGTGAACCCTTTCGCAGCCGCAGGTCGATCGCGTTAAGCCAAGCGGGGCGGAAGAGCGTTGTTCCGAGCAGCGACGCCGCCAGCTTTTCGATCCCGCTCGCCCGCGCACGGGAGCGATCGAGCCCGTCGAGCAGGGCGGCAGCCGCCGACGCATCCCGCATCACCGCCGCGATCCGGCCCAGCAGGCAATTCAGCGAGGGATTTGCGATTGCATCCGAGACGAACTTGAGCGCGGCCGAGGCATCGGCAACGGCCTTCCCGAGGACGGCGTCCTCCGGCAGCGCGGTTTCGATCGGGATCGACAATTCCCGCAGCAGTTCCACGCACCGCAGCCGCTCGTGCAGCCCCGTGAGGAACGCGACGAGCCGATCGGCGGACGCTTGATCGAGCGGCAGGCCATGGCCGCCGACGATCGGCGCAGCGGCCGATGCTTCCTTCGGGACCAGCGGCGTGATTCGTTCCGGCGCAACGGGCTCGCCCGTCTCCAAGACTTGCCCGCTCGACACCGTGTTCACGACGGCCTGATGCTCGGTGAACGTGGCGAGCAGTTCCTCATCCGTCGGGAAGAGCGGGAGCGCGTGGGGCAGGATCCCGTCTTCCAGGTCCGCCTTGAGCTCCATGCGCGCGCGAAGCGCGGTCAGGAAATCGCGGAGTTGGGCCGCGGTGGCCGGCGTGAGCGCCAGGCCGAAGAACTGCGCGATCGGCGCCGCTTCCCGCTTCGGCCCGGGCTTCAGGAACGCGTACCACTTCGCCGCGTTATCCAGATACGCGTTGAGCAGCCCGAGCCACCGGACCGTCTGCGTGAGATCGAACGGCTGCCGCTGGAACTGGAGCCACAGCGAGCGGTCCATGCGGCCACTGGAAATCGCCTGCGCGATCGGCTGGAGATCCACGAGCCGCTGTTTCGCCCGCGCGACGGCCTGCGGGTCGCGCGAGAGCCAGTGGAGGATCGTCGCCGGGCGGGCGCTCGGGGCCGCCGACGCGACGAAGCGATAGCGCGACGCGGCGGCGCGATAAGCGTCCGCGTACTGCCGTACGACTCCAAGCGATTCGGCCGCCTCGGCGGCGCTCGGCAGATTCGGGTTTGCCGTCGCTGAAAGTTCGGCGTCGAGCGGGCTTGCCTGCGCCGACGCGAACAGATGCTCTGCCTCCGCAACCTTCCGGGCCGCCTCGTGGAGCACGCTGGCGGCCAGCTCTCCCTCCCCCGGTACGCCGGGAGAAGCGAGCGGAACGGGCGACTGCTCGCGAGCGGGTTGGGGTGAGGGTTTGCCGCGCGACGTTGCTTCGTCGGATTTGGTGCTCGCGCGGCCAACCCTCACCCTGCCTTCTCCCGGCGTGCCGCGAGAGGGTAAGAGGTCGGCGAATGCATTCAGCACGCGGGGATCCACTTGTGCCAGCAGCTTGCGAAGTTCCTTCGCGAGCGTGGACCTGGCCTTCGCCTGATCCTTCAACGGCAACGCGGGCGCGAAGGGCGGAATCGATTCGTGGGCCGTCGAATCGGCCTCCTGTGCGGCCCCGACGCATTCGGTCATTACCTCCCGCACGTCGTCCATTGGCCGGGCGAGGTAGTCGGGAAGGGCGATGCCCCACGCGTCCCGCCAGGGGTTGTGCGGATAGGCGCACTCGATGGCGCGATCGAGGATGTCCTTCAACTCCCGCTCGTGAGACTGCAGCAGTTCGAGCGTGACGGTGGCAAGGAGCTCCTCGTCGATTTCCGGCAGCTCCGCAGCCGAGGCGGCGAGCCACTGGCCGACGGCATCGTGAAAGCTCAGGCCGGTGCGGTCGTCCTTGTCCGAGAGGGCGGAGGTGTATTTCCTCAGCTCATCGTGCAGCGCCTGCAACTCGGCATCGAGCCGATCGACTTCCCGCTCGGCGCGGGCGTCGGTCTTCAGGTCGGGCAGGTCGTCGAGTTGCTGGCGGATCGTTTTGTACAGCTCGCGCCGGTCGCGCTGCGGGTCGTAGACCAGCGCGCACAGCTTGCGCAGACCGAGGCGGTCGAGCCGGTCGATCACGACGTCGAGGGCGGTGCGCTTGTCGCAGACGACGAGGACGCGCTGCCCGCGGGAGAGGTGGTCGCCGATGATGTTGGTGATCGTCTGGCTCTTGCCGGTGCCCGGCGGGCCATGGATGACCAGGCCCTGGCATTCCCGCGCAAGGCGCACCGCCCGCGACTGCGACGGGTCGGCCGCGGCGATGAGCCGCTCCTGGGCGAACGTCCGCGTGCGCTTGGGCGCGGGCGCGGGTTGCTCGCCCGGCGCCGCCGGCGGCGGGGGCGCTTCGAGCAGCGCATCATGCCGAAGGAAGCTGGCGATCGGTCCGCCCGGCAACTCGCCGGACGCCATCTCCTGCGTGTCGCGCAGCAGCCCCTGATTCGACATCGGATACAGGCCCAGCACCGCGGCGGGGAGGATGCAGCCCTCCGATTCGTCGTCGCCGCGCGGGGCCGCAAGGAGCGTGAGATGCTCCGGCTCGGCGTCGACCGGCTCCTCCGCCTTCTCGTCGGAAGGTTCCTTGGGCGTTTGCTTCGCGGGCTCGAGGAACGTCGGCATCGGCACGCCCGCGGCCTTGGCAACCAACGCGACCAGTTCGCGGATCTCCGTCCACGGCGTTTCGCCCGTCTCGTCGGGGAACGATTCGGTGAGATCTTTTCCGGTCTGCTGCTGCAGCCAGGCGAAGAGGGCGGTGTTCGGCGTCACGAGATCGGCCCCGTCGCCGCGGCATTTGATCTCGACCGATCGCCCGGCGCCCTGCTTCACCGTGACCGTCACTGGGATGAACGCGATCGGCGCAACAATGCGTCGCGTGAGACTGCGGGCGGAGGACTTGAACGTGTTCGGCGGGAGGCTCAGGAGCGGGAACCCGAGGCTCAGCACGTGGACGCCGGTGTCCTGCTCGTAGGTGCGGGCGTCCTCGACGATGACGCGGAGCTTGCGGAAGACGGTCTCCTGGTCGTCCCAAGCGGTGATGGCGGCCTTCTCCTCGGGCGAGAGCTCGACCGCCCATTCGCCGGTCGCGCCGTTGGCGCCTTTGGCAGCGTCTGCGCCGTTCCTGCGGCGTTTGGGGGGCGGCACTTTCGCCGCGGCGCGGGCTTGGCGATAGGGGCCGAGCAACTTGCGGAGGGTCTCGTCCGGGACCGCGTCCTTCAGCCTGGCAAGTTGCGACAAATCGATACGCTGCCGGCTGGCATGGGGGCGGCAATTGAGGCTTGGGCCGTTCACCATCGCCGCGAAAAGCCGGTCCAGCATCTTGGCGAGCACGCCGTTGGTCTTGTTTGACATCCTTCCCTCGTTACGTCTGAGGTCCTCTGGGGGGTTATAAGCAGGGCAGACCGGTATCTTATCGGTCAGTTCCAGCCGGCAATCAACCAGATTAACGCGCGGAAGTAAGTCAATTGGAGGTGCCGGTTGTAGGGGCACACGGCGTGTGCCCTCGCCCGGAATCACAGCCGAGGGCGGCTGTGCCATATGGGTGTTGGGGAATCGAGGTGGCGGATGGATTTAGCGATTTCCCGTCGGCAGTTCGTTCAGGCGACCGCGGCCTCAATGCTGGCCGCACCGCTGCTCGGGGCCGAGGGGGCCGCCGGGCAGCGCAAGCCGAACGTCATCCTGATCATGCTGGACGATCTGGGGTCGATCGACGCGAATTGCTACGGCGCGAAGGACCTGGTGACGCCGAACATCGACGCCCTCGCCGCCGAGGGCGTGCGGTTCACCGACTTCCACTCGGCGGCCCCGCTCTGCTCCCCCTCACGGACGGCCGTGCTCACCGGGCGCTATCCGACGCGCGCCGGGCTGGAAAGCAATGCCAGCTCCGAGCACGGCAAGGGGCCGGCGATGGCGCCGGACGAGGTGACGCTCGCACAGGTCCTCAAGAACGCGGGCTACGCGACGGGCCACGTCGGCAAGTGGCACGTCGGCTACACCGAAGAGACGATGCCGCTGGCCAAGGGGTTTGATTCGTCCTTCGGCCACATGGGCGGGTGCATCGACAACTACTCGCACTTCTTCTACTGGCAGGGCCCCAACCGCCACGACCTGTGGCAGGACGGCAACGAGACCTGGCGCGACGGCCAGAACATCGGCGACCTGATGGTGGACGCCTGCGGCCGATTCCTCGATGCCAACAAGGACAAGCCGTTCTTCCTCTTCTGGGCGATCAACCAGCCGCATTACCCGCTGCAGGGAAAGCCAAAATGGCGCGAGCACTACAAGGATCTTCCCTCGCCGCGGTCGATGTACGCCGCGAGTGTTTCGACGCTCGATGAGCTGATCGGCCAAGTGATGGCGAAGGTCCGCGCGCTGGGGCTCGCCGACGACACGATCGTCATCCTCCAATCCGACCATGGCCACTCGACCGAGGAGCGAGCCTTCTTCGGCGGCGGCAACGCCGGGCCGTATCGCGGCGCAAAGTTCAGCATGTTCGAAGGCGGGCACCGCGTCGTCAGCATGATCTCCCACTCCCGCGCGCTCCCCCGCGGCGTCGTGCGCGAGCAGTTCGTCACCGGATGCGATTGGCTCCCCACGATCTGCGAGCTGACCGGCGCCGCGCCGCCGAACCGTCGGCTCGACGGGAAGAGCATGCTGCCGATCCTCCGGTCCGAGGCGGCGCCGTCCCAGCACCCCTGGTTCCACTGGCAACTCGGCAAGCAGTGGGCGGTGCGCGAAGGGGACTGGAAGCTGATCGGCAACCCGGTCGACAGCAGCCACAAGGCCCCGATCACGCCCGCCGACAAGCTGTTTCTGAGCAACCTGTCGCGGGACGTTTCCGAAATGACCAACCTCGCGCACGAGAATCCGGAAGCGGTCGCGCGGCTCTCCTCGCTCCATGAGAAGTGGCTGGCCGATGTGAAGGACCGGTCATGATGTGGCGCTGCGTCCCGCGACTGCGTATCGCTGCCGGGCCGAAAGATGAAACGTGCTGAGTGAAACGTGACGCGCCGGCATTTGTCACGTTTCACTCATCACGTTTTACGCATCCCGCCTTGATCATTTCTTGATCCCCCCATCCCCGGTTTTGACGGCAACCTGATTGCGCGCGTGGTAACAATCTCCCGTCGAAGGGAGTTGTTGCCATGGTGACTTTGACTCCGCCCGTCAGTGAATCCGAACGACGATCGGCCCGGGTGCTGATCGCGGAGGACGACCGCACGACGCGCAACGCCGCACGGGTCGCGTTGCAGCTTGACGGACATCTCGTCGCTGAGGCGGCGGACGGGCCGGCCGTCCTGGAGATCATCCAGGAGGAACCGCCGGACGTGCTGGTCCTTGACCTCGATCTGCGCGGGATCGGCGGCATCTTCCTTCTGGACGAGATCGCTCAGCGCAAGCTCGCGATTCCGGTGATCGTCATGACCGCCTGCCGCGAAAGCGGGCTCGTCGGCGATTTGATGCGGCTGGGCGCCAGCGGCTTGCTTCACAAGCCCGTCACCGCGGCCAACCTGAAGCTGGCCGTTCGCACCGCGCTCGAGGAGCCCTTTGGACACTGGTGGGGCGATCGGTCGTCCTCGGAAGGAGCTGGCGGCGTCGACCGTGAGATGACTAACGCGGAACCGAAGTCGCCGGCGATCGGCAAGTTGGCCCTTCGAGAATGGCTGGACCGCGTTATCGCCAAGTTCGGTCGGGGTTGTCCAGGTGACCACGCTCAGGAGATCGGGGACTGCGCGGCCGCCGTTCGGGACGCGAGCCTCGCGATCCGGCTCCGCTGCTTTGAGGACGCCGAGCGCATCCTTGAGTCGGCTGGCGATGCTGAAGTCAGGGACGCCGCGTGGCTGAACCTGATGGGCGTCGTTCATGAATCCCGCGGCGACTGGCGCCGCGCAAAGCGGTTTTACGGCAAGGCGATGCGGGCCGACCGACGCTTCGCCCCCGCCGAGCAGAACATGCGGCGGTGGTACGAACTGTTCACGTTCGGCCGAACCCAGTGGCCCGTCGCGATGGGCGACAACCGCGCCGCAGAATGAAAGTCGAAAGGTGCTTTATGCAAGACCTCTTGTTCATCCTCGCCACGCTCGGCTTTTTCGCCGCGAGCGTGGCCTACTCCTATGCGTGCGGGAGGCTTTAAGCCATGGAAAACATCCTTGTCGGCGGCGCGGCGGTGTTGCTGCTCGCCTACCTGTTCGTGGCCCTGATCCGGCCGGAACTCTTTTAGCAGAGACGACGTTCGGCCGGCGCCCTGAATCCAGAGGTGCCATCATGACTGATGCGATCCTCAACGCGACGATTGTCCTGCTGATTGGCACGTGTGTGGCTTACGGGCTGCTGCTGCGCGTGAAAGAACTCAGGGCCGAACGGCGGCGCGGACGCGGAGCGTTCCACGGGATCAACCGATTTCGGTCGGCGCTGAACGCCGAGGACCTGTCGTCGCTCAACTGATCGCCCGCAAACGAAACAGAGAGAAGTATCATGAAAATGGAAACGTCAGGGTGGATCCAGCTTGCCATCTACGTGGGCATCCTGCTCGCGCTGACCAAGCCGATGGGCATCTACCTCGTCAAGGTGTTGGACGCGAACGGGCGGACGTTCCTCGACCCAGTGATGAAGCCGTTCGAACGTCTGCTCTACCGCATCTTCGGCGTCGACCCGCAGAAGGAGCAGAACTGGAAGCAGTACTCGGTCGCGATGCTCCTGTTCAGCGCGGTCGGTGCCGTCTTCACCTACGCGGTCCTGCGGCTGCAACAATGGCTGCCGTGGCACGGCACTGTCGACGCGCTCTCGAACAAGACGCCGCTGACGCCTCACCTGGCGTTCAATACGGCGATGAGCTTCACCACCAATACCAA
>DASXMX010000260.1:0-20459 GCA_036495445.1 Tepidisphaeraceae bacterium
GACGACCGCAGGATCTGCCCGCCGCCTTCGCCCTGGGAGCCGTCGATGAGGATGAGGCC
This sequence comes from Tepidisphaeraceae bacterium, assembly GCA_036495445.1. Lineage (GTDB taxonomy): Bacteria > Planctomycetota > Phycisphaerae > Tepidisphaerales > Tepidisphaeraceae > DASXMX01. Next base: position 60 of record DASXMX010000260.1, read on the forward strand.
AGACATGGCAGTAGTTAATCGCGCTAATAGCCGTGCAATCGTCGTTGCGTATCATGGTTCGACGGGATCTTCGAACTGCTCGACGACGCCCGCTCCCGCGGCCTGCGGATGTCGATCTTGTCCAACAAGCCGGACGAGTTCACCCGGCAATGCGTCGAGTTCTTTCTCCCGGGCCATGCCTTCGAGATCGTGCTGGGCGCGTCCGACCGGTTCCCGCGCAAGCCCGATCCCGCCGCCGCGTTGCACATCGCGCAGAGCATGGGCGTTCGGCCCGAGGATTTCCTGTACGTCGGCGACACCGCGACCGACATGCAGACCGCCATCGCCGCCAGGATGCACCCGGTCGGCGTGCGGTGGGGCTTCCGCACGGCCGACGAGCTCCGCACCGCGGGGGCGGCGGCGCTTGTGAATTCACCCGCCGATCTGCCCGATCAGGGTTCGTCTTCGCGATCGATCCGGTGGGGCGGCTCAATCCTCCGGCTTCTCCCCCGCGTCGGCCATCTTGACGATCTTCGGGTCGAAGCGGGCGACGACGTCGACCAGGTCGCGCTGGGCCGCCATGACGGAGTGGATGTCCTTGTAGGCGCCGGGCGCCTCATCGATGCCAGCCGAGAGCAACTGCACGCCGGCCCGCTCGAACAGTTCCTTGAACTGCTTCCAGCGGAACCGCTCCCGCGCCGCCGTCCGGCTCATCTGCCGGCCCGCGCCGTGCGAGGCGCTCTGCAGCGACTGGGCATCACCCCGCCCGCGCACAACGAACCCAGGCGCGGCCATCGATCCCGGGATCACGCCGAGCACGCCCTTCCCCGCCGGCGTCGCGCCTTTGCGATGAACGATCATGTCGCGGCCGTTGTGTTCTTCACGCCAGGCGAAGTTGTGGTGGTTTTCCACCCCCGCCGCGACGCGGGCGCCCGGCGCCTTGGCGATCTTCTGGTGGATCATCGCGTGGTTGGCCGCGGCGTACTTGCCCATTAGGTTCATCGCGGCCCAGTACTCCTGGCCCTCCTCCGAATCCAGGTCGAGCCACGCAAGCCGGCTCAGCTCCGGCGGAAGCTCGGGATGCCGGTCCCGCGCGAGCCGCGAGTAGAAATCCGCCACCGTCGCGCCGGACCCGCGGCTGCCGCTGTGGGAGAGCAGCGCGAGGTATTCGCCCTTGTCCAGCCCCAGGTCGGTCTGATCGAGCGTGAGGACGCCGAACTCGACGAAATGGTTGCCGCTGCCGCTGGTGCCGAGCTGGGCGCGGGCCTTGTCGAAGACGCGCTGGGTCACCGGCGTGACGGACCAGTCCTCCTCGAGCACCTCGTGCTCCAGCGGCGTCTGGAACTCCCCGCCCGTGCCGAACTTCGTCTCCCGCTGCAACGCGCGGACGAGCTGGTCGTTGAGCCGCCGCAGGTCCTTGGCGGGGATGTCGAAAACCGACAGCTTCATCCGGCAGGCGATGTCGACGCCGACCGCATAGGGGATGACGGCGTTTTCGGTCGCGAGCACGCCGCCGATGGGAAGGCCATATCCGACGTGCGCATCGGGCATGAGCGCGCCCGCCACGGCCACGGGCAACCGAGCCGCCTGCTTCATTTGGTCAACGGCTCCGGCTTCCAGCCCTTCGCCCCAGATCTTGTACGGGGCCGGCTCCGGCCGTTCGCGGAACGCGGGGCGCTCCTCCTGGTCGCGCAGCGCGACCGCCACCTCCCCGAAATACGGGTGCGTCGAGTGCTGTGCAGGGTTTTCCAATACCGCTTTCAGCTCGCGGCGGATCTGCACCTCATTGAGGTGCTTGGCCGCCTCCGGGATGAGGCGCAGCGCCACCCCGATCGCCGCGCCGGGCTTGAAGCCGAGTTTGATGAGATCTTTGCCAGTCATGTTGGTTCACCGCAGAGACGCAGAGGACGCAGAGAAAAGAAATACGTTTGAGCCACAGATGGGGCACAGATGCACACAGATGATTAGACGTATGCTTTTGCGCGAATCTGTGGAACGGCGGAAAAGAGGCGAGGCGCGATTCCCGTGACACGGGTTTTCAACCCGTGCGTGAAACCTCCTAAACCGGAAATCCGCACTCCCTCTCAAATCCAAAGGTGACGGCACGGGTTGGAAACCCGTGTCCCGGGAACGCCTTCTCTGCCTTTCTCTCTGCGGCCTCTGCGTCTCTGCGGTGAATCTCCCCCTTAGCTGATCGTCAGCTCCGGCCCGGCGGGTTGGAGGTTGCGCTTGCTCACCGCACCCGCGAGATTGCGGGTTACGGCTTCCAGCGCGTCCCGCAGCTTTGGGTTGGTGGTGAAGTTCCAATCTGGCTGTCCGTGGTCGCTGTTGATCCGCAGCTCGGTGAACATCGGGATCGCGCCCAGGTACGGCAGGCCGAGGCGCTGGGCCGTTTTCTCGGTGCCGCCACGGCCGAAAATGTCGTGCTCGGAGCCGTCGGGGGCGACGAAATAGCTCATGTTCTCAATCAGCCCCAGGATCGGCGCGTGCAGTTGCTCGAACATGTGCAGCGCCCGGATCGCATCGTCCAACGCCACCTGCTGCGGCGTCGCCACGACAACCGCGCCGGTCAACGGCAACAATTGGCACAACGTCAGCGGCACGTCGCCCGTGCCCGGCGGGAGATCGACGATCAGATAATCCAACTCGGGCCAATCCGTGTTGTCGAGCAAAAGCTGCTTGAACGCCCCCTGGGCCATCGGCCCGCGCCAGATCAGCGGCTTGTCCTGTTCGACCAGCGATCCGATCGTAATCGCGTAAATTCCGTGCACATGGTGCGGCAGGATGCGGTTTCCGCGGACCTGCGGGACGATCCCCTTGATGCCGAGCATCGTCGGCATGCTGGGGCCGTAGACGTCGCCGTCCATCAGGCCCACCTTCGCGCCACAGCGGCGCAGGCCGATCGCCAGGTTCAGCGCGACGGTCGACTTGCCGACGCCCCCCTTGCCCGCGCCGACCGCGATGATGTTCTTCACCTGCGGCAACACGTCCTTGCGGGGCTGGGCCGGGCCGCGGACCTGGGCGGTCAGTTCCAGCTCTACCCGTTCCGCCCCGGCTTTCTTCAATGCGTTGGTCACGTCACGCTCGATCACGTCCTTCAGCGGACAACCCGGCGTCGTGAGCTCGACCCGGACTTTCACATCATTGCCCTGAATGGCGACATTTTTCACCATCCCCAAGGAAACGATGTCTTTGTGAAGCTCGGGATCCTGAACGGTTCGGAGCGCGGATACGACCTGATCATCTGTAAGCGTCATGAAATTCCTTCTTGGTTCGCAGGATTATAGCGGCCGGTCGCCCGCGAACTACGGCACGAGTCGTGCTAAGCGCACACTGCCGTAATCGCATTGAGGCCTTATGATCGAGATGATGGAGGTTGCACCGCACCGAGTCCCGCACGGCGTCCAGCCTGTGATCGAACGCGCCGACGCCGAGCGGAATTGGGACGCCTTGGGATACGGACTCAACGTTCGCCCCGGTTCGGACGACGACGGCTGGATCGCCCCGCCGCCGGTGACGCTGTCCGATGGCACAGAGTTGCAGCTCTTCAAGGACGGGGAGGGCCTTCAGGCCGCCTTCAACGCGATCAAGGCGGCGAAGGAACTGATCTGCCTGGAAGTCTACATCTTTGCGAGCGATTCCACAGGGCAGGCGTTCGCCGAGCTGCTATGCGCCAAGGCCCGCGAAGGCGTCCGCGTCTATGTGATCTACGACTCCTTCGGCTCTTTGCACACCGACCGAATGATGTTCGCGCGAATGCGCCGGGCCGGCGTCCGCCTGCAGGAGTTCCATCCGATCTGGCCGTGGGAGACGCGATACAGTTGGCGGCCGGTCAACCGCGATCACCGCAAGATCCTCATCATCGACGGCCGCATCGCCGGCATCGGCGGGCTGAACATTGGCAACGAGTACGCGGGCGCCTGGGTCGTCCCGAACGCCAATCCCTCGGTCCCCTGCGACGCCTGGCGCGATAATGGCGTGGGGATCGTCGGCCCCGCAGCGCGGCTCTTCCTCAATGCGTTCGCCCGATCGTGGCAATACGTCATCCACGGCGGCCGTATCCGCCGGGCCGAGTATAGCGCGAAGCTCGAGCACGGCGAGTTGGGCGTGCTCGCCAGCGTCCCCACGCTCAACAGCCCCCTGCGGCCCAACCTCTGTCGCCTGATGCGATCCGCCCGGCAGAACATCCTCATGATGATGGCCTACTTCGTGCCCGACGACACGCTGATCGACGAGCTGTGCCGTGCCGCCCGCCGGGGCGTGCGCGTCCGGCTGATGCTCCCGGGCCGGTGCGACGTCAAGCTGGTGCACCTCGCTGCCCGATCGTTCTACGAAACCCTCATGGCCTGCGGCGTCGAGATCTACGAGCGCCAGGGCGTGGTCCTTCACGCCAAGTCGATGGTCGTCGACACGCGCACGGCAGTCATGGGCTCGACCAACCTCGACTACCGAAGCATCGAGTACAACTGCGAGATCGCCGCCGTGATCCGCTCGGCCGCCTTCGGCCGGCAAATGCACGATTTGTTCGAGAATGACGTGCGGTTCGCCAAGCGAATGGAACTGGGCGAATGGCGCCGCCGGCCCACGGCGGACCGCGTCGTCCAATGGGCTGTCAGCCGGGCCCGATATCTGTTGTAGTTTGACGGCCTATCTGAGCGAATTGTATGATGGCTTGCAAATGCTTCGGTTGGCCCGGTCCGCCTGTTGAAGCTCCCGGAGCCGGGGATGCATCACGTCTCGCCCCCGACTGCATTCTCGTTCCAGGCGGCCGTGCCGCCTTGGCGGCGCGGTTGGCCTTTGGCCCTCACATCCCGTGCTTGATGTGGTGGTTGGCGTAGGCGAGGGCGATGCCGTAGAGGGAGAGGTCGGGGGCGATGGCGTGGAGGAGTTCCCAGTTGCGGAAGAGCTTGGGGGCGTCCCCGCCGGTGGCGATGATTTCAGGCCATTGGCTGAGCTCCGTGGCGTATTGCTCGGTCAGTTCCTTCACCATCCCGCGGATGCCATGGAAGACGCCTTCGAGGATCGCGTCGCGGGTCGTTTTGCCAAAGGTGCCCGTGGGGACGTCGAATTCGACCCGCGGGAGGAGGGCGGCTTTTTCGTGCAGGGCGTCGAGCATCATGGAGACGCCGGGGGCGATCGCGCCGCCGAGGAAGTCGCCGGCATCGTTGCAGCAGTCGATGGTGATGGCGGTGCCGGCGCTGACGACGACGCACGCCTTGCCCATCTGCTCGTGGGCCGCGGCGACGTTGAGGACGCGGTCGACGCCGGTCTTGTCCGGCTCGTCGGTCAGCACCTTGATGGGGAGTTCGATGTCGCGCCCGACCCAGAGGAGCCGCCGGCCCGTCGCTTGCTCGACCGCCTGGGCGAGGGGCTCTTCCAAGGGCGGGTTGACGCTGGCGGCGACGACCGCGGCGCCTTCCGCCCCGGCCAGGCGGGCCCATTCCTCGGCGATCCTGGTGGCCCATTCGCCCCGCCGACCATGGGGCAGGCGCGTGACCTCGCCGAGTTCGCCGGCGGCGAAGGAACCGATCGCGAGGCGCGAGTTGCCCAGATCCAGCACGAGAAGATTAGTGTCCATGACGGTCAACTATAGGCGGGGGAAGGAGGACGCGGGGACCGGGGGACGCAGTGACGCGGAGAGAAGGCGGTGTCATTCCCCGCGTCCCCGCATCTCTCTTCTTTCTTGGCGTTCTTGGCCTCTTGGCGGCGCTGTTTTATCTCGATGCCAGATATCCGCCCGCGACGATCATGGCGACACCCGTCCAGTTCCAGGCGTTGGGTCGGTCGCCCAGGATAAGGACGGCGAGCAGGACGGCGAAGGGCATGCTGAGCTTGTCGATCGGGGCGACCTGGGAGACGTGGCCGAGTTGGATGGCTCGGAAGTAGAAGAGCCACGACGCCGCCCCGGCGGCGCCGGAGAGGATGATGCCGACGAACGCCTTGCGCGGGATGGTCGTCACCTCGGGCCAGAGACGCAGGGCGGCGGTGAAGGCGCAGAGGAGCACGGCCATCACCACGCCGCGGATGGCGGTGGCGAGGTTCGTGTTCACCTCCTTGGGCATCCCGATCTTGGCGAAGATCCCGACGAACGCCGCACAGAAGGCCGAGAGCAGCGCGTAGAGGAGCCAGCGGGGAATGGGCATGCCGGAATGATAGATCGCGCGGCGGATCCGAGTCATTTCAGGCCCCGCTATCAGCGGGCGAGGGTGTTCATCGCGGGGACCAAACGGCGAGCAAGCTCGCCGGCTACACGGGGGGCCTTTAGAGCCCGACGGTGTTGAAGCCGGCGTCGACGTAGAGGTTCTCGCCCGTGACGCCGCTCGAGAGGTCGCTGAGGAGGTAGACGGCGGTCTTGCCGACTTCGTCGCCGTCGATGTTGCGGTGCAGCGGGGCCTTGCGTTCCATGTGGGCGAACATCTCGTCGATGCCGCCCACCGCGGCGGCGGAGAGGGTCTTGATCGGGCCGGCGGAAATCGTGTTGACGCGGATCTTCTTGCGGCCCAGGTCGAAGGCGAGATAGCGGGCCGTCGCCTCTAGCGCCGCCTTGGCGACGCCCATGACGTTGTAGCCGGGGACGACCTTTTCGCTGCCGAGGTAGGTCATGGCAATGACCGAGCCGCCTTCGGGCATGAGCGGCATCGCGGCGCGGGTGAGGGCGATCAGGCTGTAGGCGCTGATGTCCACCGCCTGCTTGTAGACCTCCCGCGGCGTGGAGGTGAAGACGCCGTCGTCCATCTTGAGGTACGTGCGGTCGGCGAAGGCCAGGCTGTGGACGAGGAAGTCGATCGTGCCAAACTGCTCTCTGGCACCGGCAAAGAACTTCTCGATCGACTCGTCGTTGCTGACGTCGCAGGGGAAGAGCCACTCGTTGGCGAAGCCGTTCTCCTCCATCGCCTTGCGGACCCGGCGTTCGGACTTCTGGATGTCGCCCATCGGCAGGAACCCGAAACCGCACCTGGCCCCCTGCTTGATCGCGTTGGCGGCGATGTGCGTCGCGATGCTCCGGTCGTTGGCGATGTTGAGAATCAGGCCCTTCTTGCCTTCGAGCAATCCCATGGCGTCTCCTTTTCAGTCCTTTTAAGGGGCCGCTAGCTTAGTGAGATGGACCGGGCAAGGGAAGGGACGGGCGGCGTGTTACGGGAGAGGCCGGGCTCTTCCGGTAAAACGCAAAGACGTAAAACGCGAAAGATGGCGGGCCAATCCTTACGTTTTACGTCTTTACGCGTTTCCAGCCGCATGCAAGCGGCCGCGATTCAAAGTTCGTCGACGAGCGCCTTCAACAGGTCACGCTCGTTCAGGACGTTTCGCAGATCGTGGACAAGTTTTTCGGGGACGGTGGTGCCCAGGAGTTTCATGATACGTTCCTGAGTCTCCCGCAAGCGGGCGCGGTCGGCCCGAAGTTGCTCGAGTTCGGCCTTGAGTTCCCGGTTCTCGGCCAGGACCGCGGCAATCTGCGCCGTTGGGGAACGTTCGCTCTCGCCCGGGTGTGTCGGACGGAACGTCTCCGTCGAACGGTTCTCGGACGCCGACGCACCGCCATCGGCCAGTATGTTGGAGTGCATGGTCTTGAGGGTGAAAATGGAGTTACATCAGTCCGCTACACTTCGATAACGCAAAGGCTTTGAGAAAGGCAACAGCAAACTTTGTGCTAACGCTTCGAGAATCCTCATTTTGGGTTCATAAGGGCCGTTTCATTCTAATGAAATCTGGAGGTTGCCCTGACAGATCGTCAGGAAATGGAGGTTCGTGTCATATCTTCCACACGACGAAGTGACGCACTGCACTGCGGACCGTCGTATGTCAGACAGCCAAGCTGGTACTGCCTTTGCGGGTCCGCCTTGGGGCCGGATTGGAATGTCCAGCTTGCCGGAGTGTAAAGTTGAAGGAGAGCAATATCATGTCATATAATGGGTCGAGGGTCGGGTATGGGCTGCAAGGATCGAAGGCTTCGGCACGGATGAATGTCGGGTCGGCCGAGCGCTGGGCCTCGGGGACGATGGGCGGGACATTGGCCCTGTTCGGGTTGCGGCAGCGCTCGCTGGCGGGACTGGCGGTCGCCGCCGTGGGCGCCGCCCTGATCGACCGCGGCGTGCGGGGCCACTGTCACGTCTACGATGCTCTGAACCTCGACACCGCCCACGCCGAGCCCGCCCGCCCGGCGGAGTATTTCAACCGCAGCATCCACGTCGAGCACACGGTGACGATCAACAAGTCGCCGGAGGAGCTCTATCGCTACTGGCGCGACTTCGGGAATCTGCCGCGGATCCTGAATCACGTCGATTCGGTGGTCGTGATGGACAACAGGCGGTCGCACTGGGTTGCCAAGGCGCCGGGCGGGTACACGGTCGAGTGGGACGCGGAGATCATCAATGAGGAGCCGAACCGATTGGTCGCCTGGCGGTCACTGGCGGATGCATCGGTCGCGAACGCCGGTTCGGTGCGCTTCCTGCCCGCCCCGGGGGACGGGGGGACGGAGGTGCACGTGGTGCTCGACTACATCCCGCCCGCCGGGCGGCTCGGTTGGGTCGTGGCCAGGCTGTTCGGCCGCGAACCGCAGCAGCAGGTGACGGAAGACCTCCGCCGGTTTAAGCAATTCATGGAAACGGGTGAGGTGCCGACGACGGAAGGTCAGCCGCGCGCGAGATGAGCGAGGTTGTGACCCCGGCACTCCCAGCCAGAAGGAACGGCTTTCACCGGGGTTCGTCGGCGCAGGGTTCATTCCCTCGGATTGAAATACTCCCGCACCGCTCGACTGCGCGCAACTAATAGTACAATGATCGGGAACACAATTCCGACGAGGGCGACCGCAACGCCCAGGGCAAGCGACGTCGCCATGTTCCCCGCCGAAGGGGTGCGGCTTGTTAAGGCCGTGCTGAGATAGCTCGCGGTCATCCAGGCCACCGCCGCGCCGCCGACAAGTGACAACCCCAGTTCGGCGACCGCCCAGAGAACCATGCGATTCAGTCGCTCCCGGGGCAGCCGGATGAGCGACAGACAAAACAGCAGCAGCAACACCGCCAGCGCAGCGGACGCGAGTCCTTCGAAAACAACCAGCCCGCAGGCGAACCCGCTGACGGCCGGAATCGCCTCGCGGTCGGACCGGAGGATCACATTGCCCCGCGGCCCGAGCATCACCGCCCCGCCGGCGAAGTCGATCGTGGCATACCCGTCGGGCCGCACGGATGCGCCGTTGAGCCCAACGACGTTGCCGTCGGGCGACGGGACCAGCGACGCAAGGCGCTGCTGCGGATCGCTCAGCAAGGATTGCAGCGTCTGCACCTGCGGGTCGCCGAGCATGCTTGGGCGCGATGTGCCCTGCTGGCAGGCGTTTTGGGCGAGGCGAATCAAGCGATTCACGTCCTGCGGCAGTAGGATCGGGTGCCCGGTACTGTTCATTCGGCGCCCGGCCGTCACGCGAACGGGACTCAATCGGCCATGGAGGAAAAGGAGTGCACGATTCTCGTACACCTCGGCCCGCCCCGCAGGCGTTTCGAAGAAGAATGGCTCCGTCCCCTCCGCGGTCGACGGGAGGCGGCCGACGTGATCGGCAATCGTTTGAAGGATGGCTTGGGGATCGACCGCCTGACCGCGCGAGAGCGAGAACATGTCCGCCCCGACTTCCGCCAGCAGCGCGTCGAACTGTTGCGCCTGGGCCGCTGTCATCTCGATCCGCTGAGAGATCGCCTCGACGATCACCACCCGTTGATTGGATTCCAAACCTCGCAGCCCGACCGTCGTACCGATCGGTGCGGAGTACAGAACCGGCTGACTTGGCGAGGAGGCTGGCAGATCGACCGGGGCGTTCCGCAGCAGGCGGTTGCGTGCCGCCGTCGAGTTCAGGTAGACCCCGGCCCCGTACGCGGCGACCAGCAGGCTGGCGATGAAGCTCAGCGCCGCGATGATGATCCCGGCGACCGCCAAGCCGTGCAGCACCGGCGGCCGCGCGACGGGCGGCAGGACCGAATGACGGGCGAACGGCAGATCGCTGTTCACCCTTTTATTATCGTTCCGGCGGCCGCCCTTTCCAGAACGATTTGACGGACGGATTTGGCTGTCGCAATTCCGGGAAGTTGTTATACTTCCCGTGACCCTCGCACCCCATTCAAGAACGGAGTCGCTTTTCGCATGGATGCGAAGCAAACGCTCGGCGAGCCCCGTCTGTTGATTTCCCGGTCGGCGCTGCTCCACAACGCGGGCATGATCCGCAAGGCTATTCCACCCGGCACCCGCATTTGCGCGATCCTCAAGGCCAACGCCTACGGGCACTGCGCCCGGATCGTCGCCGACGCGCTGTGCAATTACGCGGCCGACGCCTCCGACACGCCGGCCGTCGATGGGATCGCGGTCGCCAGCATCGAGGAGGCGGCCGAACTCCCGGACGTCAACGTGCCGGTCACGATCTTCCGGCCGCTCGAGAACGCGTTCCTCGGACGCCAGCGGGCGAAGCTCGATGAGGCGGTGCGGCACGGATGGGTGCTCACGCTTTGCAGCCCCGCCGGCGCCGAAGACCTGGCGCGCATCGCGGTGGCGGCCGGCAAGCGGGCGGCCGTCCAGGTGATGATCGACACCGGCATGACCCGCGCCGGCGTCGAGCCGGGACAGTTCGCCGAACTGCTCCAACGCATCGGCGCCCGTCCGTCGCTGCGCCTTGTGGGCGTCTGCACGCATTTCTCCGATGCGGACGAACAGCATAGCAACCACACGCTCAACCAGATCGCCCGGTTTCGCCAATGCACCGATCCGTTTGCGGACCTGTTCCGGGGCAAGGTGATGCGGCACGCCGCCAACTCCGGCGCGGTCTTCTTCCTGTCCGCCGCGCACCTGGACATGGTCCGCCCCGGGATCGCGCTCTACGGGATCGACCCAACCGGCACGCCGAGCGTCAGCCGCGCCTTGCGCCCGGTGATGAAGTGGACCGCCCCCCTGATCGGCATCCGGCAGATTCGCCGGGGAATTTGCGTTGGATACGGTCAAACCTGGCAGGCGGCGCGCGACACGCGGATCGGGCTGGTACCGGTCGGCTATGCCGACGGCTACCTCCGCGCCTACTCGAATCGCGCCGTCATGCTCGTCCACGGCAAACCCGCGCCGGTCGTCGGCCGCGTGAGCATGGACCTCACCACGATCGACCTGGGCTCGATCCCGCAGGCACAGGTCGGCGACGAAGTCACACTGCTCGACAACGATCCGCTCTCCCCGGTGAGCGCCTACGCCCTGGCCAAGTGGGCCGACACGATCCCCTACGAAATCTTCTGCCGCATCGGCCCCCGCATCCAGCGGGTGGCCGTGGCGCCAGAGGGATGGGAGCACTTGGGCCCGCCGCTTGCGGCGTCGCGAACGAAAGACGTGAGCTAAAGCGCGTACCACGCGACCCCGAGAGTGGCGCGGCCTGTCGGCAACGTTTACATCCACCCCGTGATGCGGTAGAGGTGAGGGACTTGGGAGGTTCTCACGATGCGGTGGATTGCGGCGTGCGGGGTGATGGCGTTGCTGGTCGGGTGCGTAACGGAGCGGCAGATCACGGTCACCGCCAAGCCGGCCGACGCGACGATCACGATCGACGGCACCGACCGCGGCGCCGGCCCGATCACCGAACGGTTCCAGTTCCACGGCAACGACGACGTCCACCACGTCGCGGCTACCCGCCGGGGGTATGCCTCGCAGACCGTCGATCTCACCAAGGGGTACGACCAATCCGACCTGCTGATCCAACTTGAGCCGCAGAAGAAGACGGTGACGATCCACGTGACGCCGGTGCCGGCGGACGTAAGCGTGGACGGGGCGCCGGCCAACGACGGCCAGCCGGTCGCCGACACGAGCGTTACGCTCCCGTTCACCGTGGACGAGAAGAACCAGTGGACGCAGCACGTGATCACGGCGCAGCACCCGGGCTACCAGTCGGCCGAGCAGGTCGTGAAATGGGACGACGCCGGGACCGATTACACGCTGGCGCTGGACGCCATGCGCAAGGACCTGTCGATCACCACCACGCCGCCGGGCGCGCAGGTGTCGATCGACGGCCGGGCCCTGGGCGTCAGCCCGATCAATGCCAAGGGGATCGCCTTCCCGGTCGATCCGAAGACGGGGAATTACCTGCCGCAGCGTGTCGCCGTCAGCAAGCCGGGCTACGACCCGGTGCAGCAGACCATCAGTTGGGACAATGGACGGACGAGCTATCACCTCGACCTGGTGCCGAAGACCAAGACCGTCCACATCACGACGACCCCGCCGGTCGCGGTGGTGAAAATCGGCGATCAGGAGATCCGGACCGACGCGTCCGGCGTCGGCACGGTGACGCTGACGTTCCCGCCGATCAACGATCGTGGCACGTTGCGAACCTACGATGCGGTCGTTTCCAAGAAGACCGCCGACACCGAATGGATCCCCGAAGAGCTGACGATCGGCTGGGACAACGGCAAAGCGGATTACTCGGTCACGCTGCAGGAGGTGAAGACCCGCCCGGTGACGCTGCTGCGCGTTAACCCGGTCCGCGGCGACGAGGGTTGGCAGATTGTGCCCGAGACCGTCGAAACGCTGGCCATGAAGGACGTGACCGAAGGCCCGGCGGCCGAGCCGCCGGTGCGGATCACCGATCTGCCCAAGGGCTCCGTCATCGACACGCTCGCCCTCTCGCCCGACGGGCAGTGGCTCGTCTTCGCCGTGCTGGCCAGCAAGTCGAAGGGGGACGTGCGCTCGCAGATGCAGATGATGCGCGCCGACGGCACCGGCCAGCCAATCATGATCGGCGACGGCAAGACGCTCGACCTGACGCCGGCCTTCACGCCCGACGGCAGCCAGATCGTCTTCAGTTCCAACCGGGGCGGGCGGCACATGAGCATCTGGCAGCTCGCCGCCAGCGGCGAGGGAGGCGTCACCCAGCTCACCAGCGGCGACACGACCGACCTCTGGCCGACCGTCGATTCCGACGCCAAGCCCCGCCTCTACTACGAGGCCCTGGTCGACAGCCGGCCCGACCCGCGGCTTTACATGACCCAGCTCGGCACCACGCTCCGCACCGACCTGACGCAGACTGGCGGCACCCAGCCGCGGATCAGCCCCAAGGCCGACAGCGTCCTCTTTACCCTCGTCAACGAAAAGACCGGCAAGCGGGAGATCTTCAAGATGTCCGACCGCGGCGGCAGCGCCGTCAACCTCACCAGCACCCCCGACTTCGACTGCTTCGACCCCGTCTGGAACAAGGACGGCAACAAAATCGCCTTCGTCTCCGACCGCGGCCTGGACGCGGACGGGCGGCACAACTACGACCTCTACGTCCTCGACCTGCTCCACCCCGATAAGCCCACCCGCGTCACCACCAACGGAAGCTGGGACGACTGCCCCGCCTGGGATCCCAGCGGCAAGTACCTCTACTTCCGTTCCAACCGCGGCGGGAACTGGGCCGTCTGGCGGGTCAACGCCCCGCATCCGTAGAACGCGCAGCCTCATGCGCGGGTGGCATGGGCATGTACCCATGCCCGTGGCGTTGCTTGATAATGCAACCACCCCGCAGCGTCCGCTTCAGCGGACCGAGTTATCGCAGCCCAAGGAGATTCCGTCCGCCGAAGCGGGCCCTCCGAGCCCCTCCGAGCCCCTCAGTGCTGTTCTACCAGCGCGGCGGCTTCCGCGGAGGTCCGCCCCGTGACGGTCGCGTGGCGCGGGATTCGAAGGGTCACCGTCGTGCCGCGGCCCAACTCGCTGGTGGCGCGGACGATTCCGCCGTGCAGCGTCACGAACGATTTCACGACGGACAGCCCCAGGCCGATGCCCTTGCGGCCATACTCGAACTGGCCCGAGGAGTGGTGGGCCACGTCGAAGCCCGTGAAGAACGGCTCGAAGAGCCGCTCGACGCAGGCGGCGTCCATGCCCGTCCCGGTGTCGACCACCTCGATCTCGAACGCGCCGTTGATCGCGGTCACCTTCAGGCTGATCGCCCCGCCGTCCGGTGTGAACTTGATCGCGTTGAGCAGCAGGTGGTTCACACTGTCGCGGATCATGTCCGGCTGCACGTCGGCAACGCCCAGGTCGGGCGGGATCTCGGCCGTCAGCTTCTGGTGGCGCAGCTCGATGAACGGCCGCACGTCGTCCACCGCCTCGTTGAGCAACGCGGCCAGGTCGGTCGGACGCCGATCGACCGCCGTTTCGAAGGCTTCGGTCCGGAGCATCGTGATGATCTGATCGACCAGGTGCTGCAGCCGCTGGCCGGCGTGCTCGATCCGCTCGAGCCAGGGATGGACGGGATCATCCGGCGGCGAGGTGTCGAGCGTCAGCTTCGTGACGCCCAGCAAAATCGTCAGCGGCGTGCGCAGCTCGTGGCTGGCGACTTGAATGAACGCCTGCTTCAACTCGTTCGCCCGACGCAGTTCCGCGTTCGCCTTCTCGAGGCTGCGGTTCTGCTCCTGGAGCATGGCGATCAGCCGCCTGCGCTCGACGATCAGGTCGTACCGCTCGGCCGCTTCGCGGATCACGGTCTGCAGCTCGTCCGGATCCCACGGCTTGGTGATGTAGCGGTAGACGTTCCCCTGATTGATTGCGTCGATGACGGCGTGGATGTCGGCGTACCCCGTGAACAGCAGGCGGACCGCCTCGGGGTATTCGCCGCGGACTCTGCTGAGGAACTCGACGCCGGTCATCCCCGGCATCCGCTGGTCGGTCATGATCAGGTGGACTTCCTCGCGCCGGAGGATGTCCAGCGCCTCCGGGGCATTCGACGTGCCGAGCACGCGATAGTCCATTCGCAGCAGGTCCTGAACGCTCTTGACGACGTCGGGCTCGTCATCAAGCACGAGTAAGGTGTGGCGGCGGGTCATCGGTGTGCCCTCTGCCCCGCCATTATCCCGATGTGCCCGCCATGAGGCGACAAAAAAGTGGAATGCAAATGAAGAAAACGCGGCAAGGTGCCGCCGCGCGGCCCCGCCTAAACGGGACCGAATGAACCCAGGGCCTGCTCCCTATGGTTGAACCATATCCAGCGAACACTCCCTTTCCATGTTCTGAAGTTCGACGCACGCCTCGTCGCCGATCGGTTGTCCGGCGTCGTCCTGGCGCTCGACGCGGCCGTCGGGGACGAACTGCATTTCGACGCAGTCGCCGGTTTCGCTGTCGATGCTCTGGACGACGTAGCCGTAGGTCACCTTCGTGTAGATCATGCGGTCCCCTAGTCTGCGGAAATGAAACCGAATCGAGTGTAATCAGCGCCGGCGAGGGAACGCAAGAGGAAGTCAAGAATCCGACAGGTGCCGCGTGGATGCCTTCGGGAGGGCGAGGCTCCGGCCGAGCCGCAGCTTGCTCGAAAGACCCGGCTCGGCTGGAACCTCTTGCTCCCAAACCGGTGAAATCGTTTCCCCGTCCCGCGCCGCTGCCCTTCTGTGTCGCTAGGATGAGGCGAGATGAAGGTGCTGATCACAGCGGGGCCGACGCGCGAGCCGATCGACGCGGTGCGGTATATCGGGAACCGGAGCAGCGGGCGGATGGGCGCCGCGATCGCCTCGGCGGCGACAACCGCCGGGCACGCGGTCACGCTGATCCTCGGCCCGGTGTCCGTCCCCATGCCTGCCGTCGACCGGCGGATCGACGTTGAGACCGCCTCCCAGATGCATCTGGCGGTGCTCGGCGAGTTCCCCGCCCACGATCTGCTCATTATGGCCGCGGCCGTGGCCGACTACCGCCCGAAGCACGTTCACGCCAAAAAGCTCGCCCGCACCGGCGGCACGCACACGATCGAGTGCGAGCCGACCGAAGACATCCTCGCCGCCGCCGGCGTCACGAAGCAGCCCGACCAGCGGACCGTCGGCTTCAGCCTGGAGATGGCCGGCAATCTCGCCCGCGCGCGCGAAAAGCTCGTCCGAAAGCGCCTCGACCTGATCGTCTATAACCCGACCCAAACGATGGGCAGTGATGACGTCGAATCCGTACTCCTGTGGGCGGACGGAAGGACGGAAAACCTGGCGTCGAGATCGAAAGCGGAGTTTGGGGAGGTGTTGGTGAATCGGGCGAGCGAGTTGTTCTCCCGATGACCGCCGCCATCGATTACGCTGGCAATTCTTCGCCGAAGAGGATGTACCAGTTCTTCCGCGCGTACCCCGCAAGCTTCTCCTCCGACATCAACGACTGCCCCACCTTGCGGAGGCGGTCCGTGATCTCCGCTTTGCCGAGTTGCGGCGCGAGGAGGCGCAGGTCGTCGAGATCCTTCTCCCGATCGCTGAACAGCTTGCCCACGAAAATATCCAACGGGTCGACCTGGCACACGACGAGATTGCCAAATCGGCCGAGGGACTTCACCCGGTCATTCCACCCGGTCGGCAGGTAATATGACTGGAAGTGAGCGAAGCGGAGGCCGTAGCGGGAAGCGAGTTGCTCCATCGCGCCGTGCTGAGCACGCAACTCATACGGAACCTCGCCAACAACATCCACGTCGTCGGTGCTCCTCGATAAGTAGCCCAGGAGGATCAGAGCGCCCGAGCCACCGATGTCGATCCGCGTCGGCCGCGAAACCAGCGTGCCAAGTTCTCGGAACAGTTGGCGGATCGTTTCCGTTTGCGTCTTTTCCATCAAGCGCTGTCCCAAAGTCTGGAAACCGGCGGGGCCAAGGTCTTCCTGCCAGATCGCTTGCAGTCGCGCGCTGCGGGGGGAATGTGACAACCACTCGCGACAGCGCTCGCCGCCCCATCGGCGTTCTAAGGCATTGAGACCGTCACGGATGAGGAGCCGCGTACGAAAGTCGAGCGCCTCACAAGCGGCTTCCGCTTCGATCGCCAGCGCCAGATCTGCCGGGTCGATCTGCGGTTGACCGAAGGTGAGGCTCCAGAGATCGCGGGGAACAACCGACATCGCTGGATCAATCATATCACGCGACCAAGGGCCGAATGCCGCTGCCGGACCGGGGCTTTCTTTGCCGATTGAGGAGATTATCGTCATACGGCATACGGCGTCGCCATGCACGAAGCGACGACAGGCAAGCCATGCAGACAACATGACTTACGTCATCGAATCAGACAGGCTGCCTAGCCCCGTTTGTGGCCCCGTTTCCTTTGGAGAATTCCCCGTGTCTCGCCCGATAACAGTAAAGATCAAACGGCTCAGAGGGTCGGAAGGGCTGTTGATGCCGGTGCGGATGACCGAGCACGCGGCAGGATTCGACCTGCACGCGGCGGTCGCGGAACCGGTCACTCTCTCGCCTGGTGAAATTCGGGCAATTCCTTGCGGCTTTGCGATGGCGCTGCCGCACGGGTACGAAGCGCAGGTGCGGCCGCGGAGCGGATTGGCCACGCGGCACGGGATCACGCTGGTGAACACGCCGGGCACGATCGACTCGGACTACCGGGGCGAGGTGCAGGTGCCGCTGATCAACCTGGGCCGCGGGCCGTTCGTGGTGGAGCGGGGAATGCGGATCGCCCAGATGCTGGTCGTGCCCGTGCCGCCGGTGCAACTGGTCGAAGTCGAGGAACTCGACGAGACCTCGCGCGGGACGGGCGGGTTCGGGCATACGGGTACGTATGGGCGAACCTTGTGTTCGCCCTCCCCGGCTCCCTTGTAGGGGCGAATCTCGTATTCGCCCGCATTGCGTCGATTTGAGACGAGGGTGAACACAAGGTTCACCCCTACACAACGGGCGAACACAAGGTTCGCCCCTACGACATGGAACGATCAACCTCAACGCGCGGCCTTCTTCTGTTCCTGGCGTCTGGCGCCTGGGTGTTTCTCCTGATCTCCCTGGGGAGCTTCCATTACACCGACTGGCCGAGCCACAGCATTTATCCCTACGGGCCGATCCAGAACCTCTGCGGCAGCGTCGGCGCGTGCATCGCGTACGACACCTTCATGACGATCGGGCAGGGGGCGTTCCCTCTCATGTTCTTCTCCGGCGTTTGCCTCGTCCTGATGATATGCAACAGCCGGATCGGGGACTGGTGGATGCGCACCGTCGGGCTGCTGTTGCTGACGGTTGCCTTCGCGGCGGCGGTCCACCACTTCAAGCCCGGCTCGTATGACAGCTTCCCCGAGGGTCGCGGCGGCATCATTGGGATCGGCACCGCGACCGTCCTCGAACACTACTTCAGCACCGTCGGCACGCGCCTGATCCTTATGACCACTGCACTGGTCGGCCTGCTGCTGACGGCCGACGACCTGGTCCTGCGGGCGCCGGGCGTGGTGAGCAGCGCGTACGTGGTCGTGAAGGACAAGGCGCCTCAGATCAAGTGGAACTTCGTCGCGATGCCGAAGCTGCCGGCGTTGCCGAAGTTCGTCACCAAGGACGCGATTGCCACCGCGGCCGCGCGGATCCCCCTGCCGCCGAAACGCAAGCTCGCGCCCAACGCGGCCGAGGACGACGGCGAAGAGGACCTCGTGGGCGCAGTCGTGGCGTCGAAGGCCGTCGCGCCCGCTGTGGCCACGTTCACCACTGTCAAGAAGGAGCGGGCTGGGATCGCCACGGGCGGCGCCAAGCCGGGCGGGCCGATCGCGCCGCTGTCCCCGGAGGTCGTGGTGGCCGGCGGCATTGATGAGGACGAGGAGGACGAGGACAACCTGATCGACCTGTCATACCAGGAGGACGAGCCGGCACCGGCTGCTGCCGAGGAGGCGGCGCATTTGGACGAGGCGGATCCCGCGCCGTCGGAGGCGGCGGTCATTCCGCCGGCGGAAGAACAGCAGCCGGAGGCGTTCGAGTCGAACGTCGGCGCCCCACCGCCGCCGCCCAAGCTGGACATCAAGGTGAAGCTGCCGAACCTGATCAAGCCTCGGCAGACCGCCCCGCCGCCACCGAAGGAACTGGGTGACTATCAACTGCCAGCGTGGGACGTGCTGGCCGAGGCCGAGCACGGGTACGCCGAGTCGCAGGAGCAGTTCGTCCGCGAGCAGGCGGCGATCCTCGAGCAGGCGCTGCGCGAGTTCAACATCGACGCCCAGGTCGTCGAGATCGACACCGGCCCGGTCATCACGATGTACGAGATCGCGCTGGCCCCCGGGATCAAGGTCTCCGCAATCACGGCCCTCACCAACGACATCATGCGCGCCCTCAAGGCCGAGAGCGTCCGCATCGTCGCGCCGGTGCCGGGGAAGAACACGGTCGGCATCGAAGTGCCCAACGCGCAGAAGGAGAAGGTGCGCCTCAAGGAACTGATGCAGACCGCCCCCGAGGCAATGAACAAGATGGCGATCCCGCTGTTCCTGGGCAAGGACGCCAGCGGCGAGCCGCTCATCACCGACCTGGTGAAGATGCCCCACTGCCTGATCGCCGGCACGACCGGGTCGGGCAAGTCGGTCTGCATCAACACGATCATCATGTCAATCATGTACCTGCAGCGGCCCGACCTGGTGAAGCTGATCCTGGTCGACCCCAAGGTCGTGGAAATGGCGCCGTTCAAGGACATCCCGCACCTGATGTGCCCGGTGATCAACGATGCCGGCCGGGCGACCAGCGTCCTGGAATGGGCCTGCGAAAAGATGGACGAGCGGTACGAGTTCCTCGCCGAGGCCGGCGTGCGGAACATCAAGGACTACAACAACCTCACGCAGGAAGAGCTGATCGAGAAGTTCCAGCCCTCGAGCCCGGAGGAAGAGGCGAAGATCCCCAAGAAGCTGCCGTACATGGTCATCATCGTCGACGAACTTGCCGACCTGATGATGACCAGCGGCAAGGAAGTCGAGAGCCACATCGTCCGCCTGGCGCAGAAGGCGCGGGCGGTCGGGATTCACCTGATCCTCGCCACGCAGCGTCCGCAAGCGACCGTGGTGACGGGGCTGATCAAGGCGAACATGCCGAGCAAGATCGCCTTCCGCGTGGGCAGCAAGATGGACAGCCGGATCGTGCTGGACCAAAACGGGGCCGAGGTGCTGCTAGGCCAGGGGGACATGCTGTTCCTGCCACCGGGCGCCAGCAAGCCGCTCCGCGGGCAGGGGACCTTCATCGACGACAAGGAGATTCACGCCAGCGTGAAGACCGTCAAAGGCCTGGCCGAGGCGCAGTACGAGCCGGAACTGGTGCAGATCAAGTCGGTCGGAAGCATTGATGAGGAAGCGGCCAAGGACGACCTGTTCGACGAAGCGGTGCGCGTGGTGCTCGAGACCAAGCGTGGCAGCGTAAGCCTGCTTCAGCGGCGGCTGACGATCGGCTACAGCCGCGCATCGCGGCTGATCGAGGCGATGGCCGCCGCGGGCATCGTGGGCGATTACAAGGGCTCCCAGGCGCGCGAGGCAATGATCACGGTGGAACAATGGGATGCCATGAGGGCGCAGGCTCAAGCCGACCAGGAAGCCGGAATGAGTGTCTAATTATTGCCCTAAAACGGGTTGGGTTTTGTACCGGCGGTGTGCATAACCCGTTGATAAGAAAATGTAGAATTTGGCTTGATTCCGGTGTGGAACTGGCTAATATCCCCGCGACAAACCAAGGCGGGATTGCTGCCGACGAGTGTCAGCGATCCG
>DASXMX010000261.1:0-5339 GCA_036495445.1 Tepidisphaeraceae bacterium
GTAAGCTGTGAAACGCAGCAGCACGAGCCCATGGCCGTTTTCGGGTGGCACGGACAAGTACTCTTGTCCGTAGTGATTCGGGCCCAATCGCCGCCACGGACATGAGAACATGTCCGTGCCACCCGGCTAATGCATGCGCAACGTAGCGGGATGACGTTTGGCAACGACAGGCCAACAATCGAACATGACCAAGGCTGCGAACCCAAACCCGGCCGGCTCTCCTTCGCGAACCCCAAGATCTCCCCTGACGATCCTCGGCCAAGGCATCGTCTTCCTGGTCGCGGCCGCCGTGCTCGCGTCGATTTCATATCGCCTGATCGCAGATCGGAAGGTCGAAGGCCCGCCCGTGCTGGCGGTGCCGGACCACATCCCGTGGCGGACGGACCTCGCATCGGCGCTCGACGATTCGCGGAAGACCGGCAAGCCGGTCCTGGTCGACTTTTCGGCGGGCTGGTGCCCGCCCTGCCAACGCATGCGGCACGACGCATGGCCCGACCCGCGCGTCGGCCAGGTGGTCCGCGACAACTTCATCCCCGTCCTGATGGACGCCGACCGCCGCGAATCGCAGCAGCCCGCCGCCCGCTACAACATCGAAACGATCCCGGCCCTCCTGGTCCTCGATGGCAATGGCAACGTCGTCAGGCAGGGCGCGTTCATGTCCGCGGATGAGTTGGTGGCGTTCCTGCGTGAGGAGAAAGGACACGGTTAAGCTGCCGTGTGTGGAACATGCGGCGAGGTGCCAGTCAGTAGTTGCCAGTTGCCAGGGAAATGCCCGCACCGGCAACTAACAACTGGCAACTGGCAACTCCCGCGTAAAAAGCCCGCGACCCCGGTTGGGAAAGGTCAACCGGGGCCCGCGGTGCTTGGGTGAGTGCGTTGTCGTCCGAGGCGTTCTCCACTACGCAGCCAGCGGCTGCGTCGAGAGGTACAGCCCCAGCATCCCTCGGTCCAATTCTTCCATGTCGATCAGCGACCCGGCCACTTCGAATTCGTCCCCCGCCTTCTTCACGCGGGCCACCGCCATCCAGCCGACCCACTCACGCTTCGGCTGGGGCTGGCCGGCCGAGGTGTCCACGAACGGGCAGATGCCCGCGTACTCGGGGAGCGAGAGGCGCACGCGGATCTGATTGTCGGCCCGAACGTTCGCCTGCTTGGTGCGGATCCGCACGCCGCCGGCCGAGAGGTCCACGACTTGGCCGAGCGGTTCGGACGCCCGGCCCGAGCCGGCCCACCGCTCCACGGTGATCCCTTGCTGCTCCATATCATGCCGGCGGTGCCGCCGACGCTCGGCGCCCTTGGGGGCAGTCGACTTGATCTGGAACCGGCCGGATCGCTCGTGAAGGGTGATCATGAATCGCTCCTGAATTCGTGGTTTTCTAACCAGCCCTCGTATCGGCCGAAGGAACCGCCCCCTTCTGGGAATTTGGGCATTTTCGGGGCCGGCGCGGAAATCTCGATTATCGGCACCAAAGGGCTCAATAATGCTGTGAACAACCCGGTTGGCGCGGCGAGCCGGGACCCCTGGCACCGGGCAGCCTCCGGCGGCCCGTTTTCTCCGGACGTTGGGAACTTCCCGCCCGGCAAGATTCGTCTCGACAGATTTTCATTCGGCTTGTACGTTTCAAACGCGGGCTGACGCCGGCCCGGACGTGGGAAGTAGGTTGACGACGTGTCGCGCATCCTGATCCTGCTGATGTTCGTCTTCTGGCTCGCTTGGAAGCCGGACTACCACGTCGCCACTCCCCTCGGCCCCGGCGTCTCGCTGGCCCTGTTCCTGGGCGGCTACGCCCTGCTGGTGCTCTGCACCGGGCTTTGGAGCCGCCAGTTCCGCGGCGGGATCACCCGGCCCAGCCTCCACCGCCGACTCAGCCGCTTCAATCGAGTGATGGCCGCGGCCCGGGTCTTCATCCCCCTCTGGTTCCTCGCCGGCATGTTCGCCCTCGGTTGGCCCGAGGCAATCGATCGATTACTCCGCCTCTCCGGCACCGATCTCTCGCAAACCCTCATCGGCGTCGTCCTTGGCACCCTCCCCGCCTTCGCGGCGTGGGCCGGGCTGTGGTGGGCGCAATACCCGGCCGAGATCGCGTTCCGCGAGCAGGCCCTCGAATCCCATCTCGACGCCGACCTGCCCGTCCACAAGTCCCCCGGCTTTCGCGCCTACTTCCTCACCAACCTTCGCCTGCAATTGCTCTTCATGGTCGTGCCCGTGCTGCTGATCGCCACCCTGCACGACTTCTTCCGATTCGCGGCCACCCTCAGCCTCGGCTCCCACGGCGCGCTGAGCGACCCCGAGAACCCGCTCACCTGGCTCGTCGCCGCGGTGCTGGTCTTCGCCTTCGCGCCCGAAATCCTGCGACGCGTCCTCCACACCGAGCCGCTCCCCAGTTCGCCCCTGAGGCGCCGCCTCGAATCCCTTTGTCGCCGGACGGGCGTCCGCTATCGCGACATCCTCCTCTGGCGGACGCAGAACAACGTCGGCAACGCCGCCGTCATGGGCTTCGTCCCCCGCCTCCGCTACATCCTCCTGTCCGACCTGCTGTTGGAGACGATGAGCGACGAGGAGATCGAGGCGGTCTTCGCCCACGAGCTGGGCCACGTCGTCCACCGCCACATGATGTGGCTCGTCGTCTTCTTCACGGTGCTCACGCTGTTCCTCGTCGGCGCGTCCGCATGGATCTCCCAGTGGCTCGACCGCCTGGGCATCGCCGGCGGCCCGGTCGAGGGGATCGTCCTGGCGGCGGTCTACCTGCTCAAGTTCCTGCTGCTGTTCGGCTTCGTCAGCCGCCGGTTCGAGCGGCAGGCGGACGTCTTCGCCGCCCGCACGATGGAGCTGACCCGGGCCGGCATCCCCAACTCCTCCGCCTCCGAGATCCTCCTGGCCGCCCGGCAACTCGCCCTCGTCACCGACGGCCCCGGCGGGCCATCCACCTCCTCGCTCGCCCTCCACTTCCGCCCCCCGCATGACGCAAGCCACGTCGGCCGCTACGGCGCCCACGTCTTCGGCGCCGCCCTGCAGCGGGTCGCCATCGTCAATAACATCCCCGTCAAGGCCCGAAGCTGGTGCCACGGCTCCATCGCCACCCGCATGCAATACCTCCGCAATCTGAGCCACGACCCCGCCCGCACCACCCGCTTCGACCGCCTCATGCTCCTGCTCTACGGCTCCCTGGTCTTCGCCCTCTTCGCCGCCGCCGCCTTCTGCTGGGCCGCCAACGCCCTCCCCTGATCGCCCCCCGCCCAAGCCCCCCCGCCGAGCGGCTGGGCTCCCCCGCCCTCCCATCGACCTCAGTCAATGTCCCATAATGTCCCATAATGTCCCCTCCCGGCGAGACGTTTATCATGTTATTGCGTGGGACATTGCCCATCTTACCGCCGCGACCCGTCCCACAGACCGCCGCTCTTCACAGAGGTGGGGTTCAGTGGCTGTTCCAGAACCCCGTGTAGCCGGGGAGCTCGCTCCCCGTATTCCCCTCTGAAACGGTGAGCAAGCTCCCCGGCTACACGAGTTGCCAGCGGGCCTGATAGACTCGATAATGGTCTCAATGGACGTCGCATCGAGCACCTGGGGTCGAATCGACCGGTCTGCCGTCTCCGTCGCAGGCTCCTTCGAAGAAGCCGACCGGTTGGATCGCGAATACTGGTGGCGGCTCACGCCCGCGCAACGACTTCAGGCACTGGAGTTCTCCCGGCAGGTCGCCTACGGGTACGGAAATGGTCAGCCTCTTCCCCGATTTCAAAGAGTTCTTGAAGTTGCTGAACTCAAGTAAGGTTCGATACCTCCTCATCGGCGGCTACGCCGTCAATTTTCACGGACATCACCGAACGACCGGGGACATGGACATCTGGATCGCCGTCGATCCCGACAATGCGCAGCGTATCAGCGCCACCCTGCAGCAGTTCGGCTTTTCAATCGCCAGCGTCCCGCCGGAAATGTTTTTGGAGACGGGGCGGATCTTCCGATTCGGTGTGAAGCCGGTGCGGATTGAGTTGCTGACATCCCCCAGCGGCATCGATTTCGAAACGTGCTATTCCCGCCGGGTCGAGGCGGAAATCGATGGCGTCGCCATCCCGGTCCTCGCGCTGCAGGACCTTCGCGAGAATAAACGTGCCGCCGGCCGGCCGAAGGATGAGGACGACCTGCTCAATCTGCCGTCAGCTTGATTTCGCCGCTCGCCGAACCGCTGGCCGAACCCGCCTGGCGTCCCCCTTCGACTCCGCTCCGCTCCGCTAAGGGTCCTCGACCGCGTCTCCCCGTCTCCCCCCGCGTCTCCGCGTCCCCCCTTCCCCGCGTCCCCGCGTCTCCCCATCTCCCATCCCCCGCCGCGGGTCAGGGCAAATCGGAGACGGGGTCGCGCGAGCGCGCCGGGACGCCGCCGTCGGGCCGAGGCTGTTCACCCGATGGGACGATGCTTGCCTGAACCGCCCAATCCGCTACGCTACGTCCATTCCAATTGAGGTATGCAATGACACGAGCGGAGCGGCGGGACCCGCCGGAGGGCGGGGCCGTCGAAATCCAGCAATTGGCCGAAACGCTGTGGAAATCGGCGGACGCGCTGCGCGGGCAGGTCGACGCCGCCGAGTACAAGCACGTCGTTCTCGGGCTGCTGTTCCTCAAGTACATCTCCGACTCCTTCGAGTCCCGCCGCGACGACCTCAAACTCGAACTGGAGAAAGACGGGATCAAGGGCGAGCAACTCGAACGGCTCCTTGAGAACCGCGACGAATACACCGCGGAACGCGTCTTCTGGGTGCCGCCCGAATCCCGCTGGCCCAACCTTCAGAACCAGGCCACCCGCCCCGAGATCGCCACGCTGATCGACGACGCCATCCTCGCCGTCGAGCGTGACAATCCGAATCTCAAGAACAAGCTCCCCCGAGATTACGCCCGTCGCGGGATCGATCCGGTGAAGATGAAGGGGCTGATCGACCTGATCGCCGGCATCGGCTTCAAAGGCTCGCGGGGCAAGGCCCGCGATACGCTCGGCCGGGTCTACGAATACTTCCTCGGCAAATTCGCCGCGGCAGAGGGAGAGCTCGGCGGCGAGTTCTACACTCCGCGGTCCGTCGTCCGCGTGTTGGTCGAAATGCTCGAACCCTACGCCGGCCGCGTCTACGACCCAGCCTGCGGCTCGGGCGGAATGTTCGTCCAGTCGGAAAAGTTCGCCGAAGCCCACGGCGGCAGCAAGACCGACGTTTCCATTTTCGGCCAGGAGTCCAACCCCACCACGTGGCGCCTCGCGCACATGAACCTGGCGATCCACGGAATCGAGGCCAACCTCGGCCCGCAGCCCGCCGACACGTTCCTCCGCGACCAGCACCCCGACCTCAAGGCCGACTTC
>DASXMX010000262.1:0-5137 GCA_036495445.1 Tepidisphaeraceae bacterium
CGAAGCCGCTTGGCGGTTTCGCGACGGGAGCGCTCCGCGTGATGAGCCATCAAACCCCTTTCGCGAATTCGCACTGAAGCGTGCGAACCGCAAACCGTGGCATCGACAGGGTCACGGCGCACTTGCCGTTTGCGGCGCGCTCGACCGGCAAGTCTGTGATCGGACGCCCGTCCAGCTCGACCAGCCGCGCGCGCCGCACGCGGCCATCGACGAGCAGCCGTTTCGGCACCGCGTCCCCTTCGGCATTGAACAGCCGGACCAGAACGCGGCCGTCCTCGACAAGGACGGTGCTCACCTCAACGCCGCTCTCCGCGGCATCCAGCAGCGACCACTGCGAGTCCTCCGTGGCCGGCGCGCCACAGCGGGCGGCGACGAGCGGCTCGCCCCAACGGGCGAGTTCCTGCCCGAGCCGCGCCTTCGCCCAATCCCCTGCGTGGGGCACGAGCGAGTAGCGGACAGATGGCACATGGTTCAGGCCATAGTCGTGCCAGATCCCACGGCCGGCGTAGCACATCACCAGCCCGAGCGGCTCGCCGGGCGTCTGGCTGTAGGCGGTCACGTGGTCGCTCATCACCGCCAGCCCGGCGGCGCCGCCTTCCTCCAACAGGTCAACCCAGTTGAAGATCACGTTGTTCTTGATCGCGTCCCACGCGTTGAACTGCGTGTCGGCGGTCGTGCCGCGGCACACGTCGAACGGCGCGTTCTTGTCGAGCGTCGGCCGTCGCAGCGCCGCGGGGAACAGGGCCTGGAGCTTGAACGACGAGTCGTAAAACGGCCGCCGGTTGCTGCGGACTGTGTCGTGGCTCGACTCCCACGGCTCGCCCAGGCGGAAGCGGCGGTCCGCCGGCTGGCCGCGCCCGCGGCCCGCGGGCGCGGCGTCGACGGGAAACTCGAAACGCGTTTCAAAATCGATGCGGCGGCAACCCGCCGCCGCGGTCATGCGCGTGACGAACGGCCATTGCCCGATGTGCCCGCGGATCTCCGTTGCCACTCGCAGCGGGCCTTGCTCCACGATCGAAACCTCCGCGGGGCCGTCGGCGCTGGACAGCCACTTTCCCTCGCTCGCGAAGTACCCGCGAAACTCGTTGAACGAGCGTGGGCCACTCGCATCGACAACCTCACGATCGAGGTCCCTGGCGAACAGGCTGCGGATCCGCCCGCCCTTGGCTGGGTCGATCGCGATCGAGAAGTGATCGGTGTCCAATTCGATGGTGCCGTCCCCCTTGGTCTGCGCGCCGGCCGGGCCGCGTTGAACGCTCGCCGGGCGGTCGCCAGCCGGCGTGATCTGGTACGTCGCGTAGCCGAGGGCGGGCACATCGGCGGGAAACAGAAGCGTTGCGGCGCCCGACGCGCCGCCGCTTGGCCCCGGCAGGACCTGGCACGCGACCTCCGCGCCTTGCGCGTCGAGCACGCGCCGCGTCTCGCCCGCGGCGACTTCGACCGACGCGAGATCACGCCGGCGAAATCCAGTGGTGTTGCAAACCCGAACGAATCGGGGCAGCGCCCCGCCGCCCGGCGCCGCGTCCTGCTGATCCCGCCCCGTCCCCAACGCAGCAGCCGCCTCGCCCACGGCCCGCGCGCACGTGCGTTCGATCGATTCGGCCTTCGCGTCCGCGGCGGTCGCCCACGTCCCGCCGCGGTGGCGGTTTTGCGAGACGATCCAGACGTCGTGGTGCTGCGACCAGAGCAGGTCCTTCCATGCCTGCCGCAGGTCGTCGTCGGGGAACGGCCTGCCGCGCCGCACGAACGCCATCGACGCGATCTTCTCGGCTTGAACGAGCCGGTTCTCCGATGCGCGGACGATCTGCGCGATCCGCTGCAGGACCGAAGCGCCCCACGGCAGGCCGACCCGCAGGTCCTCCTGCGACGCCTTCCACTCCTTCCTGGCCGGCGACGCGATCGTGTCAACATACTCGCGCCAGGTGACGTGGCGCAGCGCGCTGAAGACTTCCTGGCTCATCCCCAGCCGCCACGGGCGGCCGGGCCAGCCCATGTCCTGGAGGATCGTCCCCGCCGGGTGCTCGATTCCCGCGGCGAGGCAACGGTCGATGAACGCGGTCGTCGGCTGCGCCCCCGCCATCGTCGCCGGGGCGACAAGTTGCTCGATCGCGTAACGCGGCACCGTCGTGATCCCCGTCCCGTCCGGGCCCACCCAGTGAACCAGGTCCGCGTCAAGCGTCGGCGCGTGATAGCCGCCCCAGCACGTCGAATTCTTCAAAACCGCCCGGCGATACCCGAACGACTTGAGGATCTGCGGCAGGCAACTCGTCCAGCACGGCTCCTGAACCGCATACGTGTCGACGACCAGGTCCGGGAACACCGCCCGCAGTTCCGCGAGGCCGTGGGCGATCTGGCGGATGTTGCACTCGCCGCTGGCGTTCCACATGTATGCCTGACCGTACGCTCCCGAGACGATCTCCACCCGTCCGGCCGGCGTCGCATCCGCCAGGAACCGCCGCAGCCGCTCGATCGATTCCGGGTCGCTCTTGGCAAACACCGCCCACGAGTACGGCTCAATTTCGAACGATACCTTCCAGCGCGGAACCTTGTCCAACCCGTCCAACACATTCCGCAACGACGCCGGCGGCATGTGCCCATCCACGCCGCCGTGATACCCATCCACATAACAGAATACCCGCTCCGGCTCCGTCGTCGCCGCCTGCGGATCCGTTCCGGCCCGCTCCCGCTCCTCTCCCCACGCGGCCGACGATGCGGCTGCTACCCCGGCGGCCGCCGCCGCCTTCAACACCTCACGCCGGGAGACTTCGCGGAAGTTCATATCCGGTTGTAGTCGTGACGCGGGGCGGGGTTGCAAGCTCTAAGCCCGCGGGACGTTGAGGAACATGTCGGCAACGCGGAGGGTCAACCCGGGTAAGACATCGCCGCCGTCGAGCT
Organism: Tepidisphaeraceae bacterium; assembly: GCA_036495445.1. Taxonomy (GTDB): domain Bacteria; phylum Planctomycetota; class Phycisphaerae; order Tepidisphaerales; family Tepidisphaeraceae; genus DASXMX01. Next base: position 2,896 of record DASXMX010000262.1, read on the forward strand.
GGCCGGATTCGGGGATGATCGACGGCGGACCGTCGGGGGTGATGTAGACGGCAACCGTGCGCAGGCCGGGGTCAACGATCCAGGCCAGGCGGGTGCCGGATTGGAAGTACTCGGCCAGTTTCTGTCGCATTTCCTCGTCGGTGTTCCCCTCGCTGAGCACTTCAATTGCCAGGTCCGGCGCGAGCGACGGCACGGGATCGAGCGACTGCGGCATCCGGGCCTTGGCGACGAACGAAACGCCCGGCAGACGGATCCGACCGGATTTCATGCGCATCGTGCTGTCGGCACCCGACACGGCACCGAGGCCGCGCGGGTTCACATAGGCAGCCAACAGCGCGATGATGTTCGCCCCGATCAGCCCTTCCCAGAACCCGATGGGCTTCTCCACCAGCGTGCCATCGATCAACTCGCACAGCCGCTTCTCGTGCTCGACCATGTAGAGCAGGTCGGCCTCCGTCGCGTCGCCCGGCCAGGGATTGAAGAGGATGCGGGAAAGCGGGACGCCCCCCAACGCGGCGAGCCACTGCGCGCCGTTCTCAAACTGCCGCGGGGCCCGCGGGCGGGATGGGGAAGCGGTGGCCATCGGGTCCTGATTATATCGGCTTTAACGATGCGCAACACCGGTCTGAATGGGGAGGAGTCGTCCGCCGGAGAAAGCTTCACGAAGCCGCGTGCCGGCTTCGCGACGGGCGCGCGGCCGGTCCCACGGTCCCATCGCGTCCAGGGAGACTTGGCAAGTTGACGGGATTCGACGAAAGTTTGGACAATGGCGCGAGTCGGGGCGGAGAATTGCGCGGCGGGACGGGTGCGATTCTCAGGGTTTGCTGGTTCTCCAGGCACGGGAGCATCCGGGTATGCCTGACAAACATCCATCCGAGTCGATGACAAAGCTGGCCCGGCTGATCGCCGCCGGTGATGCGGACGGCATTCGGGCGTTGGGCCGCGATGCCCCGGACTTGCGGCAGGAGATCGATCAACCTCTGCCCGGCGGCCCGTTCGGCGCGACGCCGCTTCTTGTTGCAACCCACAAGGGCGATCTCTCCGTCATCGATGCGTTGCTCGAGATTGGCGCCGACATCGACGCCCGCAGCCATTGGTGGGCCGGCAGCTTCGGCGTGCTGGATGGGAATCCCGGGATCGCGGCTTCCATGATCGAGCGCGGGGCGACCGTGGACATCAACGCCGCCGCCCATCTCGGATTGGTCGATCGCGTTGCGAGGCTGTTGGACGGCGACCCGTCGCTGGTGAATCATCGCGGCGGGGACGGCCAGACGCCGCTCCATTTCGCGTCAACGGTCCAGATCGCCGACCTCCTCCTCGACCGCGGCGCGGATGTCAACGCGCGGGACATCGATCACGAATCCACCGCCGCTCAATATGCCACGGGAGATCGCGTCGATGTCGCACGCCGGCTCGTCGAACGCGGGTCGGACGTGGACCTCTTGCTGGCATGTGCGATCGGCGATCTGGGCAGGGCCCAACAACGGGTCGACGCCGATCCACGATGCCTGTTCACGAGCGTCAACGAGGATTGGTTTCCAAAACACGACCCCAAAAGCGGCGGAATCATCTACATCTGGACGCTTGGCCTGAACAAGACGCCGCAGGAAGTCGCCGCCGCGCGAGGGCATGCCCAAATCGTTCGATTCCTGCAGGACCAAAGTCCCGCGGCGCTCAACCTGCTGGGCGCGTGCAGGATGGCCGACCGGGCGACGGTCGAAAAGATCCTGGCGGACAACCCTGGATTGAAGTCCTCGATTTCGAAGGAACTGCTCGATCGCATCGTCGCAGCCGCCATGGACAATCGGGCGGAGGTTGTGCGGCTGATGCTCGACGTCGGCTGGCCCGTCGATGCGATGGGGCCCGACCAGGCCACCGCGTTGCACTGGGCCGCCTTCCACGGCAACCTCGAATTGGCCAGATTGCTGTTGGAGGCCGGCGCGCCGATCGACACCGCCGACAAAACCCACCAGGCGCGTCCCCTTGGCTGGGCGACCTTCGGCTCGCTTCACGGCTGGCACGCCCGCACCGGCGACTACGCCGCCGTGGTCAAGCTCCTGCTCGACGCCGGCGCGACGCCGCCGGAAATGCTCAACGATTCAGACGCCAGTTTGGCCGTCGTCGATGTGTTGCGTCATTATTGCAAAATCAGCTAATCGGAACAGCAAAGCCCCCCCCGGCGCCCGCGGCCATGAAGGAAGCTCTCGCCGCGGCGTATCCATTGGAACCCCCCGCCGCCGCC
>DASXMX010000263.1:0-3860 GCA_036495445.1 Tepidisphaeraceae bacterium
TGTTTTATTGGGGCGACGATGGGAATACCGCGTCGACATGGGGCTGGCACCTTGAGAGCCGGTCGCTGTTCCCCCACGAGACTAGCGTCGAAGGAGACAAGTCCCTCACGTCGTCCGTTCTCGGTTTCTCCTACCACGTCGACCGCGTTGTCGATGCCGGCGGCACGGAGACGAAGGCCTTAATTCGCGTTCCCCTGTGGCCGATCGCGGCGACGGCGTTCGTCATCGCCAGCTTCCTAACCTTTCGCTGGTGGACGACCCGGCGTCGCCACTCCGGCCCCGGACATTGCCGCCAATGCGGATACGACCTGCGGGCCAGCAGGGACCGCTGCCCCGAATGCGGCACGCCGATCCCTTCGGCAGCGGGAGCGGACGCGTGATCCGGCGGCTGTTTACCCTCGCCGCCGCGGCGTCGTTGCTGACGGGTGCGGCGATGGCGGGGATTTGGGGGACGAGTCGCTCAACCAGCGACAAGGCGAGCGCGATCCGGCCGGGTTCTGACTTCGCTGTTACGGCTCCGCGTTCCAGATCTTCACGTCGGCGATGTAGCCGTCCTTGCCGGCGCAGCCGAACTCGATTTTTGACTTGGTCGGATGCCCGATCCCCGGGCTCTTGAGGTAGGCAACCGGCTTGCCATCGAGCGTCACCCGCATCGCGTCGCCGACGGTCTCGACGGCCGCCGTGTACCACGTGTTCTGCTCGATCGTGACCGGGAACGTGGCGCTGCGACCTTTCAGCAATTCCGTCTTCTGCTTCCGCTGGCCCGGGTCAGTCATCGCGTAGATGTCGTTCCGCATCGAGCCTTCCTTCTGGTCCGCCACGATCACGCCCTTGGTCGTGAACCGCGCGAAGCAGATGTGCCCGTAATGCGAGCCGGTGTACTTGCGGTCATCGAATTCCAAGGACACGGCGGTCGCGCCCGCCAGCTTGAAGCGGAACTGGATGATGCTGTCCTTCGTCGGCACGTCCGAGCCGACGACGGCCTGGTGCCCGACCACCGCCGGCTTCCCATCCGCCGCGGGCCTGTTCACCCGCGTCTGCGTGCCCTTGAGCGCCCCGTCCTCGACCGTGAACGTCGGCACCACCTCTTTCCAATCCTTCCCCAGCTCGGAGCGGTTGCTGAAGTCGTCTGAGAACAACAACTGCTTCTTCTCCCCGATCGGCTTGTCAGGGATTGCGGGCAACTCGGCCGCAACCGCGGCAACGGTCATCAGGAACAGCGGGAACAACAGCAGGCTTCGCTTCATGGACGGACCTCCGAGAGTGAGGGACATGATCGTTCGCGACAGTGATACCGCGCCAGCGTGCGAAGCGTTTGATCCGCACGTTCCGCGTACATGAGAATCGCGTTAAAGCGGCTCACATCGCCTTGCCCGCGATCCAAGACTCGGGTAGTTTGCCGGGTTTGTTCATTTCCCGTTTGCGGGGAGGTTTGTTGTGAGTACGCAGGCTGGACCGAGCTTTCAATGTGAGAAGTGCGGACGGAGCATGAGGTGGGGCCCGGCGATCGCCGGGAAGCGGGGGCGGTGCAAGTGCGGCGCCGCGATCCAGGTGCCGGCGAGCATCGCGCCGGCTGTGCCGGTGGAGCAGGAGGAGGACCTGCTCAGCGCCCTGGAAGTGCCGATCAAGCCGATCGTTGAGCCGAACAGCTACGCGAACGAGCCCACCTATGCGGCCGCGACGACGGCCGCCCCGACGCTGGCTTATGCCCGCCCCGCCGCCCTGCCCGGCGCGGCATCGGAGAAGACGAAGGAACTGGTCCGCGAGATTTACATTCCGATGGGCGTCCTTGTCCTCGGGTATGCCGGCATCCTCGCCTTCCTGGCGTATCACGGGGCTTTCCTCTTCGCCGCGATTTTTGGCACCATGATTCTGGCGAGCGTGCTGATGGTTGCCAAGACTCTCGTGCTCAGCGTGTGGGCATGGGCGAAGGCGCGCACGAACGGCGGGAGTTTCGGCCACCCGTTGGGCACGGTGCTGAAGATCGCGGGCCTGGTCGTCTCGCTGGACGCCGCCACGCTGTGGGCGATCCAGATCATGATGGCGACCGGCGTCATCTCGGGCCGGCACTACGTTCGCGGCACCGTCACGATCCTGTTCCTCGCCACGTTCGCAATCGCCGCGGTCATCTCCTACCTGGCCTATGGCCTGCGCGACGACGAGGCGACGTTCTTCAGCCGCTTCATGGCCAGCGGGAACCTGACCATGAACGTGCTGCTGCTGGTTGTGGGGCTGAGCATCGCCCGCAGCGCCGCCACCGCCGCACGGCAGGCCAACTACGCGCCGGCCGTCCAGGCGGCGAGCGAGGACGACGACGGGACCGGAGCCCCGACGCTGCGGCCCCCGGTGCGGGTCGTCCTCACCCCTGCCGACCGCCGGATCGACAACTACATGCTCAACAACGCCCCGTACGTCGTGCCCCCCAAGGAGTGGCCCAAGTCGCCCGTCTACAAACCGGAGGACGCCCCCGTCGGCCCGTTCCTTGCCCAGTTGGCAGCCACCGGCTCGCCGCAGGTCCGCGTCGACACGCTCGCCCGCCGCGGCGGCGTGATCCGCATCATCGTCGAGCTCCCCACCGACCCCGACCGCCGCGACGCCTGCTGCGGCCTTGCCACCGATTTCCGCACGGCCAACCCCCAAACCCTTCTCCTGCCCGAGCCGCCGACGAACGCCAGGTTCATGGTGATCGACGTGATTGCCGGGCCTTCTCTCCACGCCCTCCCCACGTCGCAGCCCGCGACGACTCGCTCGACGGCGGATTAGTCGCCACCGTCGACCCCGCGCGGATTGATGCGGGACATCGGCGTTCGATTTCGACACCGATCGGCCGGACGTTCCGCCCGACGGGAAACGACGCGCAGGCACGATCCCCTTGCATTCGCCCGATTTTTCATTACCTTGCTCGACCGAATTCAAGGATCGCAGCAATTCGAAGGGGAGGGCGTTCGACAGGGAGGTCGGTGTGCGGACATATCAGCTTTACCGCCGGAAGGAAAACGCCTGGGATTGGGTCGGCACGCTGGATGCGCCGACGCATGCGGACGCGTTCCGCGCCGCCCTGCTCTGCCTGGCGCCCGGCGACGAGCGCCGGCCGATCCGAATCGAGCAGGACACCGAGGGCGCGTACCGCAAACCCTGCAAGCCGCGTTCGCGATCCGCGGCATCCGCGCCCTGCACGTCCCCCGAGTACCGCGCATAAGAGAGGCCGCCGGGACAGCCATCGGCCCGGCGGCCGGCGCATTGGGGGGCGCCACACCCGATTGGTCCCGCCGCACACGACACAACGTCCATGAAATCGCCGATATCCGCGTTGTCCGCGGGCCAGACAATCGGGACGTTTCTGCAGCCCCGGATCAACGATCGGCGACACACATGGGCCGGCGTTCGTGGCGACGCGGCCCACACGACCATCGCTACTCCAACCGCCATATGCCGAATGGATTTCGGGAAGTTCCCTGCTGGGCTGAGTCACTAAACCGCATGTCCGTGTCGTGCACGGGCGCGCGGTCCGAGCGCGGCCTACAATGCGTGGCGGTGTTCCGTTGTTTGGCGCGCCGACCGAGCTTTACACCTTTGACTTGACACCCGAAGGGATGTCCACATGTTGTTTGTTGGAGATCCGGCGCCCACGTTCGTGGCGCGCACGACGTTTCCCACCCGGCCCCAGTTGCATTTGGACCAAATGGCCGGCCGCTATATCGTCCTGAGTTTCCTCGGCTCCGCAGGCCACCCCGTGCTCAAAGCGGCAGTGGACGGCCTCGTCGCTCACCGCACGCGCTTTGCGCAGATCGACACGCTCCTGTTGGGGGTGAGCATCGACCCGGAGGACGAGCGATTGGGCCGCCTGGTCCGCCATGAGC
>DASXMX010000264.1:0-17159 GCA_036495445.1 Tepidisphaeraceae bacterium
TTTCACTTGCGAGATCCAGAAGAACTGCAGTTGCGGCGACACGACCGACTCCTCCATGGCGGCCAGGACTTGCCGATACCGCTTGGACCGCAATCGCGCCACGAGTTGCTCGTTGGTCTCCCACAGCTCGACGTAGACCACCCGGCTCGGGTCGTCGACCTCCTCCAGGACCCGGCAGTCGAGACACCCCGGCTCGACCCGCGTCGGGCCGCTCAGCGCCCGCAGCGACCGCACCACCTGCTTGCGCTTGGCCCCCTCGACGGTGAGGCTCAACGCCGCGATGACCATTTTCGGGTCTCCGGTTCGAGCAAAGCCGGCGGCGCGCCTCAATCGCGGGGTCCGTCCCGGTCCCCGGGACGCGCCAGCTCGAACGCACCGATTCAAACGAAATGCCATCGCACCGGTAACAATTCCCAGTCGAATTCGTGGATTCCGACGCGTTATCCGCGCTCCGACCGGCCGTGACTCCGGGTCATCCCGCGCCGAACTCCACCCTGTTGGGGAAACTCCGAGATCATGGATTGACCAAGCGCTCGATTGCGCAACCGATCGACCGTTGCCCGGCTCATTGGGCGGTATCGCGCTTCCCGAGTCAGGCCGGGACCGAATTCTCCATTCTTACAAAAAATCCAAAAAACGATCGGCCGACTAAGTCGTTTGGGAATCAGACCTTGCTGCACCCCTACTCCGCAACCTGACGCAACAATAAGCAAATTCCTGATCGCGAACGGCTCAGGCGTGGGATAATGCATTGTGTGGTGTGTTCCGCACGGGGCGTTGCTGCCGCGCCAGGGCGACGACGACGCCGGGTATTCCATCGGACGGTCATCGAACCTCCATTCGATCCCCCTCCGTAATGGCGAGATGTGAGGCATGTAATGCGGGATTCAGGAGAAACGGTCCTGGACGAGCGGCCCTCCGTTCCTCGGGACAAATCGAGGCATGGCCGGGCGCCAGTCGAAACGGAGAAGCCCTGGTTCACCGACCGGGAGCGAACCACCCCATGTTCGGCCGAAGTGGGGGAGCACGAACCGCTCGCGGTACGGGAGGAACCCGAAGGATCTCCGTTTGACATAGTGTTGGCCGACCTCGTCCACCGCTTCGCGACGGCTTCGGCCGAGCCGACCGACGCCGCGATTGGCGAGGCTCAGGTCCGGATCTGTCAAGCGCTGAACTTCGATTGCTGCGCGCTGCTGCGGATTGTCGAGCGCGGCGCCGAGCCGGTGGAAACGTTCACGTGGACCCATCCGGAGCTGGAGGCCGACTTCCCGTTTTCGCCTAACGGCGCGTTGCATCGGGCGATGAGCGACGTGGTGGCCGGGCAAACGGTCCGCGTGCCGGAGACGGCCGGCTTGTCCGATGAAACGCAGGCAGCGCTGTCCGATCCGGCAGGTCCGCGAACCCGGTCCGTCCTGATGTTCCCGCTGTCGGTCGGTGGAGCGGTGCTGGGCGCGATGGCGTTCGGCACGATGCGAGGCGAGGCGCAATGGACCGCGTCGGTCGAGGCCCGGCTTCGCACGGCCGCAGACATCTTTGCCGACCTGCTGGCCCGCGCCCGCGGCGAACAGGACATCCGCCAGCTCCAAGCAGAAGTCCAGCGCCTCCGTGACCAACTCCAGGCGAACGGGCTGCAGGCCCGTGAGCAGATCAAGATCGATCGACAGTACGATCACATCGTCGGCAAGAGCGCCGCGATCACCCGGGTGATCGAGCAGGTCGAGCAGGTCGCCAGCACCGAGTCGATCGTCCTCCTCACCGGGGAAACCGGCACCGGCAAGGAGCTGATCGCCGAATTGGTCCACGACCTGAGCCCGCGGCGAGGCAGGCCGATTGTGAAGGTGAACTGCGCCGCCCTCCCGCCGAGCCTCGTCGAGAGCGAGCTGTTCGGCCGCGAGCGCGGCGCCTATACCGGCGCGCTCACCCGCGAGATCGGCCGCTTCGAGCTGGCCAACCATTCCACCATCTTTTTGGACGAGCTGGGCGAACTGCCGCTGGAGCTCCAAGCCAAGTTGCTGCGGGTCCTGCAGAAGGGCGAGTTCGAGCGCGTCGGCAGCCCTAAAACCATCCGCGTGAACGTCCGCGTGATCGCGGCGACCAACCGTGACTTGAAGCGCTGCGTCGCCGAGGGACGCTTCCGCGAGGACCTGTACTATCGGCTGAACGTCTTCCCGATCGAAATCCCCCCGCTGCGGGAGCGGCCGGAGGACATCCCGATGCTGGCCTGGGCGTTCGCCGGTGAATTCGGGAATGCCATGGGCAAGGTGATCGAGGCGATCCCGCAGGCAAGCATGGACGCCTTGCAGCGGTACGCGTGGCCCGGGAACGTCCGCGAGCTGCGGAACGTGATCGAACGGGCCATGATCGTGACGACCGGCGGGACGCTGCGGGTCGAGATTCCCAAGTCCCCGTTCGCCAGGCCTGACAAGACCGGCCCGCTGAACCTGCGGGACCTGGAGCGGCAACACATCCTGGAGGTCATGCGGCAGACGCGCTGGCGTGTCCGCGGCCCCGGCGGCGCCGCCGAACTGCTGGGCCTCAAGCCCACGACGCTCGAAGCCCGCATGGCCAAGCTCGGCATCAGCCGCACGCCCGCCGACGGCGGCGCGTGAGAGTCGGATTGAGCGAAGAGCCATCGGCGCCGACGCGTGCGGCTTCGCGAACAAAGGGCCGATCGCCGTCGTCCCCGCCACACGCAAGCGGCCGAGAGCCACTGGCAGCACTTGGCAGCACTTCAAGAAAAGCTAGACGCAAACCAACCGCAGACAGTATCTTGCTTGAGTCAAGGGATCCCCATTTGCGCCCCTCGATCTTTGGGATGCGCTGAAGCCGGGGTAGCGGTGATCCCCGCAGATCGGAAGGAGCTTTCAATGAAGTGCCGTGCCCTTCTCGTGCTCGCCCTGCTCCTGCTGGCCGTCACCGCGGCCCGGGGGCAGGAGGCCGCCTGGACGTTCTCCGCGGGCTACTCCAACATCCAGTTCAACGAGCATACCAACGGCACGTTCTACACCCGCGACGGGCCCTACTTCGATTTCGACTTCCTGTTCCGCATCCCCGAGTCGAAGGTCCCCCTGCTGGTGGGCGGCGGGTTTGGCGCGTCGGGTTACTTTGACAGCCGGGACGTGACGTTCCCCGCCTTCAGCGGGTTCGCCAGCACCACGCTCTACTCCGACGTCAGCCTCTTTTCGTTCGAAGCGCGGGCGGCAATGCCGATCTCGTTCGGCCGCGGGCCGCGCGGGTTCTTCATCATGCCCAAGATCGGGATGGGACTGCTGGTCAGCAACTACGCGATCGACACGGTTCAGGTCACGCCGACGGTCACGATCCTCAACACCCGTTATTTCACCGGCGCCGCGTTTGACATCCGCCCCACGATCCAGGCCGGGTATTCCTGGGGGCCGGGATCGGCGGGGATCGAAGCGTCCTACATGATCGCCTGGGGCGATTTCGGCGACCTCGGGTCTCAAGCCCAGGAAGTCCGCATCGGCGCGTTCTTCCGGTTCAGGTTCTAGCCACCCTGTTCAGATTCACGGCGCGACGGGGCATGCGTTGGCATGCCAGATCTCAGCCGCGTACTGGGCGATGGTGCGATCGCTGGAAAACCGCCCGGAGCTGGCCACGTTGAGGATGGCCTTCCTCGCCCATTCGTCGGGTTTGGCGTACAACGCGGTGAGGGCCTCGTCGGCGTCCAAGTACGCCTGAAGATCGGCCAGGTGCATGTAGTGGTCGCCTCCGTCGAGGAGGGCGGCACGAAGCGGCTCGAAGACGCCGGGTTCGTAGCGGCTGAAGTAGTTGGAGAAGATCAGGTCGAGCGCCGCACGCGTCTCGGGCTGGTTGTTGTAATGCCACCAGGGGCTGTACCAGCCGCGACTGTCGGCGACTTGTTGGGCGGTGAGCCCGAAGAGGAAAAAGTTCTCCTCGCCGGCTTCCTGGGCCATTTCGATGGTCGCGCCGTCGCGCGTGCCGATCGTCAGCGCGCCGTTCATCATGAATTTCATGTTGCTGGTGCCGCTGGCCTCGTAGCCGGCGGTGGAGATCTGGTTCGAGACCTCCGCCGCGGGGATCAGCTGCTCGGCGAGCGTGACCCGGTAGTCGGGCAGGAAGAGAACTTTGATCCGTCCGCTGACCGCCGGGTCTCCGTCGATCGTGCCGGCGAGGTTGTTGATGAACTTGATGATGACTTTCGCCAGGTGATAGGCCGGCGCGGCCTTTCCGGCGAAGAGGAATGTTCGCGGCGGCATGTCGAGCTTCGGGTCCTCGCGGAGGCGCTGATAGAGGATCACGATCCGCAGGGCGTTGAGGAGTTGTCGCTTGTATTCGTGGATGCGCTTGACCTGGCAATCGAAGATCGTGGCCGGATCGACGCTCAATCCGCAGGTCGCTTTCAGCCACTGGACAAAATCGCGTTTGGCGGCGTGCTTGGCCTTGAGGAAGCCGTCGCGAAAGGCCTTGTCGTCGGCGAGCGGTTTGAGCCTGGCAAGCTGGCTTAGGTCGGTGATCCATCCCTCGCCGATCGCTTCGGTGATCAGGGACGCGAGCGCCGGGTTGCAGAGATGGAGCCATCGCCGCGGCGTCACGCCGTTGGTCTTGTTATTGAACCGCTCGGGAAACATCTCGGCAAAGTCCCTCACCGTTGTCGTTCGCAGCAGTTCGGTATGGATTGCGGCGACGCCATTTGTGCTGTGCGAGCCGACGATCGCAAGGCTTGCCATCCGCATGTTGCGCCGGGGCCCCTCCTCCTCGACCAGGCTCATTCGCTCGACGCGACCGGTGTCGCCCGGGTATCGCGCGAGGACGTCATCGAGCAGGCGGCGGTTGATCTCGTAGGCGATTTCGAGGTGGCGGGGCAGCAGCGTTTGGAACCACTCGATCGGCCACTTCTCCAGGGCCTCGGGAAGCAGCGTGTGATTCGTGTAGGCGAGGGTCGCCCGCGTCAGGTCCCAGGCGGCATCCCAAGCCAGCCGGGCGTCGTCGAGCAGGATCCGCATCAGTTCGAGGACGGCCATCGAAGGGTGCGTGTCGTTGAGCTGGATGGCGGCCTTCTGCGGCAGCGCGCTCCAGTCGGTGTTGTCCCGGCGGAACCGCCGCACGAGGTCCGCAAGCGAGCAGGCGACCAGGAAGTATTCCTGCACGAAGCGGAGGGCTTTGCCCATGGCGGTCGAATCATCGGGATACAGGACGCGGGTGATCGACTCGGCGGCAAGCGTTTCGGCCAGCGCGCCGACGAAATCGCCGCTGCTGAATCGCTGAAAATCGAAATAGTCGGGCGCGGCAGCGGCCCACAGCCGCAGGGTGTTGATCGTCCGGCCGCCATACCCGACGGCCGGCCGGTCAAATGGCATCCCGATCAGGCTTGAGGGTTGGCCCGGACGCGCGCGAAGCACACCGCCGTGCAGTTCGAACGACGCGTTCAGCTTGATTTCCACCGCGTCGCGGTGGCGGACGACTTCCCACGGATCGGCGCACCGCAGCCAGTTGTCCGGCTGCTCCTGTTGCCAGCCGTTTTGGATTGTCTGCTTGAAGATGCCATATTCGTATCGAAGCCCGTAGCCTATTCCCGGAAGCTGCATCGTGGCCATTGAATCCAGAAAGCAGGCGGCCAGCCGCCCCAACCCGCCGTTGCCCAGGCCGGCGTCCGGCTCCTCCTCCAGGATTTCGATCAGATCGAGTTTCCTGGAGCCGGCGGCGTGCCTGGCGATCGCATCGAGCTGCAGGTTGGTGACGTTGTTCGCCAGCGAACGACCGATCAGGAATTCCATCGAGAGGTAGTAGATCCGCTTGGGATTCAGCCGGTCGTATGTTTCTTCCGTGAGGACCCACCGTTGTGACAGGACGTCGCGGACGGATCCCGCGAAGGCCTCGAACATCTGGCGGGGACCGGCGCTTTGGATCGGCACCACCGAGTCGAACAGCAAGTGGCGGTCGTAGAGCGCGGTGTCGGTTCCGGCGAACGGGATCCCGAGGCACCCGTAACGCGCGAGCAGTTCGGATACCTTCTTTGCGTCGGCCGGTGGCGAGGCCGCGATGCCCGTGGTTTCCGCGAGCGGTTGGGTCCGCGCAGGCGGTTTTGCCATGTTCATGAGCAGGTCCTTTCGAGTGGGGCGATCAGGACGACGACCGACCGCGATTCGGCATGGTAGCGGTCGGCCGAGAGCGGCGTGGCATCCCGCCAGTCCTCGATGTCGTGCGGACTGTCCAGGGCCGTGTCGATCCATCGACGCCATATGAGCGGGCGGCCGCCGAAGCTCGGTTCGAGTTTGAAATCGAGGTGTTCCCAGTACGCGTTGAGGATCAGGTGAACGAGCAGGTCCTCGCCCTTCAGCTCGGCCCGCAAGGCAATACTGTGCGACGATTCGCTCCAATCCGGCTGGAAAAGCTCCACGCCATGCCAGGCCTTGTTCGCCTGCTGAATCAACTGATTGAGCGTCAGACGCGCGCGTTCGTGCTCGACGTTGCGGAGCACCCGGCGGGCGTTGAGCAGCGACACAAACCGATGCAGGTCGGCGTGAGCGCGAACCAGGCCCCAATCGAACCAGGTGCAGGGGTCGTCGTGGCAGTAGTCGTTATTGTTGCCGCGCTGGGTGCGGCGGACTTCGTCGCCCATGAGAAGCATGGGCAATCCGACGGAAAGCAGGGTCACCGCAAAGAAGTTCTTGCACTGGCGGCTGCGAAGTTTCTCGATGGCGGGATCGTCGGTCGGGCCCTCAACGCCACAGTTCCAGCTCCGGTTGTCGTTGGAGCCGTCTCGGTTGTCCTCGCCGTTGGCCTGGTTGTGTTTCTCGTTGTACGAGACGAGATCGTTGAGCGTCAAGCCGTCATGGCAGGTCACGAAATTGACGCTCTGCTCCGGCTCGCGATTCTCGTGGGTGAAAATGTCGGGACTGCCGACGAGGCGATCGGCAAAGCGGCGCAGCGCCCCGTTCTCGCCACGAAGGAAGCTGCGGGTGTCGTCGCGGAACCGGCCGTTCCACTCCTTCCAGCGATCCCCCGCGAACGAGCCAACCTGGTACAGTCCCGCGGCATCCCAGGCCTCCGCAATCAGCTTCGTGCCCGCCAGCACGGGGTCCGAGTCGAGGTCCCACAGAACGGGCGGGTTCGGCAGCACATGGCCCGAGGCGTCTCGCGAAAGGATCGACGCGAGGTCGAAGCGGAAGCCGTCGACGTGCATCTGCTCGACCCAGTAGTGGATGCTGTCGACGATCATGCGGCGGACGACCGGGTCGTTGGCGTTCAGCGTATTTCCAGTTCCGGTGTAGTCGGCGTAGCACGAGCGGTCGCGCTGGAGGATGTAGTAGGTTGCATTATCCAGCCCGCGGAAGCAGAACGTCGGCCCGTCCGCGTCGCCTTCGGCGGTGTGGTTGAAGACGACGTCGAGGATGACCTCGATGCCGGCCCGATGGAGGGCTTTGACCATGTTGCGGAACTCGTCCGCCGCCCCGCACGGGTCCGGGCGCGAGCTGTAGGCCTGGTGCGGCGAGAAAAAGGAGACGGGCTGATATCCCCAATAATTGACCAGGCCCGGCGGGCAGGCTTGTGCATCAAACTGAAAGACGGGCAGCAGCTCGACGGCGGTGATGCCAAGCTGCCGGAGGTACGGGATTTTTTCGATCAGGCCGGCAAAGGTGCCGCGCCTTGCCTCGGGGACGCCCGAACTGTCGTGCCGGGTAAAGCCGCGAACGTGCATTTCGTATATGACCGTCCGGGCCGAAGGACGTTGAAGCGGTGCATCGCCTTCCCAGTTGTAGGCATCCGGGTTGGTCACCACGCTCTTCATCGCCAGGGCGGCGTTGTCGCCGGGGCGGGCGCCGGCGAGCCGATCGTAGTTCTTCGGGACGACAACGCCGCGACCATACGGATCGAGCAGCAGTTTGGTCGGATCAAAGCGCAAGCCGTTGGGAGGGTCGAACGGGCCCTGTGCCCGGTACCCGTAGAGTTGGCCGACCGTCACGCCCGGAACGAATTGGTGCCAGTAGTGGTGCGTCCGGTCCGACTGGGGATTAAAGCGGGCGACTCGCGACGGGAGGGCGTCTTCCTCCCGGTCGAACAGGAGCAGCTCCATCCCGGTCGCGGTGCGCGAACACACGCTGAAGTTGACCCCGCCGTCACGAATCGCGGCGCCCAGCGGCGCGCAGCCAATGGCGCCCGATCGCTGATTCATGGCGGTTCTCCATGGGCGGGCTGCTGATTAGTCGGGCCAGGTCCAGCGATCGATCTCCGGCTTGTCGATCCCGTTTTCGTACGCGTAGCGCTGGCAGTCGATCTGCATGTTGCGCAGCTCGTCTTTCACGTGTGCCCCCGCGACGCGAAGCGACGGCACCCGGTCGATCACGTCGATCGCGAGGCTGAATCGATCGATCTGGTTGCGAATGGCCAGGTCCATCGGCGTGTTGATGTTGCCCTTTTCCTTGTACCCGCGGACGTGAATGTTCTTGTGGTTCGTCCGCCGGTACGTCAGTCGATGGATCAGCCACGGGTACCCGTGGAAATTGAAGATGACCGGCTTGTCCAACGTGAACAGGCTGTCGAAGTCCCGATCCGACAAGCCGTGCGGATGTTCGCTGTTGGGCGTGAGCTTGAACAGGTCCACCACGTTGACGAAACGGATCTTGAGATTGGGGAAACGCTCGCGTAACAGCACGATCGCGGCCAGCGCTTCCTTGGTCGGGATGTCGCCGGCACTGGCCATGACCACGTCCGGCTCCGAATCCCCGTCATTGCTCGCCTTACGCCAGGCGCCGATCCCCTTGGCGCAGTGGGCGATCGCCTCGTCCATCGTCATGTACTGCAGGTGCTTTTGCTTGTCGCATACGATGACGTTGATGTAGTTGGTGCTCCTGAGGCAATGGTCGGCGACGGACAGCAGCGTGTTGACGTCCGGCGGCAGGTAGATCCGGCAGACGTCGGCGCTCTTGTTCACCACGACATCCAGGAACCCCGGATCCTGATGCGTGAACCCGTTGTGGTCCTGCCGCCACACCGTCGACGTGATCAGCAGATTGAGCGACGGAATCGGCGCCCGCCAGGGCAGCTCGCGGCAGACCGCAAGCCACTTGGCGTGCTGGTTGAACATTGAATCGATCACGTGGGCGAACGCCTCATAGGTGGAGAAGAACCCGTGCCGCCCTGTCAGCAGGTATCCCTCGAGCCACCCCTCGAGCGTATGTTCGGAAAGCATTTCCAGGACGCGGCCGTCGGTGGAGAGTTGCCCGCCGTCCGCGTCCTCCGGCAGCATGTCGGCCAGCCAAAGCTTCTTGCTCACCTCGTAGATCGCATCGAGTCGGTTGGAAGCCGTCTCGTCGGGGCCGAAGACACGAAAGTTGGTCATGTTCTGGCGCATGATGTCGCGCAGGAACTGGGCCAACGGGCGCGTGTTCTCGGCGCTGATTTTCCCGGGCTTCTCAAGTTTGATGGCGTAGCTGCGGAAATCGGGCATCCGCAGCGGCCGCCGCAGCAGGCCGCCGTTGGCGTGCGGATTGGCGCTCATGCGGCGCGGGCCCTTCGGGGCCAACGCCTTGAGTTCCGGGATCAGCCGGCCGGTCTGGTCGAACAACTCCTCGGGCTTGTAGCCGCGAAGCCACTCTTCGAGTTGCTTCAGGTGAGCCGGGTTATTCTGCAGCCCGGCCAGCGGCACCTGGTGCGAGCGCCAAAAGCCTTCCACCTTGTGTCCGTCCACCTCCTTCGGGCCGGTCCAGCCCTTGGGACTCCGCAAGATGATCATGGGCCAGCGCGGCCGAACGAATGTGCCGTTCGATCGGGCCTCGCGCTGGATGTCGCGAATCTCCAGCACGCACTGCTCCAGCGTCGCTGCCATCAGTTGGTGCATGGCGGCCGGGTCGCTGCCTTCGACGAAGTGCGGCGTCCAGCCGTACCCCTTGAAGAGGTCTTCCAATTCCTGGTGTGAGATGCGCGACAGCAGAGTCGGATTGTTGATCTTGTAGCCGTTCAGATGCAGGATCGGGAGGACCGCGCCATCCCGGGCCGGGTTCAGGAACTTGTTCGAATGCCACGAGGTTGAAAGCGGGCCCGTCTCCGCCTCACCGTCCCCGGCCACCACCGCGACCAGAAGATCCGGGTTGTCGAACGCCGCACCGAACGCGTGCGAAACGGAGTAGCCCAGTTCGCCGCCCTCATGGATGGAGCCGGGGGTTTCCGGCGTGCAATGGCTCCCAATGCCGCCGGGAAACGAGAACTCTTTGAAGAATTCCCGCATCCCTGCTTCGTCCTCGCCCTTGTTGGGGTAAACCTCGGAATAGGTCCCCTCCAGGTAGGCCGGCGCCAGAACCCCGGGCGCGCCGTGACCGGGACCGGCAAGGAAAATCGCATTCAAGTCGTGCTTGTTGATCAGGCGATTGAGATGCACATAGACGAAGCTCAGACCCGGGCTGGCGCCCCAGTGACCGAGGAGACGGAGTTTGATTTGCTCCGGCTGCAGTGGCTTTCGAAGTAACGGATTGTCGCGCAGATAGATCATCCCCGCGGCCAGGTAGTTGCAGGCCCGCCAGTAGGCATCGAGCTTTCGCAACTCGTCCGCAGACAACGGCTCTGGACGCTCCGAGCCTGCAGTGTCCGATTCTCGAACGCGGGCCGACGGTAGACCGGAAATGACACTTGCCATCGCTGACTCCTCCTGCAGTGAACACGGCTGTGCAGTTGATGTGCCAGTTCCAACGGCACTGGGCATGCGTATAACGTTCGGGCAAGTAGGCAATTAGGCTCGCGTTGCCGCGCGCGTTGAGCCGGCCAACTCCAAAATGCTGGACTTCGCACGAGGAATTGGAGCCGCCGGCTGAAAGGGCACTCCCACGCCATGCCCTTCCCGCAGCCCCGCAAACCTCACTTACAGCAGACTCTCGCGTCCCGATTATGATGGCAGGAGTTTGTCATCACGTGTGGTATTTTGTGCAACATAGCAAATCGATTTGGCAGACGAACTCATGCGGACCCGCTTCGGAAGTGTCGCTTTGCGGTAACGACTATGAAAGTGCTGCTCGTTCATCCCAGCGCCCTGCTCTATTCCGAGGTTTACCTGCGGCTGGAGCCGCTGGGGATGGAATGCGTCGCCGGCGCCGTCGAGCGGGCCGGGCATCCGGTGCGGCTCCTGGATCTTCAGGTGTTCAACCACCGGGATTTCGAGCGGGAATTGGCTGCGTTTGCGCCGGATGCGATCGGGTTCAGCGTCAATTATCTGGCCAACGTGCCGGAGGTGATCGACCTGGCCCGGTTGGCCCGTCAGCGGCTGGCGAACTGTTTCATCTTCTGCGGCGGGCACAGCATCAGCTTCGTCGCCGAGGAAGTCTTGCAACACGCGGACGGGGCGATCGATGCGATCGTGAAGGGCGAGGGGGAGATCACCGTCCCTCGCATGCTCGCAACCGCTCCGCGCGTCGACGGACTGCCGGGCGTCGTGACGCCCCGCGGCTCGGGGCCGCGAGCCCCCATGCTGGAGGACCTCAACACCAGCCGGCCGGCCCGCCACCTCTCACGGAGGCGGCGCAAATACTTCATCGGCGAACTCGACCCCTGCGCCTCGATCGAGTTCTCCCGCGGCTGCCCGTGGGATTGCTCGTTCTGCAGCGCCTGGACGTTCTACGGCCGCAGCTACCGCCAGGCCGACCCGGCGGTCGTCGCCGACGAGATGCGGACGATCCGCGAGCCCAACGTCTTCATCGTCGACGACGTGGCGTTCATCCACCCCGATCACGGTATGGCGATCGCCGACGAACTCGAACGCCGCAACGTCCGCAAGCGGTATTACCTGGAAACCCGTTGCGACGTGCTGATCCGCAACCAGGAAGTCTTTGCGCGGTGGGCAAAGCTGGGGTTAAACTACATGTTCCTCGGCCTCGAATCGCTGGATGCCGGGCAATTGAAGCTGTTTCGCAAGCGCTGCACGCCGAATCAGAACTTCGAGGCGCTGGAGGTGGCGCGAAAGCTCGGCATCGATGTCGCGATCAATTTGATCACCGACCCGTCGTGGACCGTCGAGCAGTTCCGCGCCGACCAGGAATGGGCGGCGCAGGTGCCGGAGGTCGTCCACCTGACGGTGGCGACGCCGTACCCCGGCACGGAATTGTTTCACACCGAATCCCGCGAGCTGACCAGCCTCGATTACCGGCTCTACGACATCCAGCACGCGGTCGTGGAAACCCGGCTCCCGCTGCATCAGTTTTACCAGGAGCTGGTGAAAACGCAGGCGATCATCAACCGCAAATTCATGGGCTGGCGGACCGCCGTCGCCGTTTCGAAAACGCTCTGCCGCCACCTGCTGCACGGCCAGACGAATTTCCTGCGGATGCTTTTCAAGTTTTCCAAGGCGTACAACGCCGACCGGTTTTACGCCGACCACTTCAAGTCCGTGAACTATTCCCTGAGGCGACCCGCCGAATACGGCCGGAAGCTGGGGCCGCAGGACCTGTTAGTGCATGTGGGCACGCCGGCCTCGCGGAAGCGAAACGCCATGCCCTCATCAACATGATCTCCCGCCATCAGATTTAGCACGAATCCGAAAATTGCGTCGGCGGATTCGCGGGCCGGCGTTACAATGCTTCGGTCGTTCCTGCCCGGTCGCGCGAACTTGAAAGGAACTTGCCATGGCCACCGAGCCCATCACAATTCCCGAGCCCCCACCGTTCGACAGCCTGCTCTCGCTCAAGGGGCGCTGCGCGGTGGTAACAGGCGGTAGTCGGGGGCTCGGCGAGGCCATCGTTCGTCGCTTGAGTGAGGCGGGAGCCGCGGTCGTGTTGACCGGACGCGGGGTTGAAGCGCTAAGGCAGGTTGAGTCATCCATCGCCGCGGCGGGCGGGAAGGCGCTGGGTCTGCAAGCGGACGTGAGCAGCTTGGCTGACTCACAGAAGGTGATCGACCAGGCGGTCCAACGATTCGGACGCGTCGACATCCTCGTCAACAACGCCGCCGTCTTCCCGCCGAGTCTGTTCATCGAGGTCAGTGAACAGACGTGGGACCAGACCGTTGATACCGATCTAAAGGGCGCATTCTTCCTCGCCCAGTTCGCCGCCAAGGCGATGATCGCCGCGGGCAACGGTGGCCGAATCATCAATCTGCTTTCCACCGACGCGCTGCGGCCCACCGGCAACCTGTCCGCCTACGGCGCGGCCAAGCTCGGCCTATGGTCAGCCACACAGGCGATGGCGAAGGAGCTTGCCGAGCACAAAATCCTGGTCAACGCGGTCACGCCCGGCGCGACCATCACCCAGGATCGGCTGGATCAATTGAAGAGTGGCACGTTCACGGAACAGGTTCCCAAGTCCGCGGTCAAGACGCAGGAGAAGTTGCAGGCGGCCATCAAGAGCGGGGGCTTCTTGCAGATGCTGACCGCCCTGATGCCCCTTGGCCGGCCCGGTTGGCCCGACGAGATCGCCAAAGCCGTGCTGTTCCTCGCCTCCGACATGGCCAGCTACGTCAGCGGCGCGAACCTGATCGTCGATGGCGCGCAGACCTTACGATAACCGGGTTGATACACGGGCGAGAGATCGCATGAGAAGCGTGTTCCAACGTGTTTGCGCCGCCGGTAGTGCGGCAATCGGTGTTTTTGCCGGCGTCATTCTGATCCAACCATCGGGCGCGCGGGGGGGGTGCGCCGCTGCCGGCGTCCACCCAGCCTGCCGCCGCTACCGCACCTGCGGCGTCGGGCCCGAATCCCCCCTCGCGGGCGTTGGCGCGGCCGTCGGCAATTACGCAGATCGCGCCGCGCCGATCCTTCCCGCCGGCAACGAAGAAACGTCGATCGATAACGCGGCGGCCGCCTACGAGATTCCGGCCACCCCCGCGCCGCCGGGCCGGGCAGGATCGGCGGCCACGCTCCCGGCAACGACCCCGTCCCAACCCGCCGCCACGCCTGCAAAAGGGGAGTTCCTCATCGCGCCGCTGCCGCATTACTCGCCCACCTTCGGCTGGGGCGTCATCGGACGCCTGGGTTATATCTTCCCGCTGAATCCCGAGGACAAGGTCTCGCCGCCTTCGATCGTGGGCGCCTTCGGATACTACAGCCAGAATCAAAGTTGGGCCGCGGGGTTGGCGTCGAAGCTTTACCTGGATGAGGACCGCTACCGGGTCACGGCCGCGTTGATGCACGCGGAGCTCAACTACGACTTCTCGGGGATCGGCACCGCTGCCGGCACATCGGGCCAGTCGGTCCCGCTCGACCAGGAGATGACCGGCGGCATCTTCGAAGCGCTCTTCAAGGTTGCGCCTAACTTTTACGTCGGCCCGAAATACATCGGCTCAAAGATGCACATCAACGTGACGTCCGGCGAGGCCACCTCGTCCATCAGTGTTCCTGTCAGCGAGGCGAACTCGATCTTCTCCGGACTAGGCCTTCACGCCCAGTGGGACACGCGCGACAGCCAGTTCTACCCGCGCAAAGGCTACCTTGCCGACATCGACATCAGCTTCCACGACCCGGCCGTGGGCGACGACTTCGCCTATCAGGTTCTCACCCTTTCCTACAACCACTACTTCAGCCTCGCCTCCAACCAGGTGCTTGCCGTGCGCGCCCTGGGCGAGTTCGAGAACGGCGACGTCCCCTTCTACGCGCTGTGCAAATTCGGGCGAGGCAGCGACCTGCGCGGCTACAGGGTGGGTCAGTTTCAGGACACGCAGATGTTCGCCCCGCCCAGGCCGAGTACCGGTTGGAGATCACCAAGCGCATTGGTGCCGTTGCCTTCGCCGGCGTCGGAGAAGTGATGCCGTCGTTGAACGCGCTGACGTTTGAAAACCTTCTGCCCAGCGGCGGCGTGGGGCTCCGCTACGTGTTGGCCGAGCAGAATCACGTTGCCCTTCGATTCGACGTCGCCTGGGGACGCGAGGGGGGACAGTTCTACTTGACCGTGGGCGAGGCGTTCTAGTCTGGTCCACGACCCGGCCGTGGGCACCCAGCACTTCCCGCTTTTGACGCAGACCGATTCCGCCGAAGAAAACGGGACAGTCACGATTCTGATGGGCTCGGTTGCCGGCGAGTTTTGCCCACCAATGAGCATTCGGATGAGTCCGGTAAACGCGACCGTCCCATTTTCAGGGTCTGTCGTAAACCAGCAAAACGGCTTGCCATGGCAGCTGCGCGAAGTCGAGAAGGCCGTTCCTGAAGACGTATCAAAGCTTGCGGCGTCTTGCGGAATCGCGGTAGTTACATCGGTGGATCTGCTGCTGCTGGTCAACGGCGTGACGTCGAAAAAATGCGGCGCTAGGGCGGTAAAGGATGTAGTCCTCCGCCCGGGACGACAGGGGAACGCGCCACCCTGTTCCACATTAGTGGGCTACGTGAAGCATTTTTACGCCCATCCACAAGTGCTGAGCATCGAAATCGAAGTAGACGCGGCGGCGACGATCCAGGTAGGTCACACGCTAATTCTCCGGCTTCACGACCGGTATCACGTGCAGGACGTCGAGTCCATTCAGATCAACCATTCCGCGGTTGCCGAAGCGCTAGGCGGAAGCCGCGCTGGGATCAAGACGTCCCTCACTCGGGCCGATGTTCCGATCGGGGCGCCCGTGTTCGTTTCGACGGCCAGCAACGAGAACAGCAGAACGGCAACCGCAGAAGGCCCAATGCCGGATGAAACGCCCACGGACCTGCCCGACGACGAGATCCTCCGCCGGCTGGTCGCCCTCAACGCCGAGCGGGCCGACGAGGAGCGGCGGTGCATCGTCCGCTGGCTCCGCCCCGACTTCCAAAACCCGACCGGCAAAGGCGCGCTGGCCCTGCCCGCCACCGCCGCCGCGCCGCCCGCTACGAAGAAAGCCACCGCCAAGCGGCCCGTCTGGCCCAAGGGCCTCGCCGAGCAGGCCCGCGCCGTCCGCGCCGCCCACCAATCCCGCGGCCGCCCCGCCGCCGCGGAGGAACTCGCCCGCGTCTTCACCCGCGCCCCGGCCGACAAAGTCACCGAACCGCTCGAAACGCTCGCCACCCTCGGCCAAGCCCGCGCCACGGGCGAGGGGCGGTTCGTCGCGTAAGCGAGGAGGGCCGGCCGGTCGGAATTAATGGTTGCCCAACCATCGTGGCAGGTTTAAGATCGCCTCGCATCTGGGTTCGGGAACCCAAGCAAGCCCATCCGCACCGCGGCCGGGGGGTTCCGCTGATCGAAGCACAACCCAGGATAAATGCCCCCGAGGCAGGTGATAGAGCCCGGGTGACGGAGCGATCTCGTCGTCACGCCGGTCACAAGGCGGGGTCGAGCGGCCGTTCAAGACCATTCAATCGGGAGGAACAACTCGTGGCATCGAAGAAATTTGTGCCGTCGTATCGCTCGTCCGGGCTTCGCCCGCCGCAAAGTCGACCCGCGTCAGCAAGTGCCGACGCTCGGCGTCGCGTCCGCGTTAGACAAGCCATCGGCTCGGCCTTGCAACCGCGTATGGAGGCGGTGGAACGCCGGGTGCTGCTTTCCGCTTACACGTTGAACCAGTTGGGGAGTTTCGGGATCAACGCCACCGGCGTCGATCCGGCATCGACCCTCGTCGCCGACTCCGCTGGGAATCTCTACGGGACCGCTTCGGCCGGCGGACCGTACGGGCAAGGCACAATCTTCGAGATCGCCCACGGCTCGAACGCGATCACCACGCTCGCATCGTTCAACGGGACCAACGGGTCGACTCCATGGGGGACGCTGGCGATCGACCCGTCCGGCAACCTTTACGGCGCCACCACCGTCGGCGGGCCGTATCCCAATAGCAACGGCACCGTCTTCGAACTCGCCCAAGGCTCAAATGTCGTCACCACGCTCGCGGCGTTCAATGGAGCCTACAAGCTCGCGCCGTTCGGCGGGGTAACGCTGGATTCATCCGGCAACCTCTTTTGGACTGCTCAGGGCGGGAACAACGGTGACGGCGCGGTCTTCGAGCTCGCCAAGGGATCGCCGTTCCCGACGATGGTGGATTTCATCGGGGCCAATGGGGCATACCCCTATGCCGGCATCACGTGTGACGCGTCGGGCAACGTGTACGGCACGACCACGGGTGGCGGGGCATACGGGTACGGCACCGTATTCGAGATCGCCAGCGGCTCAAACACGATCACCACGATCGCCTCGTTCAACTCGTGGAGCCAGCCGGAGGCTGCGCTGACCCTGGATCCTTCGGGCGACCTGCTTGGGACGACACACAACGGCGGAACTTTCGGCTTGGGCACTGTGTTCGAGATTGCCAAAGGC
>DASXMX010000265.1:0-19601 GCA_036495445.1 Tepidisphaeraceae bacterium
CGCTGGTGATGCCGGTCGATTGGTACGAGCAGGCCGTCGAGTTGCTGCGCATGCACAACCACGGGCAGATGCCCGTCCTGCAGTCGTTTCAGACCAACGGGATGCTGTTGGATGAGCATTGGTGCGCGTTCCTGCGGCGCCACCAGGCTCACATCGGCGTGAGCGTGGACGGCCCGGCCTTTCTGCACGACCGCCATCGCGTCACCCGCCGCGGACGCGGTACGCTTGACCAGGCGCTGCGCGGAATCGAGCTGCTGCACGAACACGAGGTCCCCTTCGACGTCATCACGGTGCTGACGTCCGACTCCCTGGACTACCCCGACGAGTTGTTCGACTTTTATCAAGCCCATGGGATCCGCGCGGTGGGCTTCAACGTCGAGGAGATCGAGGGGCCGCACACGATCTCGTCGCTGCAGCGCGCCGGCACGCCGGAGCGGTTCCGCCGGTTCTTCGCGCGGTTCGTCCAACTCGCCGCCGCCGCTGATCCGCCGTTGCGTGTCCGCGAATTCGACACATCGGCCGCGGCGTTGCTGTGGGGCCGATGCGGGCCGGACGCGCGGACACAGGAGAACAAACCGTGGGCGATCGTCAGCGTGGATTGCGATGGCAACTTCGGCACCTGGTCGCCGGAGCTGCTCGGCCAGGCGAGCCCCGACCATGGCCGCTTTGCGCTGGGCAACGTTGCGACGGACCCGTTCGACGCGGTGGCGGCATCGGAACGCTTCCTGCGGATCGAGGGCCAGATCGCCCGCGGCGTGGCGATGTGCCGCGAGAGCTGCACCTATTTCCCGTTCTGCGGCGGCGGCGCCCCGGCGAACAAGTATTACGAGAACCGCACCTTCGCATCGACCGAAACCCTTTGCTGCCGCCTGCACAAGAAAGTTTGCATCGACGTCACCCTGGAGTTCCTCCAACGCCAGGCGCGTGCCGCTGGGGACGTACTTCATGCCGATGGCGCGGCAGCGTTCGGGGCGGAGCACGGCACCCCATGACCCGAGAACTCGGCTGCAAGTTTGAAATCGCGCCGCACTTCGAACTGCCCGCCGATTGGCAGGAAAGGCTGCTGATCGGCGCCGGCGTCGAGGAGTGCGACGGCGGCTTTTTTCCGCACGGCCCGTGGCGGTCGCCCGACGCCGGGGAGTTGTCCCAGCTCGTTGCCGGCCAGCCCAATTCCAATACATCGGACGACAAGGTCGAGCTATTCAAGCTTCCGGCGCACCTGTGCGCGCAGTGGTGGCAACTGCTCGGGCGCACCGGTGACGCCAGCACGGAGGCCGGGCGATTGCCGGGTTACGACGCGTTCCTCGCGCAGATTGCGGACTTCCTCACCTTCAAAAGTTTGGCCATCAACGATCCGGTGAGCTGCGACGTCGTCGTCACCCGGCCCGGGCAACGGTCCGTTCGCTGGGACCCTGCGGAAGGGCACCCGTTGGGGCTGGGCTGCACCATCCCGCCACAGACGCCGTGCACGATGCTCGAATCCCAATCATCATGCCGCCCCCGGCTTTGGGGCGCCATCAACCTCGGCGACGAGGCGACGTCGTTCGTGTTGATCGCCCCGCCATGTCGCGCAATGACCAAGCGGCTGCGCCGCGATTTCCCCGATCGCGCATCGCCCGCGACGCTGGGCGCATTGATCGAACAGTTCCTTCGTTCCTGCCCGGATGTGTCACCGGTGCGTGTGACCCTGCACCCCGGCGAAGGCCTGCGACTGCCGGGGGAGGCGATGCTCGTGGACGGCTTTCCCCACGACAAGCGAGAGCCCGACGTGCTGCTGCTGATCACCGAGTCCCGGCTTTCCGGGCCCACGTAGGCGTAAGGTTTACAAACTCACTCAGTTCGCGCGGACGAGGTCTGCCGACGGCCCATGTGCTCGCTGCCCAAATGGCGCGTTTCCATTCTGTTGGGACCACCTCCAACGTTCCGAGCATCTCGTCGCGCAATTGCAGTCGTAAGCAAGTGCGGAGAATCAGCCATTCCTCCAATTCATCCCGCCGACTGCCGCACGCGACGTGAGGAAATCGATCTTCATAAAGCTTCCGCGTCAACGCTGATACACCGGCAGCAGTCGGTACGGCACCGTCAGGGCCTGGACGGCCATGGCGGTGGGGTAGACGTGGCCGGGTTCCTGGCCGGACTTGCTGGGGGGCCAGGAGCCGTCTTTTTCCTGGGTGCGGATCAGGCGTTCCAGACCCGGACGGCCGACGCGCGGCCAGGCGTCGGCGTCACGCTGGAAGGCGGCCTGGGTGACGTAGTACGTCGCGTAATAGGGATACGCGATGTTCTCGTCGATCGGATGGTTCTGGAGGAACTGAGCGGCGGCGTCGAGGCGGGCGACGTTGCCGTCGGACGCGCCCAGCAGATACAGGCAGAGGATGCCGATTGCGGTGTCGCCCGGCTGAGCGTCGCCGCCGGGCTGGTAGGCGAACCCTTTGGCGTTCGCGTTGTAGCAGCGGAGGACGAATTCGACGGCCCGCTGGCGGGATTCCTGCGGCACCTCAATGCCAACGTCCTGGGCAGCCCGAAGGGCCAGCGCGTTCCAGCCGCAGAGGGACAGGTCGCTGTCGGCCGAGTTCCGCTCGTACCGCCAGCCGCCTTGGAAGCCGGGATTCGATTTGGGGGCGTTTTGGGCATTCAGGATGACCGTTACGGCCTTCTCGAGCGCGGCCCGGATCCGCACCCGGCGGGCGGCACTGGTCTCAACGCCGCACGTCTCCGCCAGCGCCAGTGTCGCGATCCCGTGCGTGTACATCCCACGATCGCCCGCGCCGAAGTAGCCGTCCTGCGCTTGGCGGGCAAGCAGGAATTCGATCGCGTTGTGGACGACCAGGCCATACTTGCCCAAATCCGGCGCGTGGCCCGCGCCCAGGTAAGCGAGGACACACAGCCCCGTCGTCGCAACTTTCGGCGTGCCACCCTCGAACGAGCCATCGGGGTTCTGCTGCTTGGCGAGGAACGCCAGGCCGTGGGCGACGGCGCCGTCGAGGCGAGGGGGAATCTCGTCTTCCGGTTTTGGCGCCGCGAGGATGATTTGGCAGAAGGTCAGGAGAACCGAAACGAAGAGCATCGTTCGCCCCGAGGCGATGCACCGCCGCCGCTCGTGCTCCCTCTCCCTCCGGGCCCTCCGGGCGAGGGTTGGGGTGAGGGGGAATCGCGAGCGCCTCGCCTGCCCGCGGAATTGCGAGAGTTCCGGAGATCGTCGTGCCATTCGGCATTCGGCATTCGAAATTCGGCAATTCCTCATTTTGCCCCCTGTGCCTTGCCCAGCGCTTCGAAATAGAGCTTGAGCGACTCCTCGTATCCCGGGGGGTCGGCGTCGTGGAGGGCGGCATTGAGGTCGGGGGCGTCCTGGGGCCGCAGGCGGCCCCACTCGCGGGCGGCGGCGAACCGGGAGCCCTGCTGCGACCCCGGGCCAGGCGCCGACGGCGCAGGCAAGCCGAGCACGGCGGCCATCGACGGGATCGCCGACAGGCGCTCGGTGGCGGCCCGGTGGATCGACTGGTCCCAGGCCCGCCAGATGGCCGCCGACGCGTTCGCCTGGTGGGCGCGGGCCGAGCCAAGGTCCGGCGGCATCATCGACAGCGAGTTGACCGCCGCCCGTGCGTACCACTTGGCGGCCACGAGGGGGTCGCGCTGAACCAGCGCGTCCTGGGCCAAGGCGAGATCGCGCTGGCACGCCTCCACGGCGCGACGCACGTCCGTCGCGGACCGATCCACAAACCCCACGTCGCCGCCCTGAACCGCGGTTTCGAGCGTTTCCAGCGCGGGCTCTAGTTGGCTGAGAATCGCGGCGCGGGCGGCATCGGTCTCGGGCGCGAACGGCCCAAGCCGCTCGGCCAGCGCGTCGGCCGTATGGGATGACACGGGTTCGAGCGCATTCGTCAGCCGGGCCTGCGCATCGAGCGCGTTCTGGTCCGCCTCGGCCGCGGCCCGGGCGGCGGCGTCACGCTGGTCGGGCGGCGCGGCCCGCGCGGCATCCCGCGCAAGCCCTGCGCGCATCGCCGCCTCGCGCCGGTCGGCCGCCGCGGTCTGGGCGGCGGCAAGCGCCTGCGGCATCGACGAGAGCTGCTCCTGCGCCGCCAGCACTTCCGCCGCGGCCCGCTCGCGGGCGTTCGCGTCGGTGGTGGACACCGGCGGGAACGATGCGGTCCACTCGCGGCTCTGCGTCGCGACCTGCGCGATCCGCTCGGCGACGCGGCGCTGCTGGTCGGCCGCCTCCGACGGCTCGGTCGCGTTGACCTCGCCGGCCAGGTCCTGCTCCGCCTTGCCCAGCGTGTCCAACTGCTGGGCCGTCGCCATCTCGCGCTGCACCGCCTGGCGGTGGTGCTCAACGCGATCGACCGAAGGCGCCGGCTCGGCTTCCACGGCCGGGGCCGTGGTCTCGCGGCGCGGGGCGTTCTCAAGCCGCCGCACCAGCGTGCCGTCGATCGTCGCCGCCTGGACGTACTGATGACCAGCCGCGGCGGCGCTTGCCTGCAAGGCGAGATTCTCGGCCTCCTTCTGCCGCTCGTCAGCGCCCCCACTCCCGCCGCCGCCCCGCGGGTTGGTCGACGCGACGGTGGTCGCCTGGCCCGCGAGCGGATCGCCGGCCAGGGAAATCAACTCGCGTTGCGCCGCGACGGCCGCGTCCCGGGCCTGTTGCACCGTCGGAGCGGCCGCCGGCTTTGATGGGTCCTTGTCAACCTCGCGCGCGTGGCGCACGGCGTCGACGTCCGCGACAAAGCGGTCAAACAGCTCGGGCTTGGGCGCGGTGCCAGCGCCGGCCCGCGCGGCAATACAAAGTGCGCCTGTGGCGCGGGAGGCCAGTTCCAGGTCGCGGGCGCGGATCAGATCCGCATCGGGTCGGATCGCCTCGGCTTGGGCCGCCGCGGACAGGCGGCTCTCCATCCCGAGCCGCTGCTGTGGGTCGACCCGGAGCTGCGCCGCCCACTGGCGGCAAGCTGAGGCGAAGTCGACCGGCCTGGCCGCCGATAACACGTCGTTGGACTCGCGAATGCGGGCGCGGAGCTGGTCCGCCAGATCCTTCGACTTCTCATCCAGCCCGATCTGGCCCGCTTCGGCGGTGACGTCCTGGCGCATTCGCTCGACGGTATCCCGGAGGCGGCGGCGGCGGCTGGCGTCGTCCTTGGGCACGGGCCGCGCGCGTGCGACCTGGAGGTTCTCGAAATCCGCCAGCACGGCGCCGGCTTGCTCCCCCGTGGCGACGGTCGCAAGTTGGGAACGAAGCTGCCGCACCTGCTCGGCCGCGGCGCGGAGTCGGTCGCGGACATGCGCCGGCGCGCCGCCCGGCACGCCCCCCTGCCGGAACGCCTCGTCCGCCGCCGCCGAACTCACCTCCGCGGCGTCGATCCACCCGGCCAAGGCAACGGCGAGCTGTGGGGCACGACCGTGCGTCGTCGCGCGGAGCAGCGATTGTCGGAGCAGCGTCGCGGTCTGCGATGCCGCGCTGAGCGCGCGGTCGGCTTTCGATTCGGCCGAGAGGGACGCGGCCGAGGCATGGTCCTTCTGTCCACCCACTTCCGCCTGCGCCTTGACCGCCTCCTCAAACTGGGCCGCCAGGGATTGGGCGAGCTGGGCGGCGTTGCGCAGCTCGCCGATCCGCTCCCACGCGTCCAGGTCGATGGAGTGGGGCGAGACGATCACCTGCAGCGGCAGGCTCTCGGTCAGATGGCCGGCGGTGTCGGTCGCGAGCATGGCGAGCTTCACCACGTCCCCGACGCCGAGCCCCGGGAGCGTCGCCAGGTCGAAGTTGAAGACGTCCTGCTGGTGCCGCGGGTCGCCCCAGAGCCGCACCGGCGCCTCGATTGGCGCCTGCCCGTTGACCTGGGCGCGGACGACGAGCGATTTGATGCCATAATCATCGAGTGCCTCGTACCAGACGGGGACGCTGTCGCGCGGATTGAGGCGGAGGCTGTCCCCGCCGCGGGCAAGCCGCACCCGCGGGGGCAGGTCAGGGACGGCGCGGATCATCATGCCGGCCGGACCCGAGCCCGCGACTTCACGGGTACTGATCAGGTCCAGTGAATAGGGCCCGGTGGAGCGGACGACGAATTGCACCTGGGCCGAGCGGTCGTCCGGCTCTTGCGGCATCAGCAGGCGCTCGCTGTTCACCCCGAGCAGCGCCGTCTTGAGCGGCTCGGTCGCGGTGACGGTCAGCGTCACGCGGGTGCCGGCCGGGGCCTCGATGCGGCCGTCGGCGTTCGTCACCGTGGCGGGCGCCAGCCGCGTGTAGGCGGGATACGCGTAATCGATGCGGAAGGACGCAACCGCCGGCCGGCGGAGGACGCGGATCAGGCGGTCGGGGCTCCGGGCGTCGCCCCCCGTGACGTAGTATCGCAGGTCGCGATCGACCGAGGCGAGCGCGAAAGTGAACCGATTTCCTCCGGCGGGCGACATCGTGACCCGCGTCCAGTTCCGCTCGTCGTCGTTGAGATGAAGCGTGACCGGCGAGTCGCCGAGCTGTTCGGCTTGCACTTCGATCGTCAGCGGCTGCGATTGGACCAGGTCACGATTGCCGGGCGTGACCGTCAGGTGCGTGGTCGTCACCGGCGGGATGTCGGCCAGCGGATTCAGGAACCGGCCCATCAAAGCGGGCATGCCGAGGCCTGGTACTTTCATCAGGGCGCAGCCGAGCAGCGCGAGTGCGAGGCAGATCGCCCAGGGACCGACGGCCGGCCGTAGCGGGATGAGGCGATGGGCGCGGGCGGCGGCGACCTGTTCGCCCACCTCGCGCACCAATCGGATGAGGATGTCGTCCGACCCGCGGTAATCCGCGGCGCCCAGCAGTCGCGACGTGACCGTGACCAGCCGCTGTTCGAACCGCGCGTCCTGACGCTCCGCTTCTTCGGCGGCGGCGACGCAGTCGATCTGCCGGTGCAACGCGAGCAATGCCGGCGCGATCCGGGCCGCCGCGGCAACGATCCCGACGAACAACGCGGCCAGTCGTACGCCGCCCGGCAGATGGGCGAACCGGTCGACCACGCACCAGGCAAGCATCCAGATGAGAAAGGCTGCCAATGCGATCCCCGCAGCCCGCGCGAGCGCGACGCGGCGGCGCCGGGCGACAAAGTCGTCCAGGTACGAGCGGATGGTCGGCGGAAGCGTGGAAAGAACGGTCATGAAGGCACAGCCACGGGCGAGCAAAAACGGGCCTCGCCCCACCCATTCACCAATACTTCATACGAGCCCGAACCGTTTGCGCAAGGCCCATTCGCCCGCGAAGCAGGCGAGGACGAAGCCGAAGAACAGCGGGCTGTTCCATAGCGGGTAGCGGACGAACTGGGGCTCGGCCTCGTGCAGGGCGCGCAGCCGTTCGGGCAGGCGGTCGACCTGGTCGATCGGGAGGTATTGCCCGCCCGAGGATCGCGCGATGCGGGCGAGGCGGTCGCGATCGCCAGAGACGTCGCGCATCTCCGCCTCGTCGCTGTCGGCGATGTGGACCGGCAGGCGGACGACATCGCCCGGGGCGGGACCGCGGAGTTGGAATTGGTAATCGCCTGCGGGCAGGTCGCTGATCGTGGCGGTAAATTGCCCGGCCCCGGCGGATTCCAAGGCGCGCGTGGCGATCACCTTCCCGTCCCGCACGATCTCGATCTGCGGAGCCGGGCGCGGGCCTTTCCGTGCGGCCTGTAGTTGGACCGGGCGGGCGCGGACGTGGACCGGCTCGCCGGGGGCGGCGGCGACGCGGTCGACGTCCAGCGCGAGCGGGCCGCGGGTCGCGGCGTAAGGCTCGCCGCCGGCATGGCGGACGAGTTGGCGCCAGAACTGGTCGGTCTCGCGCTCGCCGTCCTTCAATCGCCACCGCCAGGTCTCGTCGAGGCCAAGGAAGAAGACGTGGCCGGCGCCCAGCCGGCGCTCGGTAAGCACCGCGCTGCCACCCTCCGCTTCAACCAGCAGCGGTCGGACGTCCGTGTACATGTTGCGGTCGGGGATCTGCAGGAATCGGTAGACGCCCGGCAGTTCCTGCCACCGGCGGGCGTCGGGGCCCGCACCGAGGCGCAGCGCCTCGCGCTCGCCGAGCGGCGTCGGGACGAAGTGGAACGCGGGCTGCTCGCCGGGCCACTCTTTCCATGCCGGACGAACATCGTGGAATGGCAGAAGCGTCCGCGCGATCGGCTGCTGCGCGTAATCGGCCAGCGGATAAGTTGTGCCGGCGATGAGGATCACGCTTCCACCGCGATCCATGAGCAGCGTGCGGACTGCGTCCCACTGGTTCACGTCCAGCGCGCCGACCGGCACGTCGCTGAGGATCAGCACGTCCTGGTCGAAGATCTGGGCCGGCGTCAGCGCCAGGTGCGGCCGAACCGGATCGAGCACCTGCGATTCGAGCCGCACCCAGGGCCGGCGGGCGAGCGCGCCGCGGAGGTACTGGAAATCCCACGTGGGCGCGGCGGTGCAGACCGCGACCCGCAGTTTGGACGAGACGACCTTCACCCACCGCTCGACGCGGTTGTTGACCGTCGTCGCCTCGCCCGGCGCGGGCGGGACGGCGAAGGCGATCCGCTCGGCGGCGGCGCCGTCCTTGGGATTGATCGGCACGGCAAACCGCGCCGACCACTGCCGGCCATGTTCCCGCCGGTCGCGCCGCGTGCGGGGTGCGAGCCGCTCCGCCTGCGTGCTGCTGGAAGTAATGATCTGGATCTCGGTGGGCGGCTTGAGGTCGCCGTCGTCGGAGACGCCGACCTCGCCCTCCAGCACCTCGCCCGCGAAGGCGCTGGCCGCGGGCAATGAAACGTGGGTGACCGAAAGGTCCGGCGTCCGCTCGGCGGCGAGGCCGACGGTGAAGACTGGCACGGACGACGACGGGCGGACCGCCGAGGCGACGTCGCCCCGGCCGCCGACCTGGCGACCGTCGGAAAGCAACACGACGGCCCGAACCGGCCGCTTGTCAATCCCGTTCACCGCCGCGGTGACCGCCCCGGCCAGGTCGCTCTCGTTCGCGTCGGCCGACAGCGCCAGGGCGGCGACGGGCCGCCCGTTCGTTGTCAGCGTGACCGGAGACAGATCGCCCTTGGCGATGGAAAAGCCGAGGACCGGGTCACGGCCGCCGAGTTTTGCGAGGAGCCCGCCTGCGGGATCGAGCAGCGCGTCCTTCGCGAGTTCGAGGCGCGACGCTTTGGCCAGCGCGTCGCAGGTCGCGCGGACGACGGGATTGGATTCGTAGAGTTGCTCGTCCGCGGCCGACTGGAAGGCCCGTGCGGCGGATTGCACGCGCTCGATTCGCTCCCGCACGTCCTGGGACCATGCGTCCCGCGCCTCCGGCGCGGGCACCGGCTCGAGTTCCCTCAGCCGCCGATCCAGTTCCGAATTCTGCGGAACCATTGCGGCGCGAGCGGCCAGCGTGTGGGCCGCCTCCGTGTAGCGGGCGACCGCGTCCACAAGTCGCTGCTGCCGATCGGCGATCCCGTGGCCGGAGACGCGAGCGTAATCGAGATCGCTTTGCGCCCGGAGCACTTCGCGACTGCGGAAATCGACGCGATCGGTGCCAGTCCCGAGCGACGCGGCCACGTCCGAGCGTGCCCCGGCGGACAAGCGCCCCAAGGCACCCGCGAGGGCCACGCGCTCGGCGGGCGTGCGGCCCGGGTCGGTCACTGACATGCTCTTGGAGCAGTCGACCAGGACGACCACTGCCCCCTGCTCGTCAGCCGATCGCGGTTCGAGGATCACCGGCTTCAGCAGCGAGACCGCGATGGCCGCGACGGCCATCCATCGCAACACCGGCGGCGCCCATCGGGCGAGCCCCGCGCCGCGTCCCTGGGCGGGATAGAGCCAGACGACGCCCAACGTCAACCCCGCCCCGGCGGCCAGCGCGACCGGCCAAAGCGTGGCGGAATCAAAGACGAGGGAAGCGAGGGGCATGATTCTCGTGATTGCTGATTTCGGATTGCGGATTGCTGATTGGCAGCGGGCCGCGTGAAACGTGATGTGGGCCGCGCGTCACATTTCAGTCATCACGTTTCACCCGCCGCATTTATCGGCAATTCACAATTCCTCCTAACTAAATTTAGTATGCTTCGCGCGACCAATGTCGCGCCAATCCCAGTTCGACGGCGGCCAGGACCATCACGGCCGCGATCGCCCACGGCCACAGATCGATGCCTTCGCGCGATCCGGCGACCACGGTGGCGATCGCCCGCTCGTTGGGGTCGATCCGGCGCAGGTGCAGGCCGCGTTCGAGTTCGTCCCAGCGGGCGTCGGTCAACTGGGTCAGGTCGGATTCCTCATGCGACGGGCGGACGGCGAAGAGGAGCAGCCGGTCGCCCGCCCGCTCGCGCACGTGCACGCGGTAGACGCCGGGGTCATTGGTTTCCGTGAACCGCAGGTCGCCGCCGGCGCCGAAGCTGGCGAGGGAGACTTGGCGCTGGTCGCCGTCCGGTAGTTCGATCGTGGCGCGATCGTCGGCCGGTTCGTCGAAGGCCGCCTCGATCGGCTCGCCGAGTTGCAGGTTCCGAGACGGCAGCGTCCCCGCCGCCAGGTAGCGCACGGCCGACTGGACGAATGGCAGATAGAACGTCGAGAGCGGCAGCGTGCTCCAGTCGGCGTCGAGCGACGTCGTCATCAGCAGCACCTTCCCCCGGCCGGCGCGCGACTCGATGAGGAACGGCGCGCCCGACGTGTACCAGGCCAGCGTGTGCGCATCGGACGGCCGCGCGTTGGTCGGAAAGTAGCGGCCGATCGTGGAGGTGAGCGTCAGGTCCGGCTGGTCGTGCAGGAACCGGAAGACGGGCGTGGACGGGTCGTAGCCGACGATGGCCGTCGCCTCCGACCCGTCGGCGGCGGTCGCGTCTTCCAGTTCGGCCGGGAGGATGCCCGCACCATCGCGCCAGAGTTGCTCGTTATAGCTGTCGACCCGCGCCAGGCTCCCCGGTGCGACGAGCACTCCCCCGCCACCATAGGCATATTGCTCTATCGCACGCGATTGGGCCGGGGTAAACCGCTCGATGTTGGCGAGGATCACCACCTGGTAGCGGCCGAGGTCCAGGTCGGCCGTCCATTGCTCGGCCGGCAGAACTTCCACCTTGCACGGGTCAGGGCCCTTGCGGCGGAGGGTCTGCTGGGGCGCAAGCGCGAGTCGGAGGAAGTCGGATTCGTTGCGGAACTGCCCCGTGGCGCCGGCGGTGTCCCATTCGTCGCCGCTGATCACCAGCACCTTGATTGGGTCGATGGCGTCGACGATCGCATCGAGCCGGTCGTCGTCGCGATACCCGGCCGTGCGCACCTCGGCCGTGACGACCTGCGGCCCGGCGGCGTTGAAATCGCCCGCCTTGATCGGCACCGACACGTGCGCCACCCGCCCGGCCGCCACGCTTACCGTGGTGTCGAACGCAGACCGGCCGTTCACGGAGACCGTCAGCGGCACCGCCGCGCGCGACGTCGACCCGTAATTGTGGACGTCGACCGCCACGTCGGCGTGCTGGCCGACGATCGCGGGCGGATTGGTCAGTTCGATGTTCTCGACCGCGATATTGTCGGCGTCGGCGTCGCCGACGGGGACGATGAACAGCCGCACCGCGGCGTTGGATCGGGCCACCGCGGCGGGCCAGGCTTGGGTCATGAAATAGTCGGTGGCACCCCGCCAATTCGACGCCTGCCGGTCGCACACGACGTACAAGTCGCACGCGGGGGCGCCTTCGCGGTCAAGGACCTGCTGCGCCTTGAGCAACCCGTCGGCGACGTCGGCGGGTTGCCGCCCCGGGCGGGCGGCGTCGATCCGGTCGGCGACGGACTGAAGGTCCGCGGTCGGTTCCATCTGCTGGTCCGACTCGCGCTGGCCCAGCAGGACGAGCGACACGCGATCGCCCCGGTGCAGGCCGGCGAGGACCTGCTTTGCCGCGCCCTGAGCGAGCCCGAAGCGGGTGTGGCCGTTCTCCTCGAAGTTCATGCTGGCCGAGCAGTCGAGCAGGAGCGCGGCGTCGATGCGGGGACGCAGCGCGCCTCCCGTCGGACGTGCCTTCGCCTGAGGCTGGAGCGTCATCAGCTTGCGAACTTCGACGTCCCACGCGGCGGCCCGCCGGGCCAGCGCGACCGCGCCGACGCCTGCCACGATCGCGACCGCCATGTACGCGGCGCGACGACCCCACGACGGGGTCGAGCCGATCGAGCGGGCGATCAGCAGGACCATGCCGGCCACCGCCCCGGCACACGCAACCGCCCCGCCGATGCAGAGCAGTTCACCGCGGTCGGCGGCATGAAGCGCGGCGGCGCCCGCGTCCGCCTCCGGGCTCCATTGTTGCAACACCGGCTGCGCCAATCCGACCGCGAGCAGCGCCACCACCGCCATGCGGATCAGCAGCAGGAGGATCTGGTTGATCTTCCCGCTGTACTGCTGGCGGGCGTCCAGTCCCTCCAGGAACAGCATCGCCCCCCAATCCACGCTCTGGTACCGCGCCCGGCTGAGCAAATGCAGCACCAACGGCACCACCGCGCCGGCGAGGCCGATCAACAGGACCGTGTTGGAGAACGTGAGGAACATGAGACTGCTGAGGACTGAGTGCTGAGGATTGAGTGGACCGGCTTTTACTCAGTCCTCGGCACTCAGTCCTCAGTCCTTATCTCGCGACTCTCCTGTGGAGGAACGAGGTAATCGAGTCGATCAGCGGCTTCTCCGTAATGAACGAATAGAACTCCGCGCCGGCGGCGCGGCAGGTTTCGTCGAGCGAGCGGCGGTGATTGCGGAAGTTCTCCAGGTACGTGCGCCGCACCAGGGCCGGCTCCATTAACTGCGGCCGTTCCCCCTCCAGCCCGCGGAAGCGGAGCCACTTGCGGAACGGGAACTGGATCTCGTCCCGGTCCAGCACCTGCAGCAGGATCGTCTCGTGACGGTCGTGGCGCAGGCGGGCGAGCCCCTCGCGGAGCATCGGCACAGGCGCGAAGAAATCGGAGACGACGATCACCAGCGACCGGCGGCCGAGCCGGTCGGCGACGGCCTGCATCGCCTGCGGGATCCGCGACGCGCCCCGCGGCACGGACCGCTCCAGCGCGTCGATCACGCGCGAAAGCTGGTGCGTGCCCGCGCGCGGGGCGACCCAGTGCTCGAGCCGCGCGCCAAACAGGCCCAGGCCGACGCTCTCGGTCTGGGCCAGCATCAGGTACGCGAGCGACGCGACCAGCTTGGCGGCGTAATCGTGCTTGGCGCCCGACTTGCCCGTGTATGCCATCGACCCGCTGCAATCGAGCATCAGCACGCAACGGAGGTTCGTCTCCTCGTCGTATTCCTTGATGTAGGGGCGGTCCGTGCGGGCGAAGATGCGCCAGTCGAGCCGCCGCGGCTCGTCGCCGGGCGTGTAGAAGCGGTGCTGGCGGAACTCCACGCTCGCCCCCTTCACGGGGCTGCGGTGCTGGCCGATGATACTCCCCTCGACCACGCTGCGCGCCGAAAGCTGCAGGTGGTTGAGGCGCTCGACCAGCGTCGGTTCCAGGTAGCGGGTGACGACGCTCATTCGACATCAAGATTACCTGATTCGTACGTCGGTGGGGAGAACCCGGATCGCAGCACGGCATCGCGAATTGCAAATTGAGCCGAGCGGTGTTTCTTCAATTTGCTTGGGTCATGCGCCAGATGGCGTAGCCGATCAAGAAGCCAACCAAGGCGACAATCGCGGCAGCGAGCAGCGTGCGGCGGCGGATGTGCCGCTCCTCGTTGCGGATCTCGGGCTCGGTCGGCTCGGCACGGACTTCCAGCATCGCGGCGACCTTCGTCCCCAACGCCCGCATCGACATCTGCTCGCGGCGCGCCTCGGCCAGGACCTGGCCGAACGGCGAGCCTTGCTCGCCCCGCCGCTCGACGGCCTGCTCCGGGAGCGCGAGGACGCAATCGGCGTCCACCTCCATGTCGGTGTAGAGCAGCGGGCTGATGTGCGTCAGCCGGACGGCGCCGTCGGGGGCGATGATCACGTTCCCGCCAATCAGTGCCCCGTGAACGATCCCCTGCAAATGCAGCGAATCGACGCTCAGGATCAGCTCGCGGGCAAGGATCATCAGGTCCCGCGGCGTGCGCTGCGGGTCGGCGACGTATTCGTCGAACGTCTGGCCCTCGACGTACTCCCACACGAGCCAGGCGCCATCGGCATCGCGCTCGACGCCGTGCAGGTTGGCCACGCCGCCGTGGGCGAGTTCGCGGACGCGGCTGAGGCGCTCCTTGATGCTCGGATGGAGCGCCTTGCGGAGCAGGCAGTCGTCGTCGACGCGCTTGAGGACGACCTTGCGCCCGCCGGGGCCGGCAGCGAGGTAGCTCAGGCCGGGCGTGAGCGCGCGCTCGACGTGATACCCGCAGAGTTCGGGCGGCGTGGCAGACGGGTTTGTGTCGGCGGTCGAGTGCATTCGGAGATGGGCGATTGTGGTGCAGGCTTCCAAGCCTGCACGGCTTCGATGCAGGCTTGGAAGCCTGCACCACAATGGCACGCGGCCACTCGATTGCGTTTCTTACTATAGCAACCGTTCACCCTTGCCGCGCGGGATCAGGGTGATGATTTTTTCGATGATCTGCTCGACGGTGATTCCCTCCGCCTCGGCGTTGAAGTTGGGGATGATCCGGTGGCGGAGGACGGGCGGGGCGACGGCTTCGACGTCCTCGATCGTCACGTGCAGCCGGCCCCGCATCAGCGCACGGGCCTTGCTGGCCATGATCATGTATTGCCCGGCGCGTGGGCCGGCCCCCCAACTGAGCCAGTGGCGGACGAAGTCGCTGGCGCCCGGCTCGTTCGGCCGCGTGGCCCGGACCAGGTCGAGCACGAAGTTGTAGACGTGATCCCCCACCGGAACCCGCCGGACGATGTCCTGCAGCTCCAGGATCCGCCGGGCGTTGATCACCTTCTTGACCCGCGGCCGTTCGGCGCCCGTTGTCCGTTTGAGGATCTCCAGCTCGTCCTCGCGCGGCGGGTAGTTCACCATCACCATGAACATGAACCGGTCGAGCTGCGCCTCGGGCAGCGGATACGTGCCCTCCTGCTCGATGGGGTTTTGCGTGGAGAGGACGAAGAACGGCTGCGGGAGGTCGAGCGTGCGGCTGCCCGCGGTCACCTGCCGCTCCTGCATCGCCTGCAGCAGGGCCGCCTGCGTCTTGGGCGGTGTGCGGTTGATCTCGTCGGCCAGCAGCAGGTTCGCGAAGATGGGCCCCTTGAGGAACTCGAACCGCCGGCGGCCGGTATCCGGGTCCTCCTGCAGCACGTCGGTGCCGGTGATGTCGGACGGCATCAGGTCGGGGGTGAATTGGATCCGCTGATAGCTCAGCTCCATCGCCTGCGCTAGCGTCGAGACCAGCAGCGTCTTTGCCAGACCCGGCACGCCCTGCATCACGCAGTGGCCGCGGGCGAAGATCGCGATGAGGATCTCGTCGATCACCCGGTCCTGCCCGACGATGATCTTGCCGATCTCCGCCTGCAGTTGCTGGTAGGCGTCGCCGAGGTACTTGGCGGCCTCGACGTCGGAGTACTCCGCGAACGATTCGGCGTCGCCCCGGGCGGGATCGAAGACGGGCGTGGTCACGTGTTGCTCTCCGTCATGCTGGAGATCCGCAAATAGTGATGATCTCTCGTCGGACTGCGCCGCCAGCACGGGTTGGAAACCCGTGTCACGGCGACGGGTCACCCGCCGCCGGTCATCCGCTGTTGGTCCAGCGTCAGGTTCTGCGCCTCGTGGATCGCGGTCTTGATCGCGATGTCCTGGTTCTTCGGGTCGGGGCTCTTGTCCAGCGCGTCCAGTTCCTTTGGCGCCCAGATCTGGTCTCCCTTGTTCCCGTCGGCCACGTTCCAGCGGTAATGGCCCAGGTGCAGGATCGCCGCGACGCGCCAGGGCCGTTCCACATTCACGTTCTTCGCGGCCGCGAAGACGTCGCCCGAATACTGGGCGGCGTAGCTCTCGACCGGGTTGCCGAGCGGGGAGGCAACCTTGTCCTGCAGGTCCGTGTGGTATTGATTCACCTTCTGGGCGAATTTCTGAAGCATATCAACGCGCGGGCCGTCGTGATTCCTGTTTGCAAGCTCGGTCATTTGCTCGGCCGCGGCGGTCATCAGACTCATGCCTCTGCTCACCTCGTCCCACGAGACGCGCTCCTCGAACAGCTTGCGGCCGAGCTCAAATGTCGCGACGAAATACTTCAGAGCATCGTCGGGGTGATCATTCCGCAGCCAAAGGCCGGCGTTGTTGGTCGCCTGCCCCAGGTTCATGATCGCCTCCATCCACGGCTTTGCCCCATAGCCGATCGCCTGCGTTGGGTTCGTTTCGAACAAGTGCATCCGCGCGCATTTCGCGCCGTCCAAAATCAAGGTAACGCCGCGCCGTTCCGGCAGATCCGCCCGCGCGCCGCCCTGGTATGGAGCGGGATCCTGCAGGTAGAGGTCGATCGCTTCGCGGTATGGCTCGGCCGCGTCGCAATCGGCGGTGGGCGCCGGTTCGACGGCGTCCGCCGAAACCGGCAACTGAATCGGCTTAAACGCCAGCGGCACCGTGTTGTTCGGCACCGACTCCTTCGGCGGCTGCGCCAGCACCACCAGCGTCCCGGCCGTCGCCAGCAACATCACCGCCGAGATGATCCATCCTTGCAGGTTGCCGAACATGAGGACTCCGTGCGAAAGAGTCCTGAGTGCTGAGTACCGGGTAAAAAAGCGGACCCACTCAGGACTCAGCACTCAGGACTTTCCCTTTTACACTCCGGCAGCGCCTCCAGAAAGAGCTTGCCGTAGCGTTTGCCGGTGATGCGGCTGTCGAGGACGACGACGATGCCGGTATCGGTGCGGCTGCGGATCAATCGGCCGAATCCCTGCTTCAGCTTGATGATCGCCTCGGGGACCGAGTAGTCCATGAACGGGTTCCCGCCGGACGCGCGGATCGCCTCGAGCCGGGCCTCGGTCACCGGCTCATCCGGCACCGCGAACGGCAGCTTCACGATGATCACGTTCCGCAGTTTATCCCCCTGCACGTCGATCCCCTGCCAGAAACTGCTGGTGCCGAACAGGACAGCGTTGTCGAGCGACCGGAACCGCTCCAGCAACACCTTCCGCGGCGCCCCCTGCCCCTGCACCAGCAGCGGCAGGCCCATCTCATCCAGCGACGCTTTGAGCCGATTGGCGGCGTCGATCAGCATCCGATAGCTGGTGAACAACACGAACGCCCCGCCGTGGGTCTTGCGCAGGTAGTGCAAGATCTTCTCACACGCCGCCGGCAAAAACCGCAACGCGTCGTTCGGTTCCGGCAGGTCCGTCTCCAGGTAAAGCGTCGCCTGCTTCCCATAATCGAACGGCGACCCGAGCATCAACGTCCGCGCGTTCACCGCGCCCAGGCGGGATTTGATGTAAAGAAACGGGTCGGTCTTCGCGGATTGAGAAGCGCTCGGCACGGGTTGAAAACCCGTGTCACGAGGCGAGTTCACCGCCTTTGATTTGCCAGTTGGCTGCCCTGTGACACGGGTTTCCAACCCGTGCTGGGCGCCCTCCTCAAGGGAGTAACCCAGCCTCGCCGCAATCGCTTCTTCATCTTTACCCCGCCAATCTTCATCTTTACCCCGCCAATTCCAATCCGTCAGCCCCGCCGACTCCGGGTTCTTCCAAGCGTATGCGATCGCGTGGTGAAGATCGTCCTCGTCCCGGACAAGGTGATCGTAATACTCGGCCTGCCAAAACTCCCCTTCCCGGCCAAGCAGCTTGTTCGCTCTTTGAGCGATGTGCCGCTTCCAAGATTGCAGGATTTGCGGCAGTTCGAATCCCGGCGCGGGCTGAACCACGACATGCACATGGTTGGGCATCACGCACCAGGCGAGCAGTTGATACCGTTTGCCGGCAAAGTAGTTCAGGGCCCCGGCTGCGATCTGCGCGACCTCCGGCAGCTTCAGCCAGCACTCGCCGATGCCCGCATCCAAATACTTCTCAACCCGCTCGGAATGAAGCTCATCCAGACGTTTGATCTCGTCGGCCGAGAGCGGCCGGTCTTGCTCCTTGGCGCGAGAAACGATCGCCTGTCGCTCGGTCCTCCACTCGAGAAGCACATTCTGCGGCAGGGAGTCGATCAACCGGAACGTCACCGCGTAAACCGCATGGGTGCGCGTCAAATGCGGCAGATAAGCGCCTTGGCGAATGGTGAGTTCGCCTGTAGGTCGCGCCGTCGGCACGGGTTGAAAACCCGTGTCACGGGGCGGGGTGTCCGCGCTTCCCGTGACACGGGTTTTCAACCCGTGCGAGGCACTCTCCGATTTCGGCGCCCGGCCCGTGCAGAGCGTCGCGCTGGTCATCACGACGCTCTGGAGCTTGTCGAACAGCTGCATCTCCAGCCCCTGGGCGACGTTGATCGGGGCGGCGTGGAGCGAGAGGCGGCGCGTCGCCTGGCCGGCGACGTCCATCCAGTAGACCGTCTCGCCCACGCTCTGCCTCACCAGCGCGTCGAGGCTCTGGGCCATCAGCGAGACCTTGTCGGCGGTCGCCGACAGCTCGGCAACCTCCTCCTCCTGCTTCAGCTCGGGCAGCATCGCCCGCAGGTGTACCGCCAGATCGTGCAGCTTGGGGGAGAGGATGTTGTCGACGATGTTCGCCTGGCGGATCCGGCCATTGCCGCGGCCGAACTGCGTGTGCCACTCGGCACAGGCGTCGAAGAAGGCGTCGGCCATCCGGTGCAGTTCGACGACATCCTGGATCGCGTCATTCGCACACGAGCCGTGGACGCTGAGCAGCCCGCGTCCGCGCTTCGGCTCGTAGAGCGTGCGGAGCTGGTAGCGCACGCCCGTCTCGCTGACCTCGATGCCGAAATGCTTGCCGGCCACGTCTTCGATCGTGTGGGCTTCGTCCAGGATCACCGCGTCGTACTTGGGCAGGTAATTGATCCCCGCCATGCGGAGGGCGAGGTCGGAGAAGAAGAGCGCGTGGTTGACGATCAGCAGGTTACCGGTGGCCATCCGCCGTTTGGCGGCCTGCCAGAAGCACTCCTTATAGAAGTGGCACTTCTTGCCCAGGCAATTGCCCTGCTCCGCCCTGACGCGATCCCACACGGTGGGATCCGGGAGTGTCGGCAGGTCGGCCAGCGAACCGTCGGTCGTCTGCTGCGACCATTCTTCGATTGTCCAGAGCGATTCGAGTTGGCGCTGGTCTTCGAAGAGCGAATTCTGCCTGCCCCGCGCCTGTTCGAGCCGCCGCTGACAGAGGTAGTTCCCCCGCCCCTTTACCAGCACTGCCGTGAACTCGTTCGGATAGACTGCCCGGAGCAGCGGGATGTCCTTCTCGATGAGCTGTTCCTGCAGGGAGATCGTGTGGGTGGAGACGACGACGCGTTTCTTGTGCCGGGTCGCGTAGTCGATGGCGGGGAGCAGATAGGCGAACGATTTGCCGACGCCAGTCCCGGCTTCCACGAGCAGGTGGTGCCCCTCGCCCATCGCGCCCTCGATGGCCCGGGCCATCTCGAGCTGCTGCGGGCGGAATTCGTAGCGATCGCCTAATCGTCGGGCGATCGCGCCGCCGGGGGCAAGGATGTGCTCGAGCGTGGCCGGCATCGTGCCCGCGATTCTAACCTAACAGCCCGCGAACGCACGCGCCGCCGCAATGCGGCTCATTTCGCCGCTCCGCCCCGCCGCTTCAGCTTGATCACGATGTTGCCGTCCATCGCCGCGAACTCGGCGACCGTGT
>DASXMX010000266.1:0-1528 GCA_036495445.1 Tepidisphaeraceae bacterium
TTCACCGCCGCACCCGGTGAAATGGCTCAAGCCTCCACCTATTTTCAGCCGGCGCA
Source organism: Tepidisphaeraceae bacterium (assembly GCA_036495445.1). Classification (GTDB taxonomy): domain Bacteria; phylum Planctomycetota; class Phycisphaerae; order Tepidisphaerales; family Tepidisphaeraceae; genus DASXMX01. The sequence continues at coordinate 57 of DASXMX010000266.1, forward strand.
GGCCGCCCTGGATGTCGGTGGTGGGGAGGATCGGAAAGACCTCGTTGAAGTGGGGCGGGACTTCGCCCGGCAACCGCAGCAGGCCGTATTGCGGCATCGCCTGGAAGTCGACGGCCGGGTGCTCGGAGCCCGCCTGGGAGAAGATCATCCGGCCCGTGTCGTCCATCGCGATGCCCCACTGGCCGAAGCCGGCGGGCAGCTTGTCGGCGACGAGCTGACCGTCCTTGTAGCGGAACCGCACGTTGTCGACGCTCTGATAGATCCAGTTGTCGAGGTTCCAGATCAGACCGGACGCCTGGTGCTCGACGTTGCCCGTCGCGACGCCACCCGTGTAAAACGCCCGCTTCTCGTCGGCGGTGCCGGTGCCCTTGGTGTCGCGGTAACTGTAGATGTCCTTCGTGTCGGTCTGGCGGATCAGGATGCGGTCGTCCAGCGGCAGGATCATCCGGGGCAGGACCAGGTGATCGACGAAGACGGTGTGGCGGTCGTAGACGCCGGTGCCTTTCGTGTCCTCGAAGCGGATCACGCGGCTGATCGGGTCGCGTTCGTGCGAGGCGTCGATATCCAGCATGTAGGTCGCCATCTCGGCGGCGTACATCCGCCCGTCACCGTCCCACGCGAGGCAGCAGGGCGCGACGATGTCGGGCTCGGCGGCGACCAGTTCGAGATGATACCCGGGCGGAACCCGGGTCATCGCGATCGTCTCGGCCGGGGCGTGCATATGGGCCTGCGGGATGTCCACGTGCTGCGTATCGGCGGGCTGCGTGGCGGCGGCGGGCCAGCCGGGCGGCGCGGGCGGGCCCTGCATGTTCTGGGCCGGGGTGGCGTCGGGCGGGAAGACCCGGCCGAGGGCAATCAATGCACCGGCCGCCAGAATGGCGCCGCCGAAAGCGGCGGTCAGCACCACTCGTCTCGTGCGCCGGACACGGTCATCGGAAGTGTTTCGTAAAGCCATGGCTGGTTCTAAAATAGGGGGAAATGCATCCCGGCCCGTCGGCCGCTGATCTTCTCACATGACGTCGGGCATTTCAACGATCATTATCGATTGTGATAGCTTATTGGGCGGGTTTGTGTGGTAGGATCAGAAAGGAACAACCGAAATGCGGAACGATCTGAATCGCCGTGACCTTCTCAAGCTCTCGGCCCTCGGCGTCGGCGGGATGCTCGTCTCGCCCTTCCTCAGCGGCCAGCTTTGTGCCGAGCCTGTCTCCGGGCCGGCCAAGAAGGTGTTGTTCTTCACCAAATCGCAGACCTTCCAGCATTCGGTGATCACTCGGCCGGAGGTCGGCAAGCTTGCCTTCGCGGAGCAACTGCTGACCGATTGGGGGGCCAGGAACGGGTTCGAGGTCACCTGCTCGAAGGACGGCACGCTGTTCACGCCGGAGAACCTCAAGCAGTACGACGTGATCGCGTTCTGCACGACCGGCGACCTGACCAAGGACTCGAAGAACTACCTCGGTAAGACCAACGCC
>DASXMX010000267.1:0-9277 GCA_036495445.1 Tepidisphaeraceae bacterium
CGATCCCGGCGGAGATGCCGACCGCGACGTTGAGGATGTAATCGATCATCAGCGCCGCCGCCGCCAGCAGCCCGGGCCAGGTGCCCAAATTCTCGCGTGCGACGGTGTACGATCCGCCGTTCACCGGGTATGCCGCGATCGTCTGGCGATAGGAGAAATAGAGCATCGTCAGCAGCGCGAGGATCGCCAGCGTGATCGGCCCGATGTAGGCCAATCCGGCCGCGCCCAGCGGGATGAGGACGGTGAGGGCGGCCTCCGGCCCGTAGGCCGCGGAGGTCAGCCCGTCCAGCCCCATCGCCGGCACGCCCGCCAGGACGCCGATCTTTACCTTCTCCTGCTCCGAGTTGGCCAAAGGGCGGCCGAGCAGGAAGTTCACGATGCTCATCCATGCCGATTGGGCGGGACGGGGCTTGTGACTCCGGTGCGCGTGCGCTTCCGTCGGCGAATCCGACGATGCGAGCCGGGTCATTGGCTCGTCCCGCGTCACGGTCGGGCTGAAATGCGTTGACGTGCGCTCGTCCATCCCGCGCCGGAATCGGCAAACCGTGTGCCCGCTCGTGCGCGAGGAGCAGCGAACTGATGTAGGGGTGTCCCGGGTCCGGGAGCGATTTGTTTGTTTGAGTCAACAAGACGGCGCATCCAGACCCGGGGCGGCGCCGGCACGCGGGATGACGATCGAACGGTCCCTTCCGCTCTCTGCCCCGGCTTGTGTGGCCTTTGCCTCCACGGATGAGCAACACAGATTACGATTTTGGTGATTGGCTGCATCGTAGTTGTTCGTATAATTCCCTTGCCAAGTGGGGGCACGTCTGATCGTTGCAGGGGGTGCCGGAGAATGCCATGCGTGGTCGGTCGCGTGCGTTCACGCTCGTCGAGCTGTTGGTCGTCATCGGGATCATCGGCCTGCTGATCGGGGTCCTCCTGCCGAGCCTCAACAAAGCCCGCAGCGTGTCGCGGCAGGCCAAGTGCATGAGCAACCTGCGGCAGATCGGGATCGTCAACTCGATGTATGTGAACCAATGGAAGGGGTGGTGCCTGCCCGGGCACTGGGGCTGGTCGCCGCCGGCCCCGGGGTGGAACGGGAGCACGACCCCGCCTGCCACCTACGTCCCCGGCGTCACCGACACGTGGCACGGGTGGGCCAACGTCTGGGATTTCCAAAAGAACCTCAACGCTCAACGGAACGGCAGGAACCTCACCACCTATTTCCCCGCCAGCCTGATGTGCCCCGACGCGACCGTCTGCTACACGATCGGCGCCTACGGCGGATACCCGATCGTCTACTCCTATGGCATGAACACCAGCGACCAGACGTCGATCGCCCCGACGCTCTGGACCGGATGGAAGGTGAACCAGGTCCGTTCGCCGGCCGAGAAGATCTTCTTCGCCGACGCGCTGGGCGACATCAGCTACGGCGGCGCGCCCAGCCACTCGCTGGTCTATCTCGACACCGCCCTCGGCGGCGGCGGGTGGGGTGAGGTCCACTACCCGCCGGACCACAGCAACATCCTGTGCTACCGCCACAACCTCGGCGCCAACGTCCTCTGCTTCGATGGGCATTGCGAGTGGAGGTCGTACAAGGGGCTCTGGTACGACAACACCAAATCGAAGGACCCGCGCTGGTCCGCCAACCTCCGCCAGTGGCGGCCGAAGCAGCCGTGAGGGGCGGGGCCTTCCCCTGTGACACGGGTTTCGAACCCGTGCCGAAAACGGTCAGTCAAAAGAAGACTTCAAACTGACTGCCCCCCCATTCGGACGTGGTTCGCACGGGTTGGAAACCCGTGTCACGAGAAACGCATTTCAGTGGGTGTGGCGCTTGTTTGTGACGTCGTCTTGTGGCACGGCCGTCTCGGCCGTGTGAGCGACTCTCGATCTTCGAGCGCCGTCCGCACGGGCGAGACGCCCGTGCCACGAGTTGGCAAACGCAAGCGTCACCCTCGGCCCAACTGACGTCGCGCCCGGCGAATGAATTCCAGAACGCATTCCGGTATCGTTCGCAGGCCGTGACTCAACGATTCCGTCTGTTTTATCCCGGCTCGGTCGCGCTGCTGTGCGCAAGCCTTCTGCTCGCCTGCCTCGCCCATCGTGCCGCGGCGCACCCGATTTCCCAAGGCTCGCTCGACGTGACGCTCCATCCCGATCACGTCGCGGTCCGCGCGCGGGTGACGGTGGAAGAGGTGACAGTGACGAATCGCCTGACAACCCCCGGCGCTACGCCGGACCCGTTCGCGGCGATGGACTCGGCGGCGTACGAGCAGCACGCCGCCTACCTGGCCTCGCACGTTCAGGTGATCGTGAATGGCCAATCCCTCCCCGGCGGCGTCGCCCGCGTCGACCCGCCCGACGCCGCACAGCCCGGCCCCGGCGACATGGCCACGTACGAACTGCTCTATCCCGTTCCCGCACACACGACGCCCCACACCCTCGAACTCCGCACCAACGCCCTGACCGAATCCGGCGCGAGCCCCGCGCTGAAGTGGGAAGCCAGCTACGTCGTCCGCGTCACCGCGCCGGGTCGCGCGCCGATCGAAGCTCTCCTGCTCACTCCCGCGCACCCGATCAATGTCTCGCTGGATGCCTCCCCGGGTTCCGCGGAGGCCCGCAGGGCCGCGGGCCCCTTTTTCGCCCGACTCGACCTCTTCGGTGAATACTTCGTCCACGGGATCCACCACATCTTCAGCACCACCGACCCGGGCTACGATCACCTCCTGTTCGTCTCCGCGCTGGTGCTGGGCGCAAGGACTCTCTGGGGGCTCTTCAAGCTCGTCACCGCCTTCACCCTCGCCCACACGATCACGCTGACGCTGGCCGCGTTGAACCTCGTCCACGTCCCCGAGCGAATCGTCGAGCCGTTGATCGCGCTGAGCATCTGTTTCGTCGCGATCGAAAACGTCTTCTTCCCCGACCGCAGCGGTGGCTGGCTGCGGCTGGGCGTGGCGTTCTTCTTCGGCCTGTTCCACGGCCTCGGCTTCGCCGGCGGCCTGCTCCAGGCCATGCAGGGCATGAGCGGCGCCGTCGTCCTGATCGCCATCCTCGCCTTCAGCCTCGGAGTGGAAACCGCCCACCAGATGGTCGTCCTGCCGCTCTTCGCGCTGTTGCAACTCGCCCGCGCCACCCGCCGCGACGACAAGGGCCGCCAGGCCGTCTCGCTCGTGGCCCAACGCTTCGGCTCCGTCGCCATCTCCTTAGCCGGGCTGCTGTATCTCTTTCTCGCCCTCCGCCTCAGCTTTACGGGGATGGAGTGAGAACCACGGAGATTCAGATCGATCTCCTCTTATCCGCGTAATCCGCGTAATCCGCGGTCTCATTCGCCTTGGCATTTCGTGAAAGCCATGCGTGAGAAAGGAACCGCGGATTACGCCGATAGAAGGCCTTGCGTGTCGTCTCCGCATGCCTGCGGTATGCTTTCGGTGTGATCTGGCCGGGGGACATTAAGGAGGCGTGTCCGTGTTCGAGGACTACACTTCGACGATCCGAGAGTTCCTGAGCGGCCCACATGCCGAAGCGCGCGAATGGCTGCAGTCGGGTGAAGGAAACAAGCGGCGCCTGATCGAGCACAGGTCGACCGCTCAAAGCCTGGAGGTGGTCGAACGCCTCTACTCATTGGGCGCGGAAAGGGTGCTCGCCGTCGGGTTGGGCGAAGATTCGCTGGGTCAATCGTGGTGTCGCTATCTTCTCGTCGAGTTACCCGACGAGCCGCGGCGGCGCGAAGCATTGTTCGCATTTGAGCGAGAACACGCCGAGGCCACCGGATTCGATGCGACGCCCGACGAAGGGCAGCTTTATCTGTTTTTGGATGTAAAGGGCTTGGGATGACGGCGCCGCCCCCATCGGGCAGCGCGACGAGAACGGCCCGAAGCAATCGAGCGACCCGCTGTTCCGATCTGGATACCATCCCTGCTCCACGGGCGCGTCGCGAAGGCTGCGGATCCTACGCCGATGGTTGTGCTGCCCGTGACACGGGTTTCCAACCCGTGCGGGGCCACGTTCAAGGTCATTGCCCCGTTCCGTCGAGCAACTCTCAGGTTTGTGACTTCTGACCGGACGGGTCGCCCAGTCAGGACGGGGTTAGGCACGGGTTGGAAACCCGTGTCACGGGGTGCGCGTTCGAGCCTATCATCGTCCCCATGCACAGTCGACCGTTCGGCATCCCTGGCGTGCCCGTTTCGGAGATCGGCATCGGCCGCTGGCAGTTCGGCAGCCACTGGGGGGACGTGTCGGATGAGCAGGCGATCGCCACGCTCAATGCCGCGGAGGACGCGGAGCAGGAAGAGAAAATGAGCCACAGATGAACACCGATGCACACAGATGAAGTGCGGATTTGAGGCTTTTCGAAGCTGCATTCCGCATTTCTCATCTGTGTGCATCTGTGCCCCATCTGTGGCTAAAAATGTATTTCTCTTCTCCGCGCCCTCTGCGTCTCTGCGGTGAGTCGTCTCTACTCCTCTGAATACTCACACCACGTCTTGGGCGTCTCCCATACCGTCACCGACGCGAGCTTCGCAGATTTCTTGGCGAACTTGGGTTTGAGCAGCCGGTAGGTCGTCATGGCGATGTTTTCGACGGTGGGGATCAGTTCGCGGAATTCGGGCACTTCGACGTTGAGGTTCTTGTGGTCGAAGCGGTCGATCACGGTCGCGGCGACGATCCGCTCGAACTCCGGGATCTCGATCAGCAGGCCGGTCGCGTCGGGCTCGCCCAGGAGCGTGACCTGCACCTCGTAGTTGTGCCCGTGGCCGTGCGGGTTGTTGCACTTGCCGAAGATGTGGCGGTTCTCGGCGTCGGTCGCCTTGGGGTTGTGCAGGCGGTGCGTGGCGGAGAACTCGAACGTCTGGCTCAGTCGCATCATGGGTCGCTCCGGGGCGCGGATGCTCAACGACGTAAACGGGCTCAGGTTCAGCTTCAATTCTTCCAACATCAGCGGCGGCCACGCCGCGAGCGCGGCATCGAGCCGGGCCATCAGTTGGGGCGGCGTCGTCCGCCCATCGAGCACCGCCTCCGCGATCCGCGGGATCGCCAGCTCGCGCACGGTGGTGTCGATCTGCTTGATGTTGATCAGGTAGTTGCTCACCGGATCCAGCGGCCCCGAGAGCGTCACCTGCAGCGACATCCAAGGCCCGAAGCCGACGAGTGCCGGGAACCCGGCGTAACCGTTGGTCGCCCGCCCGCCGAGCTGGGGGTCGGCCGGGCCGTTGATTGCGAATCGAACCTCGCGGGTTAGCCGAATCATGGTGAGGGATTATAGGGGAACTCGAGCTCGTTCCCCTCCTTTTCTGCCGTGCTCTCTGTCCATGCCACCCGACGCTAGACTGGTGTCATGATCGCGCTCGATCGAGCACGGGACCTCATTACCAACGCCGTGCGGCCGGTGATCTTTACCGGCGCCGGGGCCAGCGCGGACAGCGGCGTGCCGACGTTCCGCGGGGCGGCAGCCGATGCGCTCTGGGGCAAATACGACCCACGTCAACTGGCCAGCCCGCAGGGCTTCGCCCGCGATCCCAAGCTCGTCTACGACTGGTACACCTGGCGGCGCGCCCAACTGGCCAAGGTGGAACCGAATGCAGCGCATCACGCGATCGCCCGCCTGCAGGAACGCGGAGCGGTCGTGATCACGCAAAACGTGGACGGACTGCACGAGCGCGTCGCCCCGCCGGGCGCGGTGGTGCACCGGTTGCACGGGACGCTGGCGGACGATCGATGCTCGGATTGCGAATACCGAGTGTCGATCGATCTGCACGTCCTGCCGGTGCTGCGGAAATGTCCGCAATGCGGGAGCCTGCTGCGTCCCGCGGTCGTCTGGTTCGGCGAATCGCTCGATCCGGCCGTCTGGACTGCGGCCGAACGCGCGGCGCGACGGGCGGACGTGCTCGTGGTCGTCGGCACGAGCGGAGAAGTCTATCCGGCTGCGAGCTTGGTCGAGTTCGCCGCGGGCAGCGGTGCGGAGGTGATCATGATCAACCTCGAGCCCGGCCCGCTGGATACGATTGCGAATGTCGTCGTGCACGGGTGCGCCGCCGACATCATGCCCCAGTTGATCTGATGGGTTCGCCGCCTGCGGCTTCGCGAACGAAGGGACTCCCCGTGACGAAGAGCTTTACGCAAAAAACTCGATGAGGAGATCGCGTGCCCGACGGCGGACACGGCGGCATTCGCGAAGCCGCAAGCGGCGATGCCCGCACGTTCGCCCGTCAACTCATCTTGCCGTCACGTTTCACTCTTCACGCTTCACGGAGCCTGTTCGGACGATCCAGGTTAGTACCGGTATACGGCGGCCATCCCCGTATCCGTCGGCATCATCTCGTGCGGGATGACCCAGACGTCGCCGCCGGTGCGGAGGACGGTTTGGGCGGTGTCGTCAAGCAGGTCGCCGAGCATCGGGTCGCTGATGTCGCCCATCAGGACCTCGCGCTTCGCCGCGTCGACTTTGCCGCCGATCTGGCGGTCGGCTTCAACCAGCAGCATCTGGACCTTTCCGTCACACGCCCGGTGGGCGACCTGGAACGGGTCGTCATCGCCCTGGTGGTGGGCCCTGGCGACGCGGAAGTTGTCGACCGCCTGGCGGGCCTTCTGCTGGTACATCGGCTCGATCACCTTCCATGCCTCCTCCCGGATCCGTGCCACCGGGATGTGATCCGGGTCGAGCTTGATCCCCTGACCCAGCAGGTACTCATTCTTGCAGATGCGGCGGAACGCGCTCTGGTTTTCCGGGATCGCACAGAGGATCAGGGGCAGATGACTGACGCGCGAGTGATTCTTCCAGATCGCCTGGTCGACGATCCGGAACCAGCGTTCGAGGTCGAGCGTTCCCGTCTCGGGCGTGCCCGGGTGGTGAGCGCCGGGGCGGCTCGCCGGGCCGGTGGACGCGGTGGCCCGGTTGCCGTCCATCGCGTATGCCTCGGCGGCGGTGCGCGGCACGCCGATCATCGGGATTTCCACCAGCGTGTCGCGGTCGCCCTCCAGCAGCCGGACGTCCTTGCGCGTCAGGCAGAGGACCTGGTACCGGTCCATCGTCTGCAATTCGCGGATCAATGGCTTGGTGAAGAAGTGATCGGCGAGGATCATCGTGTCGCGCACCGTGCGGGGCAGGTCAACCGACATGACCAGGTCGGGCGAGCAGAACACGGCCAGCCCCGCCATTCGATGGTTCCAGAACTCGCGTTCGCCGACGACGCTCCGGCACTTGTCGCTCAATTCCTCGATCAGCGTGGTCGGATACCCGGCCTTCATTTCGCGCCCGGCCTTCTTCAGCAGGTCGTCGAAGCGGGGCGCGTTCTGCAACTCGCCCGGGAAGGCCGGGTCGACCGGCATGTAGATCGAGATGCAGGGGTACTGGTGGGCGTCGATCAACCGGTTCAGGATTTCTCGTGAGAGGATGGGCATCGGTTCCTCCTTGCCGGAGAGAGGTTGGTTGGTCGTTGAAGGTTGTTCGTTGCAACCTGCAACCCACAACCTACAACCAACGGCCCACGACCATCCACTTACGATTTTCCTTTATCGTGCGCGGGTCTTCACATCGACGCGCGGCGTGTTCCCGCGGGCCGCGTGGCGCGTGTTGCCGGTGTACGTCTTGCTGGTGTCGCGGCGGTCGCCGCGGTGTTTGACGCCGGCGGTTTGGGGGCGGGTCGTTTCGACCCGAAGCACTTCGGGCACGTTCGGCTTGGTGCGGCGGGGGCCCATATCGCCCTTGGCCATGGACGAACTTGCGACGTTCCCACTGATGGCAGTACGCCCGCGGGTTTTGCGGTCGGCCTTCTGCTTCATTCCGGTTCCCGTTTTCTTCGCCATGATTCCAACTCCCTTCGTGGCCCTAGGCGTTGCAACGGGCGTGCCCTGCCGTAAGTATCGTGGGGAAGACCCTGGAGGACTGATGATCCGTTCGCTTGCCCTCGCATTGCTGAGCCTCCTTTGTGTTGCCCCGCTCACCTGGGCTGGGCAGAACTGGCCCCAGTTTCGTGGCCCCACTGGTGTCGGGATCGCCGATTCGACGGACCTCCCCGAAACCTGGGGCGAGCGGCAAAACGTGAAGTGGAAGTCGGAGGTTCCGGGGAAGGCCTGGTCATCGCCGGTCGTATGGGGGAATCAGGTCTGGATGACGAACGCGACGGAAGACGGGCACGAACTTTACGCGGTCTGCCTTGATCGGGATACGGGCAAGGTCGTCTACAACTTGAAGGTCTTCGACATCGCGCACCCACAGTATTGCATTCCGTTCAACAGCTACGGCTCGCCCACCCCATGCATCGAAGAGGGACGCCTTTACGTGACCTTCGGCTCGCCGGGCACGGCCTGCCTCGACACGCACACGGGCAAGGTCCTCTGGCAGCGGACGGACTTCGTCTGCAATCACTACCGCGGGGCCGGGTCGTCGCCGTTGCTTTACAAGGACCTGCTGATCATGAACTTCGATGGCAGCGATTTTCAGTTCGTCGCCGCCCTCGACAAGCGGACGGGCCGGACGGTCTGGCGGACCGACCGCGACATCGACTTCGGCGACGTCGAGCCCAACGGCAGGCCCCGCGGCGAGGGGGACTTCCGCAAGGCCTTCTCCACCCCCCGCGTCTTCACCATTGATGGACACGATGTGGTGATCAGCCTTGGCTCCAAGGCGCTCTACGCCTATGAGCCGCTTACGGGCAAGGAACTGTGGCGGGTCGAGGACAAGTCGAGCTTCTCCGGGAGCGACACGCCGATCTTCGGCGACGGGACGATCTTCTACGGCTCGGGCCACGGGCAGTCCGAACTGCTCGCGGTCAAGCCCGTCGGCGGGGGCGAAGGCGGCGACATCGCCGACAAGTCGATCGCCTGGCGGATGCACAAGAAAGTACCCACCCGCTCGTCACTGCTGCTGCACGACGGCCTGATCTACCTGGTCACGGACGCCGGCGTCGTGAACTGCGTCAACGCCAAGGACGGCAGCGAAGTCTGGCACGGCCGGGTCGACGGCACCTATTCCGCCTCGCCCACGTATGGGGACGGCCGGATCTATCTTTGCAGCGAACAGGGCAAGACGACCGTCCTCGCGGCCGGCCGCGAGTTCAAGGTGCTGGCCGAAAACCAACTCCCCGACGGAATCATGGCCAGCCCGGCCATCGCCGGACATGCGATCTTCATCCGGACCAAAACGACTGTCTATCGGATCGAAAAGTGATTAGAAAAGATCACCGCGAAGGCGTGAATTCTTTACTTCGCGTCTTCGCGCCTTCGCGGTGATTCCATCCGAAACCTTACGGAAGATCGAGCAGCGCGTTGGGGAGTCGGTCCATCGGTTCGTTCAATT
>DASXMX010000268.1:0-13058 GCA_036495445.1 Tepidisphaeraceae bacterium
CCTCGACACGGGAGAACCCTCAGAGCCGGACCGTATCGGGCCGGTCTGGGCCGAAGGTCCAGAGCTGACGTTCCGTCGTCGAATCGCGCCGCTCGTTGAAACACCTCGGAACCTTCTGTTCCGACCGGGGCGGCACGCCCCGGCTCTGATCGGATTCTCCGACGGACCTCATCTCAAGGTCCCGGATCGCGCGGCAAACCCTCACCCTGCCCGCTCGCGGGCAGTCGCTCGTTCCGCTCGCTTCTCCCGGAGTACCGGGAGAGGGTAACACCAGGTATGCACCGTTGGTCGCGCACCCGATCTCATCTGCCTGCTGTGTGACGCCTCGAAAGCCGCGCGGATCCCGCATATAACAGCCGTCGGGAAACGACATGGCCGAGAAGATCATCCGCGACCCGGTCCACGACGTGATCGCGTTCCGCACGGAACGCGCGGGCGACGCGCTGTTGTTCCGGCTGATCAACGCCGCCGAGTTCCAGCGATTGCGCCGCATCCGGCAACTCGGGTTCGCGAGCCTCGCCTATCCCGGCGCCGATCACTGCCGCTATAGCCACAGCCTGGGCGTGATGGAGACGGCCCGCAAGATGCTCGCGCAGTTGCGGCAGGCGGTGCGCATCGACGAAGGAGAACAGACGATCTGCCTGGCCGCGTGCCTGCTGCACGACTTGGGGCACGGGCCGTTCAGCCACGTGTTCGAGCGGATCAGCGGGTACGATCACGAGGAACTCACCCGCCGGATCATTGAGGACCCCACGAGTGAGGTCCACCAGATCCTGGGTGGGCACGACAGGCGCATGCCGGAACTGGTCGCAAATTTCATGGGCGGCAGCTCGCCCCACCGCTTCCTGTGCGACGTGCTTTCGAGCCAGCTCGATGCCGACCGGCTCGACTACCTGCTCCGCGACAACCTCATGACGGGCAGCCGCTATGGGGATTTCGACCTGAGCTGGCTCCTGCACGTGCTCACGGTGGACGAGACGTCGGGCCGGCTGGCCGTCACGTGGAAAGGCGTCAGCGCGGTCGAGGCGTATCTGCAGTCGCGGTACCACATGTACCGCAACGTCTACTTTCACAAGGTGGTCCGCAGCGCCGAGGGAATGGTAAAGCTGACGCTGCAGCGGGCCAAGCGGCTGGCGGTGCAGGAGCGGCTCCCCTGGCCGCCGCGGGATCACGTGGTCTACAAGGCGCTGCTGGGCCAGCGGCTGACGACCGCCGAGTTCACGGACCTGGACGACATCTCCATGCTCCAGTGCTTCAAGCTCTGGGCCGCGGCCGACGACGCCGCGCTGGCGGCGCTGTGCAAGGGGCTGCTCTTCCGGCGGCTGTTCAAGACGATCGACTTGAGCCACGTTGACTCGACCGAGGAAGCGGCGCGCCGCGTTTCCGCGGCGGAGCGGGCAGTCGAATCAGCCGGCGGTGACCCGGCGTACGACCTGTTCTACGACGAGCCCGCCGACACGCCTTACGAATCCTATTACCCCGACCGTTGCGGCGCCGCCGGCGAAATCCTCGTCCGCGACCCGGCGGGCCGGGCGAAGTCGTTCGCCGAGCTGTCCCCGCTTACCCAAGCGCTGAACAGGCAACTGATGTTCCGACGGTTGCACGTCGCGCCTCAGTGGAAGAACCGCGTTGCAGCGGCGGTGGCAGGATAGTTTCTGTCCCCATTCAAGATCGCGTCAGAGCCGGACCGTCGGAGCGTTCCGGGTGGCACGGACATGTACTCATGTCCGTGCCACCCGAAGAAATGTACCCGACCGACGAGCCGATCTAGAATTGGGCATGGTCATCGACCCGGAGACGACGCCAGTGCAGGAGGTGTATCGGATGTTGACGGCCTGCGTGACGCCGCGTCCGATCGCGTGGGTGTCTACGATCTCTCGCGCGGGCGTGGCGAACCTGGCGCCGTTCAGCTTTTTCAATGCGTTGGGGGCGAACCCGCCGGCGGTGATGTTCTCGCCAGTCAACCGCCGGGACGGCAGCCGCAAGGACACGGTGCGGAACGTCGAGGCGACCGGCGAGTTCGTCCTCAACATCGTCTCGGCGGCCCTCGCCCACCCGATGAACGCGACGTCGGCGGAATTGCCCTACGAAACCAGCGAGTTCGCGGCGGAAGGATTGACGCCCGTTCCCGCGGCACGGGTGCGCCCGCCGCGGGTGGCGGAGGCGCAGGTTCATCTCGAGTGCGTGCTGCACCAGGTCGTGCCGGTCGGCGACGGGCCGCTGTCGGCGAATGTGGTCATCGGCCGCGTCGTCCTGATCCACGCCCACGACGGCGTGCTGGACGCCTCGGGGCAGATCGATCCGGAGAAGCTCGACACGATCGGCCGCATGGGCGGCGCGCTCTACACGCGGACGCGAGACCGGTTTGAGATGCAGCGGCCGGGATGAAGGGCGAGCGGGGCATAACGGCGGACGGGGCAGCGTTCGCGAAGCCGCAAGCGGCCGCATTTCGGTGTCGAACGGTTTGCGCCGATCAGGAGGTGTGCGTATGACGACCGCGACTAGCCCTGTCGGCCTCACGACCAACCGCGCCCCGTTCATTGAGCAGGCGCGGAGCAAGGGCGACATCTTCATCCGACAGCCTCATGAGCTATACAGCGAAGACAACCAGGAGACGTGGCGGCGGCTCTACGCACGCATTCGCCCGCGATGGGAGCGGTTCGCCAACGCCAAGTTCCTCGAGGGCGTCGGCAAGCTCGCGCTCGATCCCAAGGCGATCCCCCGCCTCGATGACGTGAACCGATTCCTCGCGCCGCTCAGCGGGTTCTCGGCCAGGGCGGTCAGCGGGTACGTCCCCGCATACGTCTTCTTCGACTGCCTGCGGACGCGCGCGTTCCCGACAACGATCACAATCCGCGACGGCGCGCACCTCGATTACCTCCCGGAGCCCGACATCTTCCACGACATCGCAGGGCATGTGCCGATGCACACGGATCGGGCGTTCGCCGACGTGCTCGTGCGCTTCGGCGAGTTCGCCCGCGAGGCGGCGGCCCACGTCCAGGGCATTCGAGACGAGCACGAGCGACTCGTTCGCATGGAGAGCATCCTCCGCGCGCTGGCCCGGTTCTTCTGGTTCACGATTGAGTTCGGCCTGATGCGCCAAGGGAACGACGTCCGCGTCTACGGCAGCGGCCTGCTCAGCTCCTACGGCGAGATCGAGCACGCCATCACTTCGCCGCTCGTGCAGCGCTACCCGATCCGGCTTGAGTGGGTCATCAACCAAGCGTTCGAGATCGACCACTATCAGCCCCTGCTGTTCGTCGTCGATTCGTTCGGCCACCTGTTCGACCTGATCCACGAGTTGGAATCATGGATGAAGCAAGGCCGCCTCGACAACGTCGCCCCTGGCGAGCCGGAGGTGAACGAGCGGGATCTGAAGTCGTTCCTCGAAGCCGGGGCGGCGGCGTAGGGGCGAACCTTATGTTCGCCCTCCGATGTAGGGGCGAATCTCGTATTCGCCCTCCTCTCCCTTGGTCGAAGAAGAGGGTGAACACGAGGTTCACCCCTACAGAAGGGCGAACACAAGGTTCGCCCCTACGGCAAACCGCTCGCGTTCATCCCCACTTCGGCTGCTGCTGGGTGAGGCAGTGGATCGCGCCGAGTCCCCAGATCAGCTCGACGCAATCGATGCCGGTTACCTTGTGGTCGGGCAGTTCCTTCTGAAGGACCTCGATCGCCCGGCGGTCGTTCTTCGTGTTGCGGTAGGTCGGCACAAGCAGTGCGCCGTTCACGAAGTAGAAGTTGACGTACGTGGCGGGCAGGCGCTGGCCGTCGTGTTCGACGACGCCGGGCATGGGGATCTCGACGATGCGGACCGGGTTGCCGTTTTGGTCCTTCAGCTTGGCGGCGCGCTTGCGGTTGTCCTGGAGGATCTTGTAGTTCTCGTCCTTCGGGTCGTCCTCGACGCCGATCACGATCGTCGTCGGGTTGATGAAGCGTGCCAGGTCGTCGACGTGGCCGTCGGTGTCGTCGCCGGCGATGCCTTCGCCGAGCCAGAGGACGTGGCGCTGGCCGTAGTAGTCCTTGAGGTATTGCTCGATTTGGGCCTTGCTGAGGTGCGGGTTGCGGTTCTTGTTCAGCAGGCAGGAGGTCGTCGTGAGGATCGTTCCCGCGCCGTTGAAGTCGACCGCCCCGCCTTCCATCACGATCCCTGGATAGAAAACCGGCAGCTTGAGCTTCTCGGCAATCCGCGTCGGCACCGCGTCATCGTCGTCGAACGGCGGGTATTTGCCGCCCCAGGCGTTGAAGCCCCAGTCGACGATGGCTGCCTTGTACCCGCCGCGATGCTTCTTGCCGTTAATCGGCAGCTTCTTGAGCACGAACGCCGGGCCGTGGTCGCGGCACCAGCTTTCGTTGGTCTTAATATAATGGAAATGGATGTTCTTCGTCGGGCAGCCGTGCTCCTGAAGCTGCTTGCGCACGAGGTGTTCGTAGTTGCCGTTGGGGACGTTGATCTCGACCCGCTCGCGCGGCGCGATCTCGCGCATGATCCGGGCGAGGTTCTCCGGCACGGTGTGATACTTGTCCGGAAACGAAATCCCCTCCGGCCGCGGCCAACTGAACCACGTGGCCGCGTGCGGATGCCATTCCGGCGGGAACGAGTAGCCGAGGGACGCGGGGGTCTGGTCGAGGACTTTCAGTTTTGCCACGGAAGGAGGCTCAGGTTGAGGAACGGGGACGCCGGGGGCGATGGAAAAACCGGATCGCGTCGTGGACACTGACGATCGAGACAGGGACGTTTCGAACGCGGGTCGGTTCATGAAATCACGACGCCTTGCGTCGCCGACCTGTTCCGCCACGGTTCGGCAGGATCCGGTCGATCTGATCGTACGGTATGACCTCATACCCCTTTGCGACGCGGCTTCCTTCTTTTTTCACACCCTTGAAAAGGATGAAGTCGCGCGATCGGAACACGATCACGTGGTTGAACGGCACGTCGAACTTGCGGTGATCCCGCAGGTGCAACCTTAACGGGACGAACGGCTGGCGCTGCATCTGCGCTTCGAGTTCTTCTCGGTTCATGGCGTACTCCCGCCGTCATCCGGCAACTGCTCTAGCCGCTCCACGTTGCGCAATGAAACGATGTCATACCGTCCATGCGCCTGTGGGGCCTGAAAGACGAGTACCGCGTTTTGAAGCATCCAGGCAGCCGCGGCGGTCGCAACGTCGATCGTCTTACCACTTACGAGGTGCAGACGGAACGCCGCGAACGGCTGTTTCTCAAGCTCGGATCGAACGTCTTCACTTGTCACAAGTTATTCTCCCCCGGTCACGTTGCCGCGTCCACGAACCGCTTGGTGATGTTCCCGTACGCATCGATCCGGCGGTCGCGGAGGAAGGGCCAGTGGGTGCGGCTGAACTCGACCTTCTCCAGGTCGCACGGCACGACCAGCACCTCTTCCTTGTCCACCGGCGCCTTGGCGACCACCTGACCATTCGGGGCGGAGACGAACGACTGCCCCCAGAATTCGATCCCCTCCTCGCTGACCGGCTTGCCGTCGGCGCCGAGGACGTGCTCGACGCCGATGCGGTTGGGGGCGCAGACGTAGCACCCGTTGGCGACCGCGTGCGACCGCTGGATCAGCTCCCACGACTCGTGCTGGGCCTTGCCGTACTCGGCCTTTTCCGACGGGTGCCAGCCGATCGCGGTGGGATAGAAGAGGATCTGCGCGCCCTGCAGCGCGGTGAGGCGCGCGCCCTCGGGGAACCATTGGTCCCAGCAGACCAGCACGCCGATCTTGGCGAACTTCGTGTCCCAGGCGCGGAATCCGGTGTCGCCTTCGGTGAAGTAGAACTTCTCGTAGTAGAGCGGGTCGTCGGGGATGTGCATCTTGCGGTAGATGCCCTTGATCGACCCGTCGGCGTCGATGACGACGGCCGTGTTGTGATAGAGCCCGTCGGCGCGCTTCTCGAAAAGCGAAGCGATGATCACGACGCCGTGCTTCTTGGCGAGCTTGGTGAACGCGTCGGTGCTCGGCCCGGGGATCGGCTCGGCCAGCTTGAAGAACCGGTGGTCCTCCACCTGGCAGAAATACTTCGAGCGGAACAGTTCCTGCGTGCAGATGATCTGCGCGCCCTGTTTGGCGGCGCGGTCGATCAGCGCCGTCTGCCGCTTCAGGTTCTCGGCGGCGTCGTCGCCGCAGGCCATCTGCGTCAGACCGACGTTGACGATGCGGCCCTTAGAGCCCGCGTGACCGTTGTGGTTGGAGTGTCGTTTTGCCATCGCATTAGAGGGACGAAATTTGCGCGTCCGTGTTCGCACGCGTGGACCGGATATAGCGGCAAAATCGCGCAGAGGCAATGAAGGACGCGCGAAGGGGACTTGAGCGCATGGCGGACGCGCTCAACGGAATGGGATGGGAGCCGGGAAAAACGTGCCTCGGCAGAGACGCCAGAAGATCGCCTGGCGTTTTCGCAATCAATCCGCAGAGGGAATGCGAAACCGCCGAGCGATCTTCGGACGGGCTTGTCGAGGAACACTCCTCGCGGCTTCAAGCCCAAACAGAAGCCAGTCAGCAAGGGACAATGAGCGTGCGGCGAAACGTACGTTACTTCTTCGTGGCCTCCGCCCCCTTGCCACTCAGCGCGGCCGGGTTGAACTTCACAACCGCCATGTGCGGATGCCCGTCGGTGCCGAGGTAGTTCAGGTATGCGGTGTGATCGTCGGCCAGTTGCTGGCCGGTGACGACCCCGTCGGTCAGGGTGCCGAACGTCGCGCCGGTGGCCGCGTCGATGACCATCCGGCCGTGGACGAGCCACTTGCCGCCGGCCATCCAGTCAAACCGGCGGCCCTTCTGCTGGCCGAGCATCTCCTCGGCCGCGGGCACTTTGCAGGCGGCGTTGGCCTCGGGCAGTTCGCCGGCCATCAGCCAGGAGCGGATCAAGCCGTCGGTCCCGTGCTCGAGCAGCACCGCCATCCGGCTGCTGTCGGGCGAGAAGGCGATCCCGACCGGGTCGCGGCGGACGTTGTCGACCGCCTCGTCGGTCGGGAACAGCACCACCGGTGTCTTGGCGTTGCTCAGACTCCGCACCGCGATGAACGTGCGGTCGGCCTCCCGTTCGGGAGCGGCAAACCAGTTGCCATCGGGGCTGACCGCGTAGACATTCGGCCAGTAATTCTGACCCAGCTTCAGCGAGAGCCGCGGCGTGCCGGTGGACTGCAGGTCGTAGAGCTGCACGAACGTCTGATCCGCGTTGGACCAACGGACCAGGAACCGCCGGCCGGGCACGGCCCCGAGCAGTTCGGGCGTGATCAGCCCGGGATCGGTCCCGGGCTTGGTAAACTCGGCCGGCACGGTCAGGTTCACCGCGCCGCCCGCTCCGCGGAACGGCAGGATCTCGAGCTTCGGGTTCGCGGAGTTGGTCAGGCGGAGCAAGGCGGTGCCGTCATCGGTGACCGCGAAGCGGCCGGTGGCCGACGCCGTGTCCGTCCCGTCATCGGAAACGGGGATCGCGCCCATGCCGCGATAGAGCGGCGCGAGGCGGCAGCATTCGATCGTCCGGCCACCGATGCCCGAGGGGCGGAACATCGCCACGAACGGCGATGGCACCATCGGGCTGAGTGTCTGTTCGTAAATCCCCTGGTCGGCCGGGCGATATACCCACTTGACCCATTTCAGCTTCGCGTTCTGGATGCCTTGGATGAACGGGTCGCCCTCGACGGCCGGCGTGCCGGTGCCGAACAGCCCCTGCCGCAGGGCCGGGTCCATGTCTGGGTCTTCACCCGGCGCGGCGCCGTCCGCGGTAGCCGAAGACTGAACCGAGTCCGCATTCGTGGCGGACGTAGGCGAAGCGGGAGCTGCGACGGTGTTCGCGTTGGTCGTGTTCGCGGGTGTGGCCACCGGTTGAGCCGATGGCGGCGCGGCCGGGGCGGACGTCTGATTCGGTTGGGCCGAAACCGTCGCCGGGGCCAAAGGCGAGTCGTCGCCGCCGGTCGTGCGGGGTTGCTTCACTTCCGGCTTGGCCGGCACGGCCCACGCCAGCGTCGGGCCAAGGGGGTTTTCCTTGAAGTCGCGGGCGGCATTTTGTGCAATCATCGCCCGGTTCAAGAGCGCGCCGGCACCCATGTAGATGAGCATCCCGAGCACCAGTGTGCCAAAGCACGTGCCACCAACCACGGCGTACACATTGGCCGTCTCCTGGGGATCGAGCCGGAACAGGAGCCAGAACACCATGGCGACGACGATGAGCCCCAGCAGCGCGCCGACCACAAACCCCGTGATGCCGCTGAGCGACGAAAAGACGTACGCCAGCGTAGCGGGGAAGAGGAACGTGGCAATCACGCGCCACCGCGCCTCGGGCGGGAGCGCCCGTCGCTTCCGCTGGAACACCGATTTCACGGCATAAAACGTGACGGGGCTGACCAGCAGGAAGTAAATCGCCGCGAACAACGCGATCCGCACCAGTGCCGCCCAGGCGGCACCGGTGTTATTGCTCGAGAACGATTCGGCTGGCACCCAGACCGCCGCGACGAGGCACAGCCCCAGCGGCATCCAAGCTTCGATAATCTGGCTGCCCGGGAACGACTGAAACTCACCTGGGGCCGGCGCCGCGGCGGGCTTCACCGGCGCGGGCCGGGCTCCGGCTTGCCCGACGCGCGGCCGGGTCATGACCGTGGTCGCCCCGATCGCGCTCCGCTGCCCCGCATTCGTTCCCGTCAGCCCGGCTTGCGAACCGGTACCGGTCAGGGTGGACCCGGTGAGGCTTGAGGCGCTTCGCCCCATCGTAGACGACGAGGAGGACGCCGCGTCTCCCGATTCGACCACGAAGACCCCGCCGCACTGTCGGCAGCGGATCTTCTTTCCGACCATCCTGGCCTCGGCGGTGTACGGTTTCTGACACCCCGGACAATGAACCTCAAAGCTCATCTTTTAGGCCCCCGAACATCGTGGACATGGGAACATCCCGTTACGAGTTCTCCATTGTGGCCTCCGGCCAACAAAGGTCAACTCGGCAACACAGATATTAATACTATCGCAACCCGATTCTATTGCCGAACAAAAATCGTCTGTCGCGGCGGCGGCGCCAACTTCCCCTTAACTTCGAGTCAAGGGCCGAACGAATTCGACGTGCGGCAAGCCCAAAAGTTGCGTGACCATGCATCGACGTCGATTTCCTGTTGTCTCAGGTTGCGCGGGATGGGTACACTCACAGGTGAGAGATTCTCCCCAAACCAGGGGCTGGCGGAAGGGGCGTGGCCGCACGGCCCCGGAAGGAGCCGGTCATGGTAAGGTTCATTACTCTCTGGAACTGGACCGACAAGGGCGTGGCCAAGATCGACGAGACGATCGACCGCGCCGAGGCCTTCGCCGCCGCCGCCGAAAAGGCCGGCGTGCGGGTCAAGGAGTTCTTCTGGACCGTCGGCGAGTACGACGGCTTCCTCGTTACCGAGGCCCCCGACGAAACCTCCGCGATCGCCGCTATCGCGCACGTCGCCCGGCTCGGGAACATCCGCACCCGCACCCTCCGCGCCCTAGACGCCGCCGACATGCGGCAGGTACTGGGCAAACTCGAAAACGCGGCCAGCGGCGGCAAGTCGCGGACGAGCCACTCCAAGTGACAACATCGCCGCAGGATCTGCGAATCCCTGCGAATACGCATCGGTTTCTCCTCTTTCGGCCGGTTCCCGCACCCGCGTGGCCCGGGTGCGAAACCGATGCCAGAGATTCGCCTGGCGTCGCCGATCAGCCGCGTTGCATTGCGACGAACGTGGCCTTCACCTGGTTGAGGTTGGCTGATTCGAGATCGAGTTGCCGTTCGAGTTCCGCGCCGTCGATCCTGGTTCGGGCGACGAGCTTGGACGCGGCGGCAACGCCCGTCGCTGTTTTGTCGTAATCGAAGAACGTCTGCAGGTTATTCAGATCTGCCACAAACGTGTCGTACACGGCGCGGGCGGCCGGCACCTCGGCCGCAATCTGCCCGAACGCCGCCTGGGCGGATGTCTTCCTCGCCTCCGTGTGCTTCTTCAGGTCCGCGTTGGTCATCGCGGCGATCTCGCGGTCCCAATCGGCGAAGAACGCCGTCCCCTGGTCGGTCATTACGGCGCCAATGTCCCGCAACTCGTCACTAACGCGGTGGGTGGCCTGGGCGTGCTGAGCGAACGCGGTGTAGGCAGGGAGGCCGGGTTGGGCACAGTACGCGTTCAGCGAGACCAGCGTATCACCCACCAGCCTTCGACCTTGCGTCACCTTCTGCTGGGCCAGCGTGAACGTGTTGATATTCTTTTGCGTCTGGCTGACCGGTGTCTCCTCGCAGCCGCCAGAGTTCATCGCAACCGCGACCAGCCCGAGGATCACAAGCACCATCCGACGCATGACCTGGCACGTGGCGGAAGCCATGGATTCCCTCCATCGCGCACGCGCATGCCGCCGACGTGGGGCATGTCCGCGCTTTGGCGTGTTCGCGGCACTCAGCGCCACCAGCGGCCGGAGGAGTCGAACACGTCCCGGTAGTTCTGTCCTTGCGCGAAGCCGGACGGATCCGGGTCGCCGAACGACGCTTCCGAAATCACCACGGCGGCGATCGGGGCGCCGGTCACGCCGTGGCGCGAATCCCAGTTCCACACCAGCCAATGTGTGGGCAGCGCGACGCCTTCGACGAAGGAGATCTCCTCGTACCGTACCGCATACCCCCGGGTTACCGGGATCGCGTCCGGGCCAAGATAGTTGCCCTTCCGCACCGCCCTCTTTGCCAGCGGCATCAGGGCTGCCGGCAATTTGTCGGAAGGGCTGATGCAGATCGCCCACCGCTCGCCTTCTGACGTCTTGTTGATCAGCCCGACACGAAACGTTTGATCGCCCAGTTGCATTGAGGCCAGCTCGCGCACGTTCACATTGGGGTCGTGCAAATCGAACGGTGCGGGCAGGAAGCTGGCGAAGAGCATCGCTTGCGTCCAAGGCTGCCACTCGTCGAGCGGCACGCCGCGGGTCCACACCCGATTGTCGCTGTAACCAACCTGCTCCAAGGCGCCATCCATCAGTCGCTCGACGACCATCCGGTGGCTCGATGCCTGGTAGAGCAAGGTGCCGGCGAACGTGGCTCCGCCCACCGGGGTGACGGTGATCCGGGCGTGCAATCCCCGTTTGTCGCGCCACAAAGGCCCGCCGACGGCGTCATCGACCTCGTCGGCGATCGTTGGGGTGTGCGCACATCCGAACACGCCCGCGCAGCAGATCAGCACCAGGCAGGCGGCACACGTTGTTCGGATCACCCGCCCCATGTTGGGACTCCCGGCCGGGCGTGATGGAAGCGCGCGCCGGTCCGGCTACCTGCCGCCGCCCGCGGCATCCGCCGTGAACAGTTCCGAATCGGCGGGCCGTGTGGTCAGCAGGACCTTCGCATCCCGCCGGATGTCGGCCGCGAACTCGTACCGCGGCAGGTCCGCGTCCGCGGAATGGCAACCCCCGCCGCAACACGCGACGAGGGTTGCGACCGCGAACGCAGCGATCGTGATAAGGAACCGCATGTTCGCAAATACCCGTGGGCTCCCCGCCGATCACCCGTGTTTCATCGTCGTGAACATCGACTGCACGCGTGCCAGGTTCGCCGATTCCTGGTCGAGCTGGCGCTGGAGCTCCGCACCGTCCGCGTTCGTCTGGGCGATCACACTGGAGGCCGCGGCCACGCCCGACGCAGTCTTATCCCGATCGAAATACATCCGCAGGTTGGTCAGGTCGTTCATGAACTTATCGTACGCCACGCGCACCTCCGGGGCCTTGGCGGCGATGTCGTGATAGGCCTGCTGCGCGGCCGCCCGTTGCTCGGCGCTCTGGTTTCGCAGGTCGACGTTGGTCATCGTGGCGAGTTCCGCATCCCATGTGGCGAAATAGGCGTCCCCCTGATCCCGCATTGCCATCGCCGTCGTACGGATCCCGTCTGCCTGGCGCTGCGTTTCGTCGATCTGGTGGACGAAGTCGCTGTAAGTGTCGAGCCCGGGTTTCTGAGTGAACTTGTCAAGCGAGGTCAGCGTGTTTCCGACCTGCGCCTTCGCGTCGGTCACCTGCTGCTGCGCGTGCGTGAAGGTGTTGATGTTTTGCGTTGTCTGGTCGACCGGCTTGCTCTGGCATCCGCCGAGCCACAGGGCGACGGCGCACCAGACCAAGGCCAGTGACAGGTATCCGGCGCTCCCGATCCGTCCGTGATGTCGGCGTGAAATGGCGTTGCCCATATAGGCCTCCTTACGGTATCAGCGTGTCGGCCCACTTGGTCCGGAACTCAAGAAGCCCCGGCTGTGGTGATGCGTGTGTTCGAGATGGCTTCCCTGCGAACCAAATGCACGTTACGACGGCGCCTTCGCCTGAGTCGCCGTCTCGGAATAGCGCCCGGTATCATATTGCTCCTTCGAGATCTTCTGGATTTGCGAGGCCGGCAACGTCACCTCATTGCTCGTTTTCGCATCCTTGAACACGATCACGCCGCTCTGTTGCCGGTCGTACTTGTCTGTGTAGTAGATGGTTTTCGTATTCGGATCGGTCACCTTGTAGTACGAGGCGCAACCGGAGGCGAAGCCGGCGATGGCCACGACGGCGATCCATAGGGTTCTCGATTTCATGAGTCGCTCTCCCAAATGGGTGTGTGGTTCGGCGTCCGCCCTCGCCCCATCCGATTGAGGGAGAGCGGCTCTCCAACACGCCCCAATCAACGGCGGTGCCGAACGCGCCGAAAAACAATGGGAACTGCAACCCCCTTATTGGTCCCCCGTTGCGCGATTGAATGTGGCAATGTGAAAGGGCGTGTTTGGGCGGCAGCCTCCAATAAATTGGAGATCGCGCGACCCAATGGAGGACGCGGCACCCGAAAGCCAGCGTCAACGGTTCCCATTACTCCGAGCCCAAGCCACCCGAGTCGGCCGCCGGCCATCAGCACGTTACGAAGGCATTGTGGTCGGCGCGGGGGTGCTGGCATATCGGCCGGCGTCGGACTGCTCCTTGGGGATCTTTTCGATGACCGACGTTGGACGCGCGTTTCAATAGCTCACGGCCAGGGAGATCTCCCCGCCGACGCTGGTGTAGCCGTTGACGAAGTCGCCCCGGACGCCGACACGGAGCTGGGTCGCGGGG
>DASXMX010000269.1:0-7288 GCA_036495445.1 Tepidisphaeraceae bacterium
GCCCTCCCGGGGAAGGAGTGGCGTCTTGCGACATCGTTATGGCCACGGGCTCATGT
This sequence comes from Tepidisphaeraceae bacterium, assembly GCA_036495445.1. GTDB lineage: Bacteria > Planctomycetota > Phycisphaerae > Tepidisphaerales > Tepidisphaeraceae > DASXMX01. Next base: position 57 of record DASXMX010000269.1, read on the forward strand.
CATTCGTTGCCCTGTGCATCCTGCTGCCTCTCACCGGATGCAAGCAGAGTTCATCGTCAAGCAACAACTCGCCCGCGCAGCCCGCTGCAACGCAATCGATTCCGGCAAACACGCCACAGGAACTCTCGATCGCCGCGGCGGCGGACCTCCGCTACGCGCTGGAGGACGTCGCCGCCGAGTTCCGAAAGGCGTATCCGGACCTTGACGTGAAGATCACGTACGGCTCGTCCGGGAACTTCTTCTCGCAGATCGTCAACCATGCGCCGTTCGACCTGTTCCTGTCGGCCGACGCGTCCTATCCGGCGAAGCTGCTCGCCCAGGGCGAAGGCGCGAAGGGGTCGGCGTTCACGTACGCGGTGGGCCGCATCGTTCTATGGGCTCCGAAAGGTTCGGCGTTTGACCCCGCAAAGCGGAAAATGCAGGCACTGCTCGACCCGTCACTGAAGAAGGTGGCGATCGCCAACCCCGATCACGCCCCCTACGGTCGGGCCGCGGAGGCGGCGCTGAAGAAATACGGGATCTGGGACAAGCTGCAACCCAAGCTGGTTCGGGCCGCCAACATCAGCGAGGCGGCGACGATGGTGCAGAGCGGCGCGACGGACGTCGGCGTCATCGCGCTGTCGCTGGCAATGGCGCCGCAGATGAAGGACGCCGGGACTTTTTTTGAGATTCCTCCCGAGGACTACCCTACGATGAACCAAGTCGGCGTGATCCTGTCGTACGCGAAAAACCCGGGCGGCGCGCAGGCGTTCAAGCAATTCCTGCTCACCGCGGCGGCGCGCACGATTCTGAAGCGCTATGGGTTTGGAATACCTGAAGGCAAGTAATGGGGCGGGCCTACGCGGAGCACGAATGATGCGTGCCGTAACGCTCGGAACGATTCGGGCTTCTTCGCTCTTGTTGCTGTTCGTGGCGGTGGGCTGTGCCGCCCCGGCGACGCCCCCCGCCGCGACAGATCCGGCCGCGGCTGGAACGACGTACGTCCTTCACCTGCCGGGCGTCGCCGGCGAAACGTCGATCGACCGCTGGTGGCTGGATGCGCTCCACCAGGGTGGCATCGGAACCAAGCTCGAAGTCTACGACTGGACCTGCAACGACCGCGGGATCGACGCCCTGCACGCCACCGCGCGAAACCACGTCCAGGCGCAACTGATCGCCAGCCGAATCACGCGGCAAGTTCGTCGCCACCCCTCGACACACGTGATCCTCACCGCCGTCAGCGGTGGGACGGGCGTCGCCGTGTGGGCGCTGGAACGGCTGCCCCGCGATGTCGTGATCGATCAAGTCGTGCTCGTCGCGCCCGCCTTCGCGCCCGATTACGACCTTTCCGCCGCCCTGCGTCACGTGAAGGGCAAAGCCTACGCCTTCACCAGTCCGGTCGATTTCATCGTGTTGGGCTTCGGCACCTCTGTTTTCGGAACCATCGACGGAAAGTACACGGAAGCCGCCGGGTTTGTCGGCGTGCAACGCCCGGCCCATGCGGACGTCACGCAATATCAGAAGCTGATCGAATTGCGATACACGCCGTCCTGGATCCGCTGGGGCAACCTCGGCGACCACACCGGCGCGATGTCGGTCGCATTCGCCCGCGAATATGTCGCCCCGCTGCTGGAAGGCCGAACCCTGCGAGAACAGTAGCGAGAGAAACGTGAAACGCAGAACGTGACGGGGTTTCGCGTTCCATGTTCCCCGTTCCATGCTCACGATTGGTGCAAGAGCCCGGTAATCGCTAATCTGCCATCCATGGATTGGGCCGCCGTTCGCGTGACCGCCGAGCTCGCGGCGTGCACGACGTTCATCCTCTTCCTCCTCGGCCTGCCGCTGGCGTATTGGGCGGCGACGACCCGGCGGTGGTGGCGTGTTTTGGTCGAGGCATCCATCGCGCTGCCGATCCTCCTGCCGCCGACGGTGATCGGGTTTTACCTGCTCGTGGCGACGGGGCCGCACAGCCCCATCGGACGGATGTTCGAGAAGCTCACGGGCGACCTGCTCCCATTCTCCTTCGGCGGGATCCTGCTGGGTTCCGTCGTCTACAACCTGCCGTTCGCGGTCCGGCCGTTCACCAGCGCATTGGCCGGTGTGGATCGTCGCCTGATCGAAGCCTCGTGGTGCCTCGGCGTCTCGCGGGCGGGCACGTTCCGAAGGGTGATGCTGCCGCTGGCGTGGCCGGGAATCCTCACCGGGCTGGTGCTCGCGTTCGCGCACACGGTGGGCGAGTTCGGCGTCGTGCTGATGCTCGGCGGCGACCGCCCGGGCGTCACCCGCACGCTGTCGGTCTCGATCTACGACAGCGTGCAGAGCCTCGATTACACCACCGCCGGGCGAACATCGCTGGCGCTGGTGCTCTTTGCGTTTGTAGTCCTTAGCATCACTTACGGCCTGCAGCGCCGGGTGCCCGGCGTATGAGCGAGCGGTCCGCCGAATTAGTCGCTGATTTCGAGAAACGCTACCGGAGCGGCGCAATCGTCCGCGCCGCGTTCGCGCAGCCCTCGCAAGGCTTCTTCTCCACGGTCCTGTTCGGTCCCTCCGGCAGCGGCAAGACGACGATCCTCCGCTGTCTGGCCGGCCTCGAACGCCCCGAGGGCGGCACGATCCGCAACGGACCGCAGACGTGGTTCGACGCCGAGCGCCGAGTCCACTTGCGTCCGCAAGCCCGCGGCGTCGGATTCCTCTTCCAGGACTACGCCCTCTTCCCGCACCTCACCGTGGAGCGAAACGTCGGCTACGGACTGTCACGCGCTTCGCGTGCGTTGCGTCGCTCACGCGTCGCAGCCCTCATGGACCTGCTCGGACTCTCGGGCCTCGACCGCCGCTACCCACGCGAGCTTTCGGCCGGGCAACAGCAGCGCGTCGCCCTGGCGCGTGCCGTCGCGCCACGGCCGAAGCTCCTGCTGCTGGACGAACCGCTATCGGCACTCGACGCCCCCACGCGTCAGACGCTTCGCGGTGAACTCCGTCGGGCCTTGGCGACGCTCGCAACGCCCGCGGTGTTGGTCACGCACGACCCGCTCGAAGCCGTGGCCCTGGCGGATCAAGCGGTGGTCCTGAACGGCGGTCAGATCCGCCAGAAGGGCCCGATCCACGAGGTCTTCTCCCGCCCCGCCGACCCGACCGTCGCGCGGATTGTCGGCGTCGAGACGATCGAGCCGGCGACGCTGATGGACGTCTGCGACGGCCTCGCCTTTGTCCGCGCCGGTTCGGCCGAGCTGCTCGCCCTCGACCCCGGCGGACTGACGCCCGGCCCGGTCTACGTCTGCATCCGTGGCGAAGAGGTCACCCTCGAACGAAGCGAGCCTGCACAATCCAGCGCGCGCAACCGACTGCCCGCTCGCGTGATTGCGATCCATCCCGAAGGCGCCACAGTTCGCGTCCTGCTCGACTGTGGCTTTTCCCTCACCGCCCAAATCACCCGCCCCGCCGCCGAGCAACTCGCCCTCGCGCCGGGCCAGTCCGTCGTCGCCCAACTCAAAGCCCCGGCGATCCATCTGGTTGCAAGGTGATGAGAACAGGGAGGGTGGACCCGCCGATTCAGACGCGCGCCCATCGCCATGTTGCGGCCTCGTCATCTCCCGCCTCTTCGATCAACTTTAGCAAGCAAAAGGACGATAGATAGATGAATCAAATGGGAGGCGCCGCCCGTGCCCATGAAGCGCCACGGCGCCGCGAGGTGATCGTCATGTCGAACAACGCCCGCGAACTGTTGCATCAGTCGATTCGAACCGGGGCCGTCGCCGTCCTGACGCGGGAGGCCGCGGGAAGTTCGGGCGAGCGGCTGATCGTTCGCCTCATTCCGCCGGGCGACGGTCCGGCGGGGCCGAAGATCGCCGCCGACGTGGAGGAGGGGCGGGCGGGTGTGATCGAGGAACTGATTCGATCGAAAGCGGCGCTTCGTGCCGCGATCAAGATCAATCCGTGGGCGGGCATCACCTTCCAGTCGATCCTCCTGTCGCAGGAGCGGCGGCTCCTCGGCCGCCGCGTGACGTTGCGGATGCCGCGCGAGGTATCCGTTGAACAGCGCCGCCGGGCGCCGCGCGAGCGCGTCCCGCAGGACGTGCGGGTGCTTGCGCAATTCTCGATGCGACCGGGCGAACGTGCCGCGGCCCAGGCGCCCGTCGCGGCCGACGTGTGGGATCTGAGCGCGACCGGCGTCTGCCTCTGGTGCCGCGCCAGTGACCTGCCGCCCCGGCTCCAGCCGGGCGACCCGCTCGACATTACCCTCGCCTACAATGGCCAGGAACATCGCCTGCCCGCTCGCTTTCGCCATCGCCACCCCATGCCCAATGGCGGCGTACGCCTCGGCATCGAATTCGACCCGTCCGCAGCCCCCGCCGGCGCCTCAACCTCCGACACCCTGCAACCGCTCATCGACGTCCTCGCCCAACTCCGCATCCGCAAAGCCAACGAGCAATTCGCCACCCGCAGCCTCGGACTGGCGGGGTGATCCGACGTCACGATCGTTGGGGGCAGGGCGCCGGATCCTTGTGACGCAGCGGGCGACCGACGTAGCTGCCAGGGCAGATTCGCGGTACGCTCGCGACGGGGGAGTCGCCAATGAGTACCGCCGAAGTTTCATCCGAGCAGCTCGAGCGGCTCGCCCGCGCCATTTATGGTGCGCCCGCGGATGCCTCCGCGCCGGCAGCCGTTCCGGAAGCCGGTCGCGTCTCCGGCCTCGTGCGGGAGATGCAATCCGCGGTGGAGCTCCAGGCGTTCGCCGAGCTGTTCAATTGGGAGGGCGGGCTGGCGCCGCGGTACGAGGTGCTCCGGCACCCGGCGTGCGACGACGGCACGGCGCTGATGATCTATTGGGACACGCGGGTCTTCGACCGCGCCGCCGACGAAGTTCCCGAATGGGAACGAGCCGCGTATGAGTTGGCGATCGCGATCGAGGAGCGACTGTGCGCCGGCGGGTTCCCGGGCAAATCGATCCGGTTCGACCCGAAGGCGGACCGCCATTGGGAATGGGACCACTTCTTTGCCAACGCCCGGCGGGAACTCCCGTCCGCCGTCTTCGAAGCTACGGCGGGCGAGCCGGTGCCGCCATTTGATCCCAGCCGGCTCAATCCGTGGCTCACGCCGGTCGGGTCGCGACCACTCCCTTCAAACCCTGAGGCGGGCGAAGACCTGGCGGACTGGCAACTCGAGCTAGGCGGTGACGTGATCGCCCGGATGGTGGTCGACCAAACAGAAATCCCGTGGACCGACAGCCGCTGGACGTATGCCCGCCTGCTTGACGCCTCACAATTCAATCGTTTCCGGGACTTCTTCGCCGACCGGGAGCTCTGGTCCGACAGCCCGCAATTTGACACCCTGCTGAACGAAATCAAAACGAGAGGCGAGTTCTGTCTGCGGGACCTGCGGACGAATCAAGCCTATCTGGTGCCGCGGCTCGACCACGAGGATGAACTCGTGTGGTTCCGGCCCGACGAGCCGATCGAATACCCGCGACAGGATTCGAACCTGTGACCTTCGGTTTAGGAAACCAACGCTCTATCCAACTGAGCTACGCGGGCAGCGAATCCCTCAACGGTATCGCCCGTTTTGGCCGAGGGCAAGCAAGTGAGTCGTATTGAGATACACGCGGTTCGGACAATCAGGCAATCCGGTAAGCCGGATTACGGCAAAACCTGACGGACGGTTTTGGCGAGGCGGGTTACTCTCCCATTCAATCCGCCGCATGCGAAGCTGGGGACAATGGGCAAGGCGCATCGCGGCAAAGGGAGTGCTTTGTGCGGGAGTAACCCAATGCAGCAGCATGGATGCCGACTGACATCGAATCAGGCGCGGGCCGTCGAGCTGGCTTTGCGGGTCGGGCGCGGGGAACTGCCGGACCCGGCGTTGGATGACGCGGACTGGGCGCTGCTCGTGCTCGCCTCGGGCCTGCACGGCATGTGCGCCTCGCCGGGCAAGGCCTGCTCGAAGGTGCTGGACGATTTGGCCCGTCGGGCCGGGTATTTCGCGGACCCCGACGGGCGCAAGGCCGAATTGAACCCGGGCGCCAGCTACGTCGACGGGTCCGTGGATCGGATGCGGGATCGGGCGCAATAACGCTGATCCTGAGCGGGTAGTGCCATAACGCGGGCTCCGCCTGGGGCGCGTACCGGTGTTTCTCCGCGCCCGTGTGGCCCGGGAGCTTGCTACCGGTATTCGCGTCGGAATCCGGAGCAAGCTCCCCGGCTACACGGGCTCGGACTCAATCTCGGCACCCGCCCGCTACTTCGTTGCGTCCGCGCCATCATGCGGGAGCTGACTGGCCAGCCAGCGCGCGGCGTTCTCGATCACCTTCAGCGGGAATGCCTGCTTGTAAACCGGATAGATCTCGTGTCCCGGGCGGAGGTAGAAGACCTTGCCCTTGCCAAGGTTCCACAGGCAGCCACTGCGGAAGTGTTCGCCGTGGTCCCAGTGTTCCTCGAAAATCACCGCGTCCAGGGGTCGGGACGTGGAATGGCTCATCGTACATCTCCGTCTGCGGGATGTCCCAGCGGGCGGCGAGGCCCTGCGCAATCGGATGATCGGGCATCAGCGTCCTCACGTGGCTCGGTTTCCCGTCGGCACGGTAGGCGGGGAAGATGCAGCCGGGCAGCGTAATCTCGAGGTGAAGCTTGCCATCGGACCCGGTTTCCTTCTTCACTGAAGGCGTGAGCTTCGCGTTGCGCTTCGGAACGGCAAACCGCTTGGGCGTCACGTAGGTGATCTCGGCGTTCTTGCGCTCCTCCTCGCTCAACCCCTTGAGCGCGTCCGCCGTCGCCCGGTCCCGCATCGCCTGGACGAACGGCTCGGACCAGTGGGCCGAGTGCAGCGTGATCATCGAGAGCTTCCCCGCCTCGATCCGGTCGACGATCTTGCGGGCTTCGGGGCGGGTGATCTGCGGGTTGGTGCGGAAGTGACTCCACCAGACCAGCACGTCGCAATGGTCGAGCACGTCCGCCGACAGCCCGTGCTCCGGGTCGGAAAACGCGACGGACCGAACCGTGAATCCCGGCCTGCCCTTCAGGTAGTCGGCGATCGCGTTGCCGAGGAAGTTCTCATAAGCCTGCTTCTGCTCCGGCTGCTGCTCGTCCCACACGACCACGCGAACCGTGGCCGCCTCGACGGCCCGGGCCGAGGGGCTTGAGTCGAACCCGGCCAGAAGGGCCGACAGGATAATAATCGGCGAGAGGATCCGTGGTGAGAAGGGCATGGTGGCTCCCTTCCATTGTGCGCGGCCCCCGTGTGGTGCAGGCTTCCAAGCCTGC
>DASXMX010000270.1:0-21133 GCA_036495445.1 Tepidisphaeraceae bacterium
AGGGTGTCTTCCAGCATCCCGCGTTGTTCAAGGTCCCTGATCAGCGCGGCGGCGGGCCGGTCCATCTCCTGGCACTTCTTGGGCAGGTGGAAAACGATATCGTCGTTCTTGCCGGTGCCGTGGCAGTCCCAGCCCCAGTCGAAGAGCTGGACGTACCGCACGCCGCTCTCGATCAGCCGGCGGGCGAGCAGGCAGTTGTTCGCGAACGAGCCGGCCCCCGGCTCGGCGCCGTACATCTCCAGGATGTGCTTCGGCTCCTTCGAGATGTCCATCACCTCGGGCACTTCCATCTGCATGCGATAAGCCAGCTCGTACTGGCTGATGCGGGTGAGCGTCTCGGGGTCGCCGAACTCGGAGAGCTCCATCTCGTTCAGGTCCTTGAGGGCATCGAGGCTCTCCCGGCGGATGTCGCGGCCCATCCCCTTGGGGTTCGACACATAGAGGATCGGCTCCCCCTTGCTGCGGCACTGCACGCCCTGGAAGATGCTGGGGAGGAAGCCGCTGCCCCAGAGGCTCTTGCCGCCGGTCGGGTCGGTGCCGCCAGAGACGAGGACGACGAAGCCCGGCAGGTTCTGTGATTCGGACCCCAGCCCGTAGGTGATCCATGAGCCCATCGAGGCGTGGCCCGGCTGGCGGTTGCCGGTGTAGACCAGCATCTCGGCCGGGGCGTGGTTGAACTCCTCGGTGTACATCGACTTGACGATCGCGATCTTGTCGACGATCTGGCTGATGTTGGGCAACAGCTCCGAAATCCACGCGCCCGACTGCCCGTACTGCTTGAACTTGTATGGAGAGCCAAGCAGCTTCGGCACGCCCTTGATGAACGCGAACCGCTCGCCCTGGAACACCTCCTGCGGGCAGGGCGTGCCGTTCAGCTTGTTCAGCAGCGGCTTGTAGTCGAACAGGTCGTGCTGCGGCGGCGCGCCGGACAGGTCGAGGTAGATGATCCGCTTGGCCTTCCCGAGCGCCGGCGACGGCCTGGGCGCCATCGGGTTGAGGCTGCCCGCCGCATCCGGGACGGTCGCCCCCATCGCCACCTTCCCGAGGAACGCCGACATCGTCATCATCCCCAGCCCCGCGTTGCACCGGCGGAGGAAGTGCCGGCGGGTCATCATCAGCGCCACGCGTTCGCGTTCAGTCATGACATCACCTCAATGGCGGGGACGGAAGGATTCACCGCAGAGACGCCGAGAGCGCAGAGAAGAGAAATGCATTTTGAGCCACAGATGGGGCACAGATGCACACAGATGACATGCGGATCTGAAATTTGAAATCTCAAACTTGTTTCTATCTGTGTTCATCTGTGTCCATCTGTGGCTAATTCTCTTTCTTGTCTCTCTCTGTGTCCTCCGTGTCTCTGTGGTTAAATCCTCAGCGGTTTACCGCTTCGTTAGCACTCCGTCCATGTTGAGCAAAACATTCGCGCAGACCGTCCAGGCCGCGGCGTCGTCGGCGGGCATGCCATTGGGCAGCGGGCCGCGTTCGCTCGTGGCCAGGTCGGTCGCCGCTTTGGGATCGTCGCGATACCGATCCAATTCTCGTTGATGCAACGAGACGAGCCGGTCCACCTGCCGCGGCTCGGCCGGGCGGCAGAGGCACAGCTCCAGTGCGAACTTCGCCCGCTCGATGTCCGTCGCGCCGCCTTCGGTGATGATCCGCCTCGCCAAAGCCTGGGCGCATTCGACGTAGACCGGGTCGTTGAGCGTCACGAAGGCCTGCAGCGGCGTGCTGGTCTGGATGCGGCGGATCGTGCAGACCTCGCGGCTGGGCGCGTCGAACGCCGCCATCGACGGGTACGGCACCGTCCGACGCCAGAACGTGTAGATGCCGCGGCGGTAGCGATCTTCACCCGTGCTCGTCGGATACGTCCGCTCGCCGTTGAATGCCGCCTGCCACAAGCCAGGCGGCTGGGGCGGGAAGACCGACGGGCCGAACATCGTCGGGCTCAAGAGCCCGCTGAGCGCCAGCGCCTGGTCGCGGACGAACTCGGCATCGAGCCGCTTGCTCGGGCCGCGGGCGTACAGGCGGTTGGCCGGGTCCTTCTGCTCGAGGTCCGGCGACACGCGCGATGCCTGGCGATACGTCGCCGACAGGGCGATCATCTTCACCATCCGCCTCATGTCCCACCGCCGGGCATCGGGCGAGGTGGTCGGATTCACGAACTCGACCGCCAGCCAATCGAGCAGCGGTTGATCGCTCGGCGGCTGGCCCTGCGTGCCGAAGTCTTCCTGCGTCTCGACGATCCCCGCGCCGAACATCCCGGCCCAAAGCCGGTTCACTTCGACGCGCGCCGTCAGCGGGTTCGTCGGCGCCAGGATCCACTCGGCCAGCCCGAGCCGGTTGTGCGGTGCGTCCTTCGGCATCGGCCCGAAGGCCGCGAGAACGTCGGGCTGGACGACAGCGCCCTTGGCCAGGAAGTTCCCCTTGACCAGCACGTGGTTCTCCCGCCGTTTGTCGGGCGGAAGCTCGCGCATGATCGCGGTCCTTGCGGGCGTCACATTCGCCAGTTCGCCCTTCAGCTTCTCAATCCGCGCCCGCTCGGCCTTGGGCTCCGATGCGTCGGCGAGGAATTCCGCAAAGACGATGGATTTCTCCGTGGCCGTCCGCTGCTCCGGGGCAACTGCAAGCGTCTCTGCAAGCGTCTCGGACGCGGCCCGCACGGGCCGCGGATCGGTCGTGGCCGAGATGCGGAACCGGCCGATCGGCGCATCGGGGTACTTCTGATCGAGCGTGAAGACGAGCGTCGTCATGCCATCGGCGCCGACGTCCTGGGCCGTCTCGAAGACCGCCGAGTGCGGCTGGGTTACCTTCGGGAAGACCGCCCATCCAAGGTCGGCGTGGGTCCTGCTCTTCTCCCTCCCCCGGTACGCCGGGGGAAGCGAGCGGATTGGGCGACTGCCCGCGAGCGGGTTGGGGAGGGGGTGGGCGGCAGATGATGAGCCATTACCGATGGTCGCAGACGAGCCCCCTCCCTTACCCTCCCCCGGAGTACCGGGGGAGGGGAGTGAAGGCAGCCCGGCCGAGGCAACCCGCGCCGAATCGGAGCCATCATTGCCCTCGATCGCTCTGGCGGCCGACCAGTCGCCGCCTTCGGTCTGGTGGAAGCTGTCCGTTGCATTGGCCAGGAGCACCGCGCCGGTGTTGCCGGGCGTCAGCGCGAGGCTGGGTTTGGGTGCGGGGCCGATTTTCGTCTGCCAGACCGGCTTGTGCTGCTCGTCGAGAACCAAAAGGACGAAGTGGCCGAGCCGATCCTGCAAGCCGCCGTCGGTGCGGTTCCAGAGGGCGATCTTGTCGAGCTGCTGGGACTTGCCCAGATCGACTTCCCACCAGGGGTTGTTGGACTTCTTCGTGTGGGTGGTGGACTTGGCCTTGCGGAAGTCGCCGTCGGTGTTGCCGTCGATCGCGAGCTTGGCCGGGCCGTCGAAGTCGGTGCTCGATTGCTTCGCCTTGCCATGGCGGGCGACGTTCTCCGAGCCATGGAAGACCTGCACTTCGGCCAGGGAGAGGATCTGCTCCTTCCCGGGCAGTTCGATGCGCACGTACCGGCCGCTGACGGGTTTGGCGTTCTCGGTCGGGATCGTGACGCCAAAGTCGTTCAGCACGAACCCGCCGTCCGGATGCCGGCCGACGCCGCCCTGCGGATCGCTCGGATCAGGGAAGACTTCAAGGCGGAAGGCGGTGATCTTCTGCAGGTCGGTGTGAGCGGTCACCGTATACCGGTCGGTCTGCGACAGCGGCCCGGTCGCCAGGACCGACCCGTCCGGCTGCACCGCCAGCTTCGCCCCGCTGGCGGCCTTCGCCTCGGCCGGGTTCAGCACGACCCAGTTCACGTGCCGCTGGGCCCGGATCCTCTCCCACGTCGCCTCGGCGTCGGCCCAATGGCTCGGATTGTTCAGCTCCGACTGGGCATCGGCGATCTGCGCCTTCAGCGACGCGATCCGCTCGCTCTGCTGCTTTGTCGGCGTCGGGATCGTCGGCGCCTCGTCCTGCCGGTTGGCGTCCTCCGTCTCGTTGAAGAACGCGAACACCTGGTAATACTCGCGGTTGGTGATCGGGTCGTACTTGTGGGTGTGGCACTTGGCGCACCCCATCGTCAGGCCCATCCAGACCTGCATCGTGGTGTCGGTGCGGTCCTTGATCGCCTCGATGCGATACTCCTCGGGATCGGTGCCCCCCTCGGTATTCGTCATCGAGTTGCGATTGAACGCGGTCGCGATCAGTTGATCGGTAGTGGGGTTCGGCAACAGGTCGCCGGCGATCTGCTCGATCGTGAACTGGTCGTACGGCTTGTTGTCGTTGAGCGCGTTGATGACCCAATCGCGCCAGCGGAATGTCGTGAATCGGAGCGGGTCTGATCCATACCCCGCCGAGTCGGCATACCGGCCCAGGTCGAGCCAGTGCCGGGCCCATTTCTCGCCGTAGTGCGGATTGGCTTGCAGCCGATCGACGAGCTTTTCGTAAGCATTCGGCGAGCGGTCGTTGACGAACTCCTGCACCTCCTCCCGCGTGGGCGGGAGGCCGATCAAGTCGAAGCTCAGCCGCCGGATCAGGGTATACCGATCCGCCTCGGGCGAGGGCTTGAGCCCTTCTTTTTCGAGCTTGGCGAGAACGAAGTTGTCGATCGGGTTGCGGACCCACGAGGAATCCTTCACCGCCGGGATGGCGGGCCGCTTCGGCGGCGTGAACGACCAGTGCGTCAGCGCCGCCGAGGGATGGTCCACCCCGTCGGGCCACCTGGCCCCCTGCTTCACCCACCGCACCAGCAGGTCCACCTGCTTGGCGCTGAGCCGATTCCCCTTGGGCGGCATGACCGACTTGGGATCGTCGCCGCGAACCAGTTGGATCAGTTTGCTCTGGTCCGGCTCGTTGGGAATGATCGAGGGGTCGCCGGAGTCTCCGCCAATGAAGGCGGTCGCCTTGCTGTCGATCCGCATGCCCCCCTTGTGCTTGGCGGCGTCGTGGCACTTGTAACAGTTGTTGGCGAAGATCGGCTGAATGTCGCGCACGAAATCGATCGCGCCGGCTTGGGAGGGCGCGGGCGCCACGGCGGCCGCCTCGGCCCCCATCGCCCGACGCGAGAGGCCCCAAGCGGCGATGGCTCCCACCAAGGCCAGCAACACCACCGCTGCAGAAAGTGGGCCGACGCGCTTCATGCCAGTTGCTTCCCTTTCGTCGCCTGAAACTCCGCCTCCCCCGAAAACCGTTCATACCGGTTCGGTCGGCCGAACGTTCACCGCCCCAGGGCGGCCGGCCAACCGCCGGAACCTATTGTTCATTACGCCCGGCCACGGGAGCGGTTGAAGAAAAACGTTCGCGGGCCACGAGGCGTGCTGCATGTTAGCACACCTCGTGGCCCCGCAGGTTCACACCGTGGAGGCTCACGTCAGTATCGTCATCTCCGGCAGGTCTGGCCGGCCATTTCCACGTTAAGGCAGGGCGATGGTCGGCGTCTTGACGCGACCGCCCCAGTTGTACGGGTTGCTGCTTGGGCCGGTCGCGGTGTTCTGCCCGGCGGCGTTGACTTCCAGGAAGTCAACGTAGTCGTCCATCCGCTGGAGTTTCCAGCCGGTACCACGGCCAACCAGTTCGTTGGCCAGGTCGAGGGACTGGACCGTCACCGCGTGGCCATCCTTGAACGCCACGTTCCAGCTCGGGCGCTTGCCGTTCCCAAAGTGGGCGATGCTGTTGGCGTCATAGACCACGTCCATGACCAGCGCCTTCCCGTTGGGGATCTGGTCGATCTTGCGGTACTGCGTCCGCATGTTGCTCCCGCTGGAATAGCACCAGTGGGGGTTGAACATGTAGCTGGAGTGGTAGTTGTCCATCGCGCTGCTGGGCGAAAACAGCCCGTTATCCATCTGCTCGAGCGGGCACCAGAAGAACGGGGAATCCGGGAACGGGTTGGTCGACGTCGAGGTCGGGAACTGTCCGCTCGGGGGCAGGTACTTGTTAACCACAAGCGCGCCAAGGTTGCAGTTCAAGGGCGTGCCCTTTCCAGGGGTGTCGGCGAACCAGAGGAAGTATTCCTGAGTGAGCGACGTTGAGGACCCCAGGTTGGTGCCGTCTCCCTTGGCGTCGTCCCGGAACCGCTGCGGCAGCCACCCCTTGTTATCGATGGCGTACATGTTGGTCGCGGCGGCGATCGTCCGCAGGTTGCTCAGGCACTTGACGTTGGCCGCCTGCTCGCGAGCCTGGCTGAGGGCCGGCAGCAGGATCGAGATCAGCACGGCAATGATGCCGATCACGACCAGCAGTTCGACGAGCGTGAACCCGCGCCGGACGGACGCCGACCGGCGGGCGACAGGGGACGACGTGGGACAGCAGACCATAAAGGCCTCCGCGGTAGAGTTTGACCGACTTGCAACCCGGACGACGGGCCACTGGGATCCAGTTGAATTGCTACATGCTATCGATAAGACAATAGCACTTGTAGCATGCTCTTTATGCCCTTGTCAACGGAATAATGAGAAATTCCAAACCCTCTCATCCGGGCAGGACGGGTGATTTGGCGGCAAGCAAGGAACCTACATACGCTTGCGGTAATCGCCCCACCCCTCCGCAGTCCGCGATTGCACAGGCATCTTTTCCCTCATCCCGTGCTGGTACGGCCAGCAAGATGACAGGTTCGACAGCACCCCAGAATTCGTGCGGGAACTCGGATGCAGGCCTCATGCGGCAACGACACAGCCTGCCATGGGCTTCCTCCCACTCCAGATTTTTTGTAGATCGCGCAGCATTTCCGTTTGCGATCTGCTATAGTGCTATATGACTGCTATGAACAGCTCATTATCCAAGTACATGCGCGTGCGCGATACCTTGGCCCAGGCGATCCGCAGCGGGGAGTACGCGGCGGGCGAGAAGCTGCCGGGGGAGCGCACCCTCGCGGTTCAGTTCGGCATCAGCTACATGACCGCCCGCCGGGCCGTCTCCGAGCTGATCGGCATGGGCCTGCTCGAGCGGCGGCCATGGGAGGGGATCTTCGTGATCGGCGGGACCAACGGGCACCGCGCGAACAGAAACGGGAATGGGAACGGCCATTCCGCCTTTCACGCAACGACGAACTTTCACGCAACGACGAACCTCACGATCATCACCGTCGGCCACGAGGGGCCGCATGTGAATACGCTCAAGCGGCTGGCCGCCAAATACGCCGAGGGGCACGGCTGGGCAACCCGGTATGTCCGGATGGACCAGCCTGATAACGAACAGGCCGTCAGCGCCGTCCTGGGCGGTGGCCTGTCGCTGCTGATCATCCCGGACGATGCGACCATGCGAGGCCCGGTCGGCGAGGCGGTCCAGCAGGTCAACGGCAAGGTCGCCCTGATCGGCAACCGGATGGACAACCTGGGCGTGCCCAGCGTTATGGCCGACGACACGCAGGCGATCGGGATCGCCATCGACCACCTGCGGAACCAGGGCCACACGCGAATTGGCATGCTCTGCGACTACACCAACCAGCCGGTCACCAGCGTGCAGGTCGCCAAATGGCGCAGCAGCTTCGCGTCGGAACTCTCGGAGGCCGAACTGGACCGACGGCTCATTGTGGTCGACACGCCCCGCTTCGAGTGCCCCACCCAGTACGCCTACGAGCGGATGCGCGAATACCTCCGCGCGAACGACGGCGCCTTGACGGCCCTGGTCTGCACGGGCGACGAAAGCGCGGTTGCCGCGATGAGCGCCTGCCGCGACATGGGCTACCCGGTCCCGGAGCGGATGTCGGTGGTCGTTAGCGGCGACAGCTCGCTGGCCGCCTATTCCAATCCCCCGCTGACCTGCGTGGACGTGGACCTGGAGCTTCACGTGAAGCTCGCCCTCGAGATGCTCGAGCGTGCCCTGGCCGGCACGCTCCTCCCGACCGACCGCCTTCGCCTGATCGAACCGCGCCTCGTCGAGCGCGCCAGCGTCGCGCCGCCTGCACCGTGACACGGGTTTTCAACCCGTGCCTACGGCATTCCGCAACGATTAACCGCAGAGACACAGAAGCCACAGAGAAAGGCGGAGAGGTGGATCCGCAGATTGCGCGGAGCCATGGGCATGAGTACATGGCCATGCCACCCCATGCCGGTCGATCACTTTTAATGGCCACATGCGATCGCCCTGGCAAACGCAGCGCGTCGCCCCCCCCCTCTTGCCCTCTTTGCCTGAGCTTGTCATTGTACGCGTCCGGCGGTCTTGAAGCGTGACGCTTCCCGATCCCCGCCGGCGAGAGGAGCGAGGCGATGGACTGGATGACGCTCGCCATCGAGGTGACGGGCGCGGTCATTCTCTGCGTGTGGATCGTCATTCCCATCCGCGAATACCGGTCGATCTACCAGCGGCTGCGGCACCGCGCCGATGCCTCGCTGGACGATCGCGCAGGGGCCGGGCGGAGCGCCGGAACGCCGGTCACCTCCGGCGATAACCACGATCAGGAGACCCACGCGTGACCGGGTTGGACTATGCGCTCGTAATCGCATTTCTCGCGATCATCGCCAGCGCCGGGGCGATGGTGTCGCGGCTGATCCGCAGCCCCGACGACCTGTTCGTCGCCGGCCGCGAGCTTACCCCCTTCGTCCTGGCCGCCACCATCACCGCCACCAATTTGAGCATGTACCATTTCGTGGGCATGGGCGGCACGGCGTCGCACAGCGGGGTGTCGATCATCTGGATGAACTGGACCGGCGGCATCGCGCTGACGCTCTCGGGCCTCTTCGTGCTGCCGATCATGCGGCGGCTGCGCATTCGCTCCGTCCCGGAATACCTCGAACTCCGCTACGCCCGCGGGCTGCGGACGCTGGTCGGCGCCTTCTGGGGGCTGCGGCTGTGCATCTACCTGGGGATCCTGCTCTACATCGCCGGAACGGCGGCCGTGCTGATCACAGGATGGAACCACTACGCCGGGTGGCTCCTGGTCTTCTCGGTGGTCTCGGTCATCTATTCGACCGCGGGCGGCGCCTGGGCCGTGGCGATCATGGACTCGGTGCAGTTCCTGGTCATGCTCGCCGGGGGATTGATCATGTTCCCGATCGCGATGCGCGCCGCCGGCGGGTTGCCGGGGATGATCGAGTATTTCCGCCACATCAAGGAGACGGTCCACTTCGTGCAGTTCGTCCCGCCCGCGGGGTCGCACACGGAATACGACTGGCTCTTCGTGCTGGCGATCCTGCTCCTGTCGATTAAATGGGCCTGCATCGATCAGTCGATCCTGCAGCGTGCGTTCGGCGCCCGCAACCCGCGGGTGGGGGCCAAGGGGATGGTGCTTTCGGGCGTCATCACCACGCCGATGGCGTTCCTGTGGGTGCTGCCGGGGCTGGCGGCGGCCAAGCTGCATCCACAGGCGTTCGCCGATCCGGACCACGCCATCCCGTGGCTGCTCTCCACACAACTGCCTGCGGTCGCCAAGGGTTTGCTCGGGTTCGTGCTGTGCGGGCTGGTGGCGGCGCAAATCTCGGTGATCACGGCTGACGTAAACTCGGTCGCCACGCTGATCACCAGCGACGTGTTCCGCACGCTGCGGCGGGTCGAGCCGTCTCAGCGCGACTTGCTCCGCGTCGTCCGCATCAGCTCGATCTGTTGCGGCCTGGTGATGCTGGCGGTTGCCGTCCTGCTGGGGCATAGCAACGCCGGGGCGGTCAAGGCGAACCTGACGATGGTCGGCATCCTCGACATGCCGCTGTTCGTCGTCACCGTCATCTACGGCATCGCCTGGACGCGGACCAACTGGCAGGGCGCGGTCGCCGGCTTCATCGGCGGCGGGCTGGCCGGTGTGGGGTGCTACCTGCTGATCGACCCGCAATTCTTCAACCCCTACCTCGCGGCGCCGCTCGGTCATCTCTCATCCTCCGCGGCCGGGTGGCTGGGCGGCATCCATGGGCGAATGACTCACCTTCAGCCGGAACTGCGAAACCTGGCGCCGATCATCAGCTCGGCCGCGGCGCTGGTGATCACGCCGATCGCCAGCTTCCTGTTCGCCCCGCCGACGCGCCAGGAGGCGGCGGCGAGCCATCCCGATGCCGCGCCGGCGGCCGAGCCGGTTGTTGCCTCTCATTCGAGCGAATCCGTCGAGGTGGATGATTTCCATCTGATTCCCCATAGCGCGGCCGGTCGCGGGGGGATGGTGGTGGTGATCGTCGCGTTCGTGGTGTTCGTCTGCGCCGTGATCGCAGCCGGCATGGGCTGGCCCGGCGCGTCGGCCGTGGCAGTCACCGCGATGCTCGCCGTCCTGCTGGGCGGCGTCGTCCGCGTCTACACGCGCTGAGCAAATGGGCCTCGTCGGGTGGCATGGGCATGTACGCATGTACTCATGCCCGTGGTCCCAAGGGCGAAAGAAACGAGCATGAGTACATGCCGTACATGCCCATGCCACCCAACGCGAGTACGGCTGCTTGACGCTTGTGGAAAGCCGCCCCCCATTACCGGGAGAGGGAGAAACGTCGGCCGAGCGTGTCAGCAGTCCGGCTGTTGTCGAGTAGGAATGTCTCCCTTGGCAGCTTCCCGGTAAACCGCGATGATCTTTGTTCGATGGGTGATACTCAAACCTACGCGGACGGGACGGAATTGATTCGGCTGGATCCGTGGCTGGCGCCGTACGCCGGGCGGTTGGCGGAGCGGCAGGCGCGGTTTAGGCAGACGGTGAAGCAATTCGAAGCGACCGGCGGGCTGCTCGGGGACATCAGTCAGGGGCATAAATACTTCGGCTTCAACCGGGGCGAGTTGTACGGGAAGCCGGGCGTTTGGTATCGCGAGTGGGCGCCGGGCGCGCTGCAGCTCCGCGCGGTGGGCGATTTCAACGGATGGAACCGCTGGGCTACGCCGATGGTGCGCGACCAGTTCGGCGTCTGGAGCCTCTTTTTCCCCGATGACCAGTACGGCACGAAGCTCGTTCACAACAGCAAGGTGAAGGCCCACGTCGTCGGCCACGACGGAAGCGGGCAGGATCGGATCCCGGCATACATCCGCCGGGCGGTGCAGGACGAGCGGAGCGGCGACTGGGCGGGCGTCTATTGGGACCCGCCGCAGCCATACCAGTTCCGAAACCCGGCGCCGCCGATGAAGGGGTCGCTGCGGGTTTACGAGGCGCACGTCGGCATGGCGCAGGAGGAGCCGAAGGTCGGCACGTTCCCGGAGTTCACGCGGAACGTGCTGCCGCGGATCGCCGACCTGGGGTACAACGCGGTGCAGCTCATGGCGATCCAGGAGCACCCGTACTACGGGTCGTTCGGGTATCACGTGAGCAGCTTTTTCGGCGTCTCGTCGCGGTTCGGCACGCCGGACGAGCTGAAGGAATTGATCGACACCGCGCACGGCTTAGGCGTGCGCGTGCTGCTGGACGTGGTGCACAGCCACGCGGTGAAAAACACGCGCGAGGGACTGGCCTGGTTTGACGGGACGGATCACCAATACTTCCACGCCGGCCCGCGCGGGCAGCACCCGGCGTGGGATTCGTTCCTGTTCGACTACGCGAAGTACGAGGTCCAGCGGTTCCTGCTCAGCAACGTCCGCTACTGGCTCGAGGAATACCGCTTCGACGGGTTCCGCTTCGACGGGATCACGAGCATGATCTACCGCGACCACGGACTGGGCAAAGCGTTCACCAGCTACGACGATTACTTCGGCGACAACATCGACGAGGACGCCGTCACCTACCTGAAGATGGCCAACCAGGTCGCGCACGAGTTGAACCCGCAGGCGATCACGATCTCCGAGGACGTATCCGGCATGGCGGGAATGGCCCGGCCGGTGTCGGAAGGCGGCATCGGGTTCGATTACCGGCTGGCGATGGGCGTGCCGGACTATTGGATCAAGCTGCTGAAGGAACGCCAGGACGAGCACTGGCACCTGGGCGAGGTGTTCGGCACGCTACTGAACCGCCGGCACGGGGAGAAGCACGTCGGCTATGCCGAGAGCCACGACCAGGCGCTGGTTGGCGAGAAGACGATCGCGTTCTGGTTGATGGACAAGGAAATGTACTGGCACATGAGCAAGGCCAGTCACAACCCGATCATCGACCGCGGGCTGTCGATGCACAAGCTGATCCGCCTGATTACCTTCAGCCTCGCGGGCGAAGGGTACCTGAACTTCATCGGCAACGAGTTCGGGCACCCCGAATGGGTCGACTTCCCACGCGAGGGGAACCACTGGTCGCTCTACTA
Source organism: Tepidisphaeraceae bacterium (assembly GCA_036495445.1). Classification (GTDB taxonomy): domain Bacteria; phylum Planctomycetota; class Phycisphaerae; order Tepidisphaerales; family Tepidisphaeraceae; genus DASXMX01. The sequence continues at coordinate 12,132 of DASXMX010000270.1, forward strand.
CGCCCGGCGGCAATGGTCGCTGGCCGACAACCCGGACCTGCACTACGCGGGGCTGAAACGATTCGACAAGGCGATGCAGTCGCTCGACGCAACGTATCGGCTGCTGGAAGACCCGCTGATCGAGCAGCTCATGGTGCACGAGGATCGCAAGGTACTCGTGTATCGGCGTGGGCCGCTGGTGTTCGCGTTCAACTTCCACCCGATCGAGTCGTACCCGGACCTGCGCATCCCGGTGCCCGACCCGGCCGACTACCGCCAGATCCTCGACAGTGATGAAGAGCAGTTCGAGGGCTTCGGCCGCGTGAAGCCGGGCATGGTCTACCCGCGGGAGGACGTCGCGTGGGAAGGGAGAAAGCAGAGCGTCCGGCTCTACCTGCCGAACCGGTCGGTGCAGGTGATGGCGCCGGTGCTCGCCCCGTGACACGGGTTTTCAACCCGTGCAGAGCGACGCGGGTGCAACAAAGACTGCGGAACGGGAGGGCTGTTCTCGATTTTGACGTTTCACGCACGGGTTGAAAACCCGTGTCACGGGGCGAGGCATTCGTAAGTCGGGCGGAGGAAATCCGGATGAGGATCATCGTCTTGGTTCTGGCGATCGGGCTGGGCATCGGCGGAACGCGCGTGTCAGCCACCGAGATCGACCGGACGGAGCACGAGCAGATCGAGCGGGCGTTGCGAACGGGCCTGCTCGAAGCCTGGTTCCCGCGGTGCGTTGACCGGGAGCACGGCGGGTTCCTGTGCGACTTCGACGCGGCGTGGAAGCCGGCGGGCAAGCAGCCGAAGTCGGTCGTCTTTCAGGGACGGATGACGTGGGTGGCGTCGAAGACCGCGGCACGCTATGCGCAGGATGCGCGTTACCGCGAGGCGGCCGATCACGGATTTAAGTTCCTGCGCGACGTGCAGTGGGACGCGCAGCACGGCGGGTGGTTCTGGTCGCTCGACCGCGAGGGGAAACAATCCCCGCAATGGGCGGGCGTGAAGCACGCCTATGGCATCAGCGTCGGCATCTACGCGTCGGCGGCGTACTACGGACTCACGAAAGATCCGGCGGCGCTCGACCTCGCACGGCGCGGATATGCGTGGCTGGAGCAACACGGGCATGACGCCAAATCGGGCGGGTATTTCGAATACTTCCAGCAGGATGGAACGCCGATCCTCGCGGATGCCGACAACCCGCTGCCCGGGCATCCCAGGACGGACGCGATCGGCACCCGCATCGGCTACAAGAGCATGAACACGCACATCCACCTGCTCGAGGCGCTCACCGAGCTCTATCAGGTGTGGCCCGATCCGGGGCTGAAGGACCGGCTGACGGAGATGCTCGGGATCGTGAGAGATCGGATCGTCGTGCCGCCGGGCGCGATGCACCAGTTCTTCCATCCGGATTGGACGCCGGTGCCCGATCACGATTCGTTTGGGCACGACATCGAAACCGGCTACCTGCTGATCGAAGCGGCCGAGACGCTGGGCCTGAAGGACGACCCGCGCACGCTGGCGGTCGCCAAGTCGCTCGAAGACCACGCCCTCGACTACGCCTGGGACAAGTCCCACGGCGGGTACTTCGAGACCGGCGGGACGTTTGGTCCCGTTTACGATCATCACAAGGGATGGTGGACACAAGCCGAGGGAATGAACGGGCTGATGGCGATGGCCCGCCATTTCCCCGACGACCCCCGCCACTACCGCGAGCTGTTCTCAAAACAGTGGCAATTCATCCAGGCGAACGCGATCGACCCCGACCGCGGCGGCTGGTACCCCACCTCCCTCGACACCGGCGGCGACGCCAACGCCCACAAGGGCTCCGAATGGAAAGCCGCCTACCACGACGGGCGGGCAATGATGAACGCGGTCGACTGGCTAAAGGATTGAACCACAGAGACACGGAGGACACAGATGCACACAGATGGGAAATCCAAATTTGAGATTTGGGATTTCATATTTGCATGTCATCTGTGCCCCAGTTGTGGCAGATTCTCATCTCGTTTTTCCTCCGTGTCCTCCGTGTCTGCGTGGTTCAATTCCTCACGGGCGCGCCGCGGACCAGAGCTTGTTTTCGACCTGGTGGAACTGGGTGAAGGTGGTGTCGAGGTTGTTCACGAGGCGTTGGATCTGGGCGCGATCGGCCTTCGGGTCGCGCATGGCGTCGCGGAGGGCGGTGGCGGCGTCGCTGAGGCTTTGGGCGCCGTCGGAGAACTCGCGGGCCGAGTCGTAGAGGTTCATGTTCGCGGCCTCGGCGGGCGTAGGCTTGTACAGGAGCCGCCAGGGGCTGTGGCGGATTTCAACGCTCGCCGCCTTCAGGTTGTCGCTGGTCGTCTTAATGCCGCTGACGATCCCGTCGAGCTTCCCCTGGTTGTCGACGATCACGGTGCGGAGCGAGCCGGTGATGTCCTTCGCGTTGGCGGCGGTCTTCTGCACGTCAATCAGGGCGGCCTGCGCGGTCGTAAGGCTGCCGTCGACCTTGCTGATCACACCGGTGATCTGATCGACCAGGCCCGGGAGCTTATCCTTGATCGTGCCGCTGGCGGCGTTGAGGTTCTTGAGCGTGCCGCGGATGTCGGGCTTGGTGTCGCCCAGCAGGTCCTTGACCTCGCCCGCCGCCGCGCTGGCATTGTCGGCCACGTGGTTATAGCGCTCGACGATCGGATCCAATTTCGAGTTCGCGTGGGCGATCAGCGTGTGGACGCTGTCGAGCGTCTGGTTCGCCCGCGGGACCGTCTGCGTTTCGATCTGGGTGAGCGTGTTCTCGATGCGGGGGCCCATGGCCCCGAGGGTGGCGAAGAGGGCCGACTTGGGATCGGGTGTGCCGACGATCGCCTGCCCGTCGGCCAGTGCCACGCCGTTGCCGAGGCTGGTGATGTTCAGGTCCGTCGTGCCGGTCAACGTGGTCTGGACGCCGACGACGGCGTTGGGGTGCAGCTTAAGCGTGGCCGGAAGCGCGAACTTCACCAGGAGCCGCGGGTCGTTTCCTTCGAGATCCTGGGGCGCGATCTCGCGGACGAGGCCGACCTTGAAACCGCCGAGGCGGACGTCGTCGCCCACCTGCAGGCCGCCCAGGTCGTCGCTCAGCTTGAACGCCACCATGCGGAGTTGCGTCGCGCCCATGGTGGCGTCGCGGATCCAGACGATCACCGCGACTGCCAGCACGAACGTGATCACGATGAAGGCGCCGGCCTTCAGCTCGTTGCGAGCTTTGGTTGTCATGGCTTAAATCCCAAGGGATTTGCGATTTCCAATTCTCGATTTGCGATTGAAGGCTGCTCGATTATCGCCGTTATCCCAATCGCAAATTGCAAATCGAAAATCGAAAATCCAAGCTTCAACTCAGACTCCCCCGCCCAGCAGATCCACCTCATAGCCCCCCGCCCTTCTCCGGTCGGTCAGCGGCCCCTCGGTCAGGCCATGGACGAACTGGCGGACGAGCGGGTCGGTGGAGTTGCGCATCTCGTCGGGCGTCCCGCAGGCGACGAACTTGCCCCGGTCGAGCAGCACCATCCGGTCGGCGATGCGGAACGCGCTGTCCATCTCGTGGGTGACGACCACGCTGGTGACGCCGAGTTTGCGGTTCAGGTCGATGATGAGCTGGTCGATCTCGGCGCTGGTCACCGGGTCCAGGCCCGCGCTGGGCTCATCGTAGAAGAGGATCCGCGGGTCCAGCGAGATCGCCCGCGCCAGGCCCGCGCGTTTCTTCATCCCGCCGGAGAGTTCGGCCGGCATCTTGTCGGCGTGCTCGCGGAGGCCAACCAGCTCGAGCTTGATCTTCACCATGATCGCAATCGTCGGCTCGGGCAGATCGGTGTGCTCCCGCAGCGGGAGGGCAACGTTGTCGGCGACGCTCATCGAGTTGAACAGCGCGCCACTCTGGAACAGCACGCCGATCGACCGGCGGTATTCGTCGAACTCGCCGGGCGCCATGGCGTGCAAGCTCTTGCCCCACGCGGCGATGTCGCCCCCGTCGTAGGGGATGTTCCCGATCATCAGCCGCAGCAGCGTCGACTTGCCGCTGCCGGACCCGCCCAGGATCACCAGCGTCTCGCCCTCGAGCACGTCGAGCCGGATCCGGTCGAGGATCGTGCGCTCGTCGTAGAGCTTCGTGACGTCGAGGACTTGAATCGCGGTTTTGGGCATCGGGCGAGGGTTCAGGGTTCAGGGTTCAGGGTTCAGGGTTCAGGGTTCAGGGTTCAGGGTTCAGGGTTCAAGGCTGATTGTATTGCGTAGCGGGCGGACAGCAGGTCCGCTCATCTCGTCGGTGGGCGCCGAAGGGTGGACCTGCGGTCCGACCGCTACGCCCGGGCTCCATGCCGATGCCTGAACCCCGAACCCTGAACCCTTCTTTCAATATCCATAGTAGTAGAAGAACGCGGTAAACATCAGGTCGACGGTGATCAGGGCGACGATCGTGAGGACGACGGTTCGGGTGGTGGCGATGCCGACGCCCTGGGCGCCGCCGCTGACGCGGAGGCCTAGGAAGCAGGCCAGGCCGCTGATGAGGATCCCGAATACGGCGGCCTTGATCAGGCCCGTCGTGAAGTCAGGGACTTTGATCGCCTGGAACGTGCGGCTTACGTACTGCTGGGGGCTGATGCCCAGCAACTGGGTCGCGGTCACCAGGCCGCCGAGGATCCCGGTCAAGTCGCCGACGACCGCGACGCAGATCATCATGAGGGTCGTCGCCAGCACGCGGGGAAGGACGAGGAACCGGATCGGGCTGATCGCCTCGGCCTCCAGCGCCTCGATCTCCTCGGAGACGACCATCGTGCCGATCTCGGCCGCGATGCTGGCGCCCGCAAACCCGGTCAGCACGATCGCGCTGACCAGCGGCCCCAATTCGCGAAAGACGGCGACGGAGATGATGTTGGCCACGCGCGACAGCGCGCCGTAGTTCTTCAGCACCGGGGCCATCTGCAGGGCGAGGATCGCGCCGATGCAGAAGAGGACGAGCATGACGATCGGCACGCTGCGGACGCCGACGCGAACCATCTGCGACCAGAGGTTCTGCCACGCCAGCCGCCGGCCGCGCGGGGCGATCAGCCCGCGCGGGATCGCGCGGACCGCGTCCCGCAGCAGGTAACCCATCCCGCCGAGGAATTCCAGAAACGCGGCGGTCCGGGAGCCGAGCAGCGTGATGGGACGAAACAGACTTGGCATTCGCGGCGCCTTTTGCTTCCTGAACCTATTTCGTCAGCGCCTCGCGCTCGTCCTTGGCGATCCCCAATACAGTCGTGAGCCGGGCGATTTCGATCAGCCCCCGAACCCGCGGCTGAAGGCTGAAGAGCACGACCTTGCCGCCCGCCTTGGTGAGCTTCTTCAACGCCTCGACGATCACCGCCAGCGCGCTGCTGTCCATGTACGGAACCTGGCCCATGTCCAGGATGAGCCGCTTGGCCTTCGTCCGGCCCAGCAGGTCGAACAGCTCGGCGCGCAGCTCCGGGCTGTTGTGCAAGTCCACCTCCCCGCGGATGGCCACGAGGAGCGCATCGCCCTCCTGCCGGGCGGCGGGGATCAGGTCAGTGGTGGGCGTCAGGTTCTGCATAAGGCTGTCCCGGGGGAACAGGGTTCATGCTCGCGCCTGAACCCCGAACCCTTTATCACTCCAACTTTCGCTCCATCACCAACAGCATGCCATCCGTCTGAGGGGTGAAGGTGATCCGGTCCATCAGTTCACGGAGGCACAGCATGCCGACACCGCCGGGGCGGAGCGGGTCGTGGCTCTGGTCGCACGGCCGCGGCGTCCGGCCGGCGCCCCAATCGCGGACCGTGATCCGCAGCAGGTCGTCGGCGAACGTCGCGGACAGCTCGATCGGCTGGTCGGTTGCCCCATCGTAGGCGTGGCGGGTGATGTTCGTCATCGCCTCGTTCACGCACAGGACGATCTCGCCCCGCGCCGCCTCGTCGAACCCGCACGCGCGGGCGAACGACTCCACCTCGTGCCGGACCGGCGCCAGGTTCGCCGGGTCACTGGTGACCCGCAATCGAAGTTGCCGCGGCGCTTCGGTCATGCAAAGCCCGGGGGTCGAAGAGACGCGGGGACGCGGGGATGCGGGGACGCGGGGAATGAATGCCTCTCCGCGTCTGCGCGTCCCCGCGTCCCCGCGTCCTGGTACCGATCGGAGGTCATCGCTGCCCTTGCTTCAGCCACTGCTTCCACCGGTTCACCGTCGGCCGGCGGTCGTCCGCGTCGTCGTAATAATGATAATCGAAGCTCTTGCCCGTGATGCGCTGTAAGGACTCGATCGCATAGAAGCGGATGGCGGGGTCGTCGTTATCGAGTTGGGCAACCAGGGCAGGAACCGCCTTGCGGTCGTGGGTCTCGGCGGCCTTCTGGATAGCGGGGATGCTGTTCATCGGATCGACGGCCCCAATGGACTGATCCTCGCGCGGAATGCATCCGCCCGCGGCCAGACACGCCACAACCAACAGCCCGCGCCATACGCCCATCGCCCTCTACCGCAACAGTGCCCGATCCCACTCCAGAGCCTTATCGTCGCATGGATGGGGAATTCTGTACAGCAGATAGTCGTTTCGCGGGTGCAAGGTTCTTTGTTAGGGTTCAGGGATCAGGGTTCAGGCGCGCCTGGGACCGTTCCTTGCCAACCTGAACTCTGAACCCTCCGACCGGCTAATGAATCTCCGCCCCAACCTGCAGATTCATCTTCTCATGCTCCCCCGGGATATACCTGTGCCCGGTCAGAATGGCCTTCGTGAAGCCGATAATCTGCGTCATGGTGCTGCTGGGGGCGTCAATCCCCTTGATCATCTTCCCGAGCTTCACGATCGCGTCGTGACTGGTGTCGGCGTTCTGGACCATGATTCACCTTCCAATCAGAAAATGCCGGGTCAAACGACAAAGCCGCCCGGGGCAAACAACTCGCGCGCCCCGGGCGGCTTTGTTCAAAAACCGCGTTCGACTCATCAGGTTCCCCAAGCCGCCTTCTGCGTATCGGTGGCCATCTGCTTGTGCTGCTCGAGGCTAGGAACCGTCTTGCCGGCGTACTCGCGGATGTCGACATCGGCAGCATGATCGCGCTGCCGCTGGTAGAGCGAGATCATCCGGTTGTGCTCGGCCAGCGCCAGCTTCGTGTACTCCTTATCGAAGTCCTTGCCGGGCCGGGTGGTGAGCCGGTCGTAGACCGTCTTCTGTTGCGGGGTGAGATCGTTGTCGTGGGTCTTGAGGTCGACCCCGTGATCCTGCGCGAGTTGCTCGATCTGCTTCAGATCGGCCTGGTGATCGGTCGCCATCTGTCGGCCGAACTGCTTGGTCTCAGACAGCGCGGCATGGTCGGCGGCGTATTCGCCCAGGCGAATTTCGAAGACATCGTCCTGAGCCGCCGTGCGGAGGAAGGCTTCCTCCTGCGAATCCAGCTTCTTCGTATTCTCGCTGCTGGCGGCCCATGCCGTCAGGCCGGTCAATACCGTCGCGACAAACAGTGTCGCGCCCAATGCAAAGTGACGTTTCATACGCGCTCCTTTCGTCGATCCGTTCCGGCCCGAATACCCACGCCGGACGAACTCAACAAGACTCGTTTCCATTCGCCCGCCCCTCCGCAGGGGCGGCGCATGGGGATGGGTTAGCAAGCGGAGTGCCGAACAGAGGTGGCGCGGACATGTACACATGTCCGTGGTCTTCCGTCGCGACGCCACGGACAAGAACACTTGTCCGTGCCACCCGAAGCAGGCAACCCGCAATCCACATCAGCAATACATTGACGCCCCGCGCGATGCCACCCACAATCCCGGTCGATGCATCTTCTGCTGCGGCTCGGATACGCCTCGATCCCGCTGGCCTTCGCGGCTCATTTCCTGCTGCCCCGGCACGGGCCGCACGCGATGCAGACTTGGGAGCCGCTGATCACGTTCATCCTGTCCGGTATTGGCGTGATCCCGCTGGCCCACCTGATGGGCCGAGCGACGGGGCAGTTGGCCGAGCGGACCGGGCCGACATGGGGCGGGCTGCTCAATGCGACGTTCGGCAACGCTGCCGAGTTGATCATCGCGATCATCGCCCTTTGCAAGGGAATGAACGACGTCGTCAAGGCGTCTCTGACGGGCTCGATCCTGGGAAACCTGCTGCTGGTCTCCGGCGCGGCGATGCTGATCGGCGGGTGGCGCCGGGAGCGGCAGGTCTTCTCGAAAGCCAGCGCCCAAACCAGCTCGGCCCTGCTCGCCGTCGCGGTGGCGGCCGCCCTGCTGCCGGCGATCTTCAACTTCACCTTCGCCCGGACGGACGTCGAACTCCTTGAGCACGAGGAGGCGATGTCGATCGGCACCGCGATCGTGCTGATCGCGGTCTACGTCCTGGGCCTGCTGTTCACACTCCGGACGCACAGCCACATCTTTTCCTCGCGGCCCGCCGAATCACCGGAGGACCCGTCGGGCGTGGGGGAGGTCTGGTCGGTGCGCAGGAGCGTCGCCGCCCTGGTCGTCGCGTCGGTGCTGGTGTCGCTCGTGGCCGAGTTGCTGGTCGGGTCGGTCGAGTCGGTGGCGACGACGATGCGGTGGAACGAACTGTTCGTCGGGTGCATCCTGCTGGCGATCTTCGGCAACGCCGCCGAGCAATCGACCGCGGTCCTGCTGGCCCGCCGCAATGACATGGACACGGCGATGACGATCACCTACCAGAGCAGCCTGCAAATCGCCCTGTTCACCACGCCCGTCATGGTGCTGCTGAGCGCGATCCTAGGGCATTTTGGCGTAGGCCACACCGAACACCGGCTCGACCTGATCTTCTCCCCGATGGAAGTGGCGGCGGTGCTGCTGTCGGTGGCGATCGTGATCGTCGTAGGCCTCAATGGGGAGACGAATTGGTTCGAAGGGGCGATGCTGCTGGCGGTTTATGCCATTCTCGGCATCACGTTCTTTTATATCCCCAGCGGCAAGACAGCGGGATATGATAAAGAGTTAAGCGGCCGGCTGACCCCGGCGGCGCCGGCCGCAGCAGTGCGCGAAGCGCCGGTAACGGAAGGGATGTCGCATGTCACTGCGCGATAACGAACTGGCACGCCGAC
>DASXMX010000271.1:0-4557 GCA_036495445.1 Tepidisphaeraceae bacterium
AATCCGGACCTGCGGATTCGCGACGTCGCAAAGCGGGAGGTCGAGGATCTCGTCCGCTACGCGACCTACATGGGCGGCTGGAACTACTACGACTTTCACGCCGAGACGCAGCACCCGTCGATGGGGCCGACCAGCTTCGGCACCGCCGCGGGGTTGGTCGCGCTGTATGAGGCAAAGCAGGCCGGCGTCGACGTCCCGGAGAAACTGACGCGCCAGGCGTTCCACCGGCTCCAGGAAATGCGCCTGCCCAACGGCGTCTATCTCTACGGCGAGGACTACAAGTTCATCCCGCGCCTCCCCGCCAACCGGCCCCGCGGGGCCGTCGGGCGCACGCAGACGGCCAACTACGCGCTTAAGCTCTGGGGATGGGACAAGCTGACGAAGAAGGAACTGCGCGAGGGGCTCGATCTGCTTGCCGCCGATCACGCCTTCCTCGACATGGGCCGCAAGCGGCCGATCCCGCACGAGTCGTGGTATCAGACCGCCGGGTATTACTATTACTTCGACCATTACTACGCGAGCCGCCTGTTCGAGATGCTCGACGACGCCGACCGGCAGCACTACGCCCCGATGCTGATCGCCGGCGTCCTCCCGCACCAGGAACCCGACGGCACCTGGTGGGACTTCCCCATGTGGGACTTCCACAAGCCCTACGGCACCGCCTTCGCGATCATGACGCTGCTCAACTGCGAGAAGTGACGCCCGCGTCCCTCGCGCCACTTCACGTAGCGGTCGGACCGCAGGTCCACCCGTCTGCGCGATCGGCGCAACTCCTGCCCGGTGCTGGAACCGCGTCCTGCGCCCCGCAACAATGCGGGCATGAACGCGATCATCCTCTCGATTGGCGACGAACTGACCCTTGGGCAAACCGTTGACACGAACTCCGCATGGCTCAGCGCCCAACTCGCAGCCGTGGGTTGTGGCGTCGCCGCGCACATCACCGTTCCCGACGATCAGCCAACCATCGAGCGGGCGATCCGGGAAGCCGCCGCGGGCTGCGACATTCTTCTGATCTCCGGCGGCCTCGGTCCCACCGAGGATGACCTCACCCATCACGCCCTGGCGAGCGTCATGGGCCAGCCGCTGGAGCTGAACGCAGAATGGCTCGCCGAATTGGAAAAGTTCTTCGCCGCCCGTGGCCGGCCGATGCCCGCGAGCAACCGCATCCAGGCGATGATCCCCCGCACCGCGAAGATGATCTTCAACACCGCCGGCACTGCCGCGGGCATCGAAGCGACGCTTCGAAGCGACGCGGGGACGCGGGGACACGGAGACGCGGGGAGGGAAGACGAGGCCGGTGCCGATGCCGGTGCCGATGCCGGTGCCGATGCCGATGGATCGCGATCTGTCCCCGCGTCCCCGCGTCCCCGTGTCTCCGCGTCTCCGCGACAGACGCGCGTGTTCGTCATGCCCGGCGTGCCGAAGGAGATGAAGATCATGTTCCAGCGCGACGTGCTCCCGCGCGTCCGCGAGGCCGGGGGCGGGGCGGTCATCCTCTCCCGCACGCTCCACACCTTCGGCCTGGGCGAAAGCGCGATCGCCGAGAAGCTCGGCGAGCTCATGCGCCGCGGCCGCAACCCGTCCGTCGGCACCACCGTCTCCAACGGCGTCGTCGCCCTCCGCGTGAACGCGCGGTTCGATTCCCTTGCCGAGGCACAGAAGCAACTGGAGCAGACGGTCGCCGCCTGCAGGGCGGCGCTCGGGTCGCTCATCTACGGAGAGGACGAGCAGTCGGTCCAGGACGTCGTCGGCCGAATGCTCAAATCGGCCAAGGGCGCGCCGAGCGTCGCCACCGCCGAATCCTGCACCGGCGGCTGGCTCGCCAAGATGCTGACCGACATCCCCGGCTCCTCCGCCTATTTCACCCACGGCTGGGTGACCTACGCCAACCGGGCAAAGGAAGAGCTTCTGGGCGTGCCCGCTGAAGTGCTCCAGCAACATGGCGCGGTGAGCGAACCGGTCGTGATCGCGATGGCCAACGGCGCTCGATCGCGCGCCGGCAGCACGTATGCCCTTTCGATCAGCGGCATCGCCGGCCCCGATGGCGGCACGCCGGCCAAGCCCGTCGGCACCGTTTGCATCGCCCTCGCCCACCCGGAAGGATGCCAGGCCCGCACCTTCCTCTTCCCCGGCGACCGCGATTTCATCCGCGACCGCTCCGCCAAGATGGCGCTCACGCTCCTCCGCTATCACCTGCTGGGCGAACGCATGCCGTTCTAGTCGGGTGGCATGGGCATGTACTCATGCCCGTGTCTTCGGATTGCGAAAGACCACGGGCATGAGTACATGCCCATGCCACCCAATCATGCCCAAGATTCGACCTGTGCCGCGGAATTCGGTATCCTTTCGGGATCGTCCCCCCAGCGGAGAGGCGGCGGCGGTGAGCGTATCTCTGATCGACGTCCAAAACGTCAGCAAATCCTTCGGCGGCACCCGCGCGCTGATCGACGTGAGCCTGCAGATCCAGCCGGGCGAGGTCCATGCCCTCTGCGGCGAGAATGGGGCCGGCAAGAGCACATTGATCAAGATCATCACCGGCGCCGACCAGCCGGATTCCGGCACGATCCGCTTCAACGGCCGCGTGATCGAGCGGCTCGACCCCGGCATCTCCCGCGCGATGGGCATCGCCGCGATTTACCAGCAGCCGGCCTTGTTTCCCGACCTGACGGTGGCCGAGAACATCGGCCTTCGCCTCGAACGTGGCGGCCCGTGGCGCGTGCTGCGGTGGGGCGAGCGACGGCGCCGCGCTCGCGCGTTGCTCGACCGCGTCGGCGCGAATATTCCGGTCGACGAGCCGGTCCGGCATCTGACCATGCCGCAGCAACAACTCGTCGAAATCGCAAGCGCACTGGGCGGCGAAGCCAAGATTCTCATTCTCGATGAGCCGACCGCCTCGTTGAGTGATCGCGAAGTCGAAAACCTCTTCCGGGTCATCCGCGAGCTGCGCGACCAAGGTGTCGGAATGATCTACATCTCCCACCGGATGGAGGAGTTGAGCCAGATCGCCGACCGGGCGACCGTGCTGCGGGACGGCAGGTACGTCACCACGCGACCTATGGAGGGCTTGACCCGCTCCGAGCTGATCCGGCTCATGGTCGGTCGAGAACTGTCGGCGGTTTTTCCGAAGGCGGACGTGCCGGTCGGCGACGTCGTGCTGGAGACGCGCGGGCTCACCTGCCGGTCGTCCGGCGTGAACGAGGTTTCGCTCTCCGTCCGCGCCGGCGAAATCCTCGGCCTGGCCGGGCTCGTCGGCGCGGGCCGGACGGAACTCGCCCGAGTCCTCTTCGGCCTCACGCCCGCAGACAGCGGGGAGATCCTGCTCAAAGGCCAACGCGTTTGCGTTGACAAGCCCGCGACGGCGGTTGATTTGGGCGTCGCCTACGTCCCCGAAGACCGCCGCCGGCACGGCGTGGTGCTGGAGATGCCGGTGAGCGCGAACACGACGCTGGCGATCCTCCGGCGGATTGCCAATCGCGGGCTGCTCGACTTCGGCCGAGAGCGCGAGATCGCCACCTCGTTCGTGCAACGGTTCGCGATCAAGACCGCGTCGATCGAGTCTCCCGTCGGCACGCTTTCGGGCGGGAATCAGCAGAAGGTGGCGCTGGCCCGCTGGCTGGCGACCGAGCCGTCCGTTTTGATCCTCGACGAGCCGACGCAGGGCGTGGACGTTGGCGCCAAATCCGAGATTCACCGTCTGATGGGCGAACTGGCCCAGCGCGGGCTGGCGATCATCATGATTTCATCCGAACTGCCTGAAGTCCTGGGCATGAGCGACCGGATCGCCGTGATGCACGCGGGCCGGATCGTCGGCCTGCTGAACCGGGCGGAGGCGACGCAGGAGAAGGTGCTGGAACTGGCGCTGGGCCACGCGGCCGCGGAAGGGGTGGCCGCATGACCGCCGCGACGCCCCACGCCGCCGGCGCGACGTCCGAAATCGGCAAGGCCGGCGGGTTCTTCCACCGCTACCTCCGCGAGATCTCCGTCGCCGCGGCGTACCTGCTGTTGCTTGTCACCCTCGCGCTCTTTCATCCGGCTTTCTTCCGGGCGCAGTTCCGCGCGACCTGGGTGAGCGCGGCGCCAATCCTGGTGATGGCGATCGGATCGACCCTTGTCATCGTCGCCCGCGAGATCGACATATCGATCGGTTCGCAGTTTTCCGTCTGCGGAATCGTCGCGGGCCTGCTGGCCGTGTCGGGAATGCCGCTTCCGGTCGTCCTCATCGGGACACTGGGCGCGGGCGCCGTCATGGGCGCGATCAACGGCGCGCTCGTCGCGGGCATGGGGCTTCCCTCGATCGTGGTGACGCTGGCGACGATGGTCGTGCTGCGCGGCGCGTTGCTTTGGTCCACAGAGGGAGCGGCGGCTCATCTGCCCGAGAAATTCCAATGGTTCGGCGCGTCGCAGTCGGTGGGCCAGACCGCGATCGTGCTGATCGCGCTGGTCGTTTTCGCGGGATTCGCCTGGGCGATGCGATGGCTCGCGGCGGGGCGGGCGGTGTATGCGGTCGGATCGGACCTGGAAGCGGCGCGATTGGCCGGCATCCGGCCCAAGCGGGTG
>DASXMX010000272.1:0-34220 GCA_036495445.1 Tepidisphaeraceae bacterium
ACTGGCGTGCATGAAGGCGTAGGTGACGAATTCATAGAGCTCCGGGCGGACCGGCGGCAGGTCGAACTGGCTGGTCGTCAGTGAATTCACGTCGGCCATGTTCAGCACCCAGTGCCCGCCAACACGGTACAGGTGCTGAACGATCACGAACACGATCACGTTGATCGCGATCATCGCCCAGTTCACATAGGGCGTGTGGCGGAGGCGACTGTCAGTACCGAGCGGGATGATCATGCTTTGGCGCTGCCGTCCGCCGGCTCGTTCTTCTTGACCATGCGGAGGCGTCGTCCCCCGCGGTCCCATTTGACGCTGCTCATGTAGGCTTCAATGAGGAGAATGCCGCGGCCGCTGCACTTTTCGAGGTTTTCTTCGGCGGTTGGGTCGGGGATGTTCTTGCGGTCGAAACCGGGGCCCTCGTCCTGAACGGTGATTTCCACCCGCCGCGGCGTCACCCTGGCTTCGACGTGAACTTTCTTATTAGGGTCGAGGCGGTTCCCGTGGCGGATCGCATTGGTCAGCGCCTCTTCGAGCGCGAGGTTGATGGCGAAAAAACAGTTGCCGGCGTAGCCGTTGCGGCGGACCTCGTCGAGGATCTCATTTTGAACGGCCCGGCCGGCGGCGAAGTCGGACGCGAACGTGAACACCCGCCGGCCCCCGGGGGCAGGCCGGCCGCTCTCGTCGCCATCACCGGACGGTGCGGGCGGATTGGGATCACCGTGGGTCACGTGAAACTCGCCAAGGCCTCCGCCCGGCTCGGCAAAATCCGGAACAGCTTGTTCAGCTTCGTGATGACGAACACCTCGAGGATCTGCGGCTTGATGTTGGTCATCCGCAACTGCCCGTTCTTTTCGCGGATCCGGTTGTTGGCGTTGATCAGCATCCCCAGGGCGGCGGAACTCAGGTGATCGACGGTGGCGAAGTCGAGCAGGAGTTTGGGGTTGTCCCCCTCGTCGATCAGCGACGCCAGCGTCTGGCCGATCTCGGCGATGTTCGCCTCGTCCAGAATCCGGTTGTTGGTGAACTCGACGATCCGCACGTCCTTCTGCCGCGTCACGGAGATCGGCGGAATGGTTTCGGCCATGGCCCACGTTCCTTCTAGGTTGGTTCCGGCCCGGGGGACTCGGCCCGACCGAACGGACCGGCACCGCGCCCGACCCGGCGCCGCCCGCACGCAAGGCGTGCGTAAGAATTTATCGACCTAAACCGTACGACTCGGCGAAAAACCTGTCAAGCCGGGCGACCCCTGCCGGCCGGGGCAGGAATCTCAGCAACCTGTGCCAACCTTGCGGCCGGTTTCCACGTCGCGGCCGAAAGCAGCATCGCCACGGCCGCAAGGACGAGCAGCGGGCGGGACAGATCAAAGCGGGTCAAGGCGCTCTCGAGGTGGGCAACCTGAGAACGCCAGTCCGTCCGCGGGGGCGGCAGGAACATCACATCGGGGGCGTTGAACGCCCGCGGCGCCCCGTCCGAGCGGCGATAGACGCCCGGCCAAAACCCGCTCGCGCCGCTCGCCGACTCGGTCGGTTTCCACTCCGGCGTCCATTCGTCCAGCGGCCGGGCAACCCACACCCGGCCGGCGCCGCCGGCCCAATCGAACACGCTGGTCCAGAAGACAACGAAATCGGCGGTGATCGGCCAGTTGGGAGCATCAAAGCCGACCCAAACCTGCCGCCTTGCGGGCTCGGGCGAGACCGCCACGGCGGGCCGCCCGCCAAGTTTGACGATCGGTGTCCATCCCGCCGGCGGTTCCCCCGCCATGCGGATCGGCGCCGACAGGTGTTGCCAGTCGATGTGCGCCGTCACCGGATGCGGAATGACTTCGGGCACCCCGGCTGGAGTCTCCAGATCCGGATGTGCGATTATCACCGCCAGCGCGTCGGCCGGCAAATCCGCAGCACTCCCGACGACGAGCAACCGCGTCGATCCGTCCATCGCCGGTCGGGACTGCTGATACGCGCCGATCACGCGCTGCAACTCCTCCGGGACCGGCGTGCGAATCTCCACCCGTGGCGAACTCCCCTCTCGCACCAGCCACGCCTGGTCGTCCGCGGGCAAATCGTCCTGGGGCATGATCCGTGCGGAGATCAGACTTCCGACCCGCGACGGATTGAAGAAATAATCGCGCGTCCCACCCCGCGGCGGCAGATCGATCGAGCGTTGGATCGTCTCCGCGTCCGTCGAGAGTTCCAGCGCGCAGGTCGTGAGCGACGATTGATTCCGCACCCGGACCATCACCTGTGGCGTCGGCTGGGCCCGGGCCGCCAAGGTCACGATCCCGACATCCCCCACTGGCGCGTCGGGCGGAATCTGAATGATCCGGCCGTCCCGCGGCACCGGTTGATCCGTGACAACCAGAACCGGACCGCCTGACTGGAGCAGGTGTGCATTCACCACCTCCTCGATCGACCGTCTCGTGTCCCGCGCGGTCGGAGCCAATGAAGCGACCCGCTCGGCGCAATCGGCAACCGTTGTCCGGACCGGTTCCTCTCCCGGCACCGGGACCAGTTCCACCGGCCGTAACGCCTCGTGCGGATCGATGGCCCGCACCATCGCCCGCGCGGCCTCCTCATATCGCGTATGCCCCCCCGTTTGTGCCGACATGCTGATCCCGCGGTCGACCACGACCACCAGGGGCGCGGCGTCGCTTGACCGAATGCCGCGGATCGCGGGCCGCGCGCCGGCCAGGACCGCAAACAATGTCGCAAGCAGCGCCATCGCAACCGCCAACGGGATCGTGTGAAGCTTCCGTTTTGGATGGCGAAGCGGAACGGGCCCGTGCCACAACCGCAGGTAGGGAATCTCCACGGGCGGCCGGCGCCCCTGGAACAACCAGAGCGCGACCGCCGCCCAAGGCACCAGTACGATCAACCAGAACGGGGACAACCATTCCATTGCGAGCAGACAGGATATCAGCGACCGCACCCAGTGGGCGGATTTGACGCGCGTTGCCCGGTCCAAGTTTTCTGCATTCCGCAAATCCCGACCGAGGCGTAAGGTTCTTCGAATGCGAGCGAGGTTGTGAATATGGGATTGGCTGTTTGTGGTAACGAGCCGGTTTCAGTGTTGTCGGCCGGAACGACGTCCGGGCGACGACTGGACCTAGTGCTGGACCCCGACGGCTTTTTGGCCATAACGCTGGACGGCAACCCCTGCCAGGGATGTCGCTGGCCCGCGACAATGCTGGAGGAGTGCGTCAGCTTATACTTATCGCTGCTGCGCAACCGGAGCGAGCAATAGCCAGAAGGAAGCGCAGGCCCAATGCCAGGCCGTGACGTCATCGTGATCGGCGCGTCGGCCGGTGGCCTGCAGGCGTTGGAGGATCTTGTCGGGGGATTGCCGAAGGACTTGGCCGCCTCGCTGTTTATCGTCGTCCACACGTCCCCCACGGCCAACGGGATGCTGCCGCAGATCCTGACCCGCCACAGCAGGCTGCCTGTCGAGTTTGCCGTCGACCGCACGCGCATCCGGCCCGGTCACGTTTACGTGGCAAGGCCCGATCATCACCTGTTGATCGCGCCGGGCCAGATCCGTGTGACCCGAGGCCCGAAGGAGAATGGATTTCGCCCGGCGGTCGATCCGCTCTTCCGCACCGCCGCCCGAACTTATGGCCGGCGCGTGGTCGGCGTCGTGCTGTCGGGCGGGCTCAACGACGGGACCGTGGGGCTCTCGATCATCAAGCACCATGGCGGGATCGTGATCTGCCAGGATCCCGCGGATGCCTCCTTCCCCAGCATGCCTCTGAGCGCGGTGCAGAACGTCGAAGTCGACCAAATCCTCCGCGCCGCCGACATTTCCGCCGCGCTGGACGAACTGGCCCGAACCCCGATTCCGCGGGAGGTCGCTGCCATGGCCACGCCGCGACGAAACGAGCAACCCGACGTCGCCGAAGAAGGGTCGGCTTCGCTGGCCAACAATGATCGCTCGTATTCCCCCTCGCTGGCCGCGCAGGAAATGGAGAACCGGGCGGGGGCGGTACGGAAGATCCTGATCAGCGAGCCGCAAGAGGCCATTGAATTGAAGAAGGTGCAACCGGGGAAGCTTCCAGCCGCCCATCGAAACAGCCGGAATCCGCAGGGACGCCCCGGTCGCGCCAACTCGCCCGGAGGGAAGGCCGCCGGGGCCAAGGGCAAGCGAAATAACTCGCACCCTTCCGGGCCGCGCTCCGATGTTAGTGAGTCCAATCGGGGTTTCGCTGTTCGGCCTTGAGCTTCCGCGTTAGCATAGTCTGGCGCGGAACGATCCTGCTGTTGCCGATTATCATATTTGCGACGCGCCCGGCCGGACATGCGCCCGCCTTTCAAACAGTAACATCATGGCCAAAAAGGACCGCAAAGCCGTCCGCTCGAAAGCCAAGGCGCCGCGCCGCAAGGCGCGCTCGTCGCCGGGGGTGAGCGCCCAACCCGTGGTGGGGATGCGGGCTTCACCGCCGCACGAATCGGCCGAGTCCGGGCGGATGGCGGAAGAGTCGGTGGCGCTGCCCAACTTCCCGGTCGTCGGGATTGGCGCCTCGGCTGGCGGGCTTGAGGCGTGCACCGAACTGCTCGAAAACCTCCCGGCCGAGCTGGGCGCCGCGCTGATCATCGTCCAGCACATGTTCAGCACGCACGAGAGCATGCTGAAGGACCTGCTCCGCAAATCGAGCAAGCTGCCGGTCGCGGAAGTGACCGACGGGATGCGAATCGAGCTCAATCGCGTCCACGTGATTCCGCCCGGAACCCAGATGGCGCTGGTCGGGGGGCGGCTGCTGCTCACGCGCCCGCCAGAGGACAGCAGCCGGTTTAAGCCGATCGACTTCTTCTTCCGCAGCATGGCGGCTTACGCGCAGTCACGGGCGATCGGCGTCGTCCTCTCAGGCACGGACGGGGACGGCGCGGTCGGCATCCGCGACATCAAGGGGGCCGCCGGCATCACGATCGCGCAGGAGCCGCGCAGCGCCCGCTACGACGGCATGCCCCGCGCATCGATTGCGACCGGCATGATCGACCTGGTGTTGCCGCCTTCCAAGATCGCCGGGGAGGTGGTCCGAATCGCGCAGCACCCCTACATTCACCAGCGGGAGCCGGCCGAGGGCGCCGAGACCACCGCAGGGGACCAGAAAGCGGAGCAATTCGAGCAGCAGCTTCAGCGGATCTTCACGATGCTGCGCAACGCGGCCGGCGTCGATTTCACCCATTACAAGCGGCCCACGATTCGCCGCCGGCTGCACCGCCGGATGGTGCTGCACAAAGTCACGTCGGTCGACGAGTACATCAAGCTCCTGCAGCGCAGCAGCAGCGAGGTCCACGCGCTCTACCACGACCTGCTGATTCACGTCACCCGGTTCTTCCGCGACCCGGAAAGCTTCCAGGCGCTGGTGGAGATGGTCTTCCCCAAGATCATCGAGTCGCGCTCGTCTGGCCAGCCGATCCGCGTCTGGGTGCCCGGGTGCTCGACCGGCGAAGAGGCCTACACTGCGGCAATCGCACTGCGGGAATTCCTCGGCGACGAGCCGGACGGCGCGCCGGTCCAGATCTTCGCCACCGACGTGAGCGAGGCGGCAGTCGAGCACGCGCGGGCCGGGGTCTACCCGGGCAGCATCGCCACCGACGTCTCCGTCGAGCGGCTGCGGCGGTTCTTCAACAAGACCGACGGCAACTACCGCGTCGCCAAGGCGGTGCGGGACATGTGCATCTTCGCCCGCCAGGACCTCACCCGTGACCCGCCCTTCTCGAAGCTCGACCTGATCCTCTGCCGCAACGTGCTGATCTACCTGGGCCCGATGTTGCAACGGAAGCTGATGACCGTCTTCCATTACGCGTTGCGGGCAACCGGTTATCTGATGCTGGGGCAGGCGGAGACGATCGGCGTCCACTCCGACCTGTTCGCGATCGCCGACAAGCGGTACAAGCTGTTCTCGAAGAAGGTCAGTGTGCCGCGGATGGACATGATGTTCCCGGCGCTGGATCGCGCCCACGCCCGGCCCGAGGTGGTCCGCCGGGCGATCCCCGACGCCCGAACCGGCGCGACCGTGCAGACGGAGGCCAACCGCCAGGTGCTCGCCCGCTACGCGCCGCCGGGCGTGATCGTGGACGCCGACCTGCAGATCGTCCAATTCCGCGGGCAGACCGGCCCGTACCTCGAGCCGGCACCCGGCGAGGCGAGCCTGAACCTGCTGAAGATGGCCCGCGAGGGGCTCCTGTTCGGCCTGCGCAGCGCGTTGCAGGAAGCGCATAAGACCGGCCGACCGGTCCGCCGCGAGGGGCGGCGGGTCAAGCACAACGGCAGCGTCCGCGACGTGAACGTCGAGGTGATCCCGCTGGAGGCGGGCGAAGGGAAGCACTACCTGGTGCTGTTCGAAGATGTCCCCACGCCGCTTCCCGCCGCGGCCGACGACCCCGCGCCGCCCGATCCGAAGGGCGCGAAAACCAAGGGGCGCGGCGCGAAAAAGGCGGCCGTCGCTCCCTCGCTGGCGCAGGACGAGCGGCGGGTCCGCCAGCTTCAGGAGGAACTGGCCGCCAGCCGCGAGCATCTCCAGTCGAACATCCAGGACCTTGAGGCCGCCAACGAGGAACTGCAGTCCGCCAACGAGGAGATCCTCTCGGCCAACGAGGAACTGCAGAGCACCAACGAAGAGCTCGACACCGCCAAGGAGGAATTGCAATCGACCAACGAAGAGCTGAACACCGTCAACGAGGAGTTGCAGGCGCGCAACGAGGAGCTGAGCCGGGTCAACAGCGACCTGATCAACCTATTGGCCAGCGTGCAGATCGCGATCGTGATGGTGGCCGGCGACCTGCGTATCCGGCGGTTCACGCCGATGGCCGAAAAGGTGCTGAACCTGATCCCCACCGACGTCGGCCGCCCGATCAGCGACATCAAGCCGAACATCGAAGTGCCCGACCTGGAGCGAGTTATCAGTGAGGTGATCGAGACCGTGATGATCCAGGAGCGGGAGGTCCGGGCCCGGGACGGGACTTGGTACACGCTGCGGGTGCGGCCCTACAAGAACGTCGAGAACCGCATCGATGGGGCCGTCCTCGCCCTGCTCGACTCCGCCGACACCCACCGCCAGGAGGGCCTCACCGATGACGCCCGCGATTACGCGGCCGCGATCATCGACACCGTTCACGAGCCGATCCTGGTCCTGGACGACACGCTGAAGGTCCAGCGTGCGAACCGCCCGTTCTATGATCGGTTCCAGCTTAACCCGTCGCAGGTGGAAAACCGGATGCTGCCCGACGTTGCGGACGGCCGGTTCGGCGGGGACGAGCTCCGCGCTCGGTTGCAGCAAATGATCGCGACAAGCGGCTGGATCCAGGGCGTTCGCCTCAACGACGGACCCGATGGCAACCGCCGCGTCGTTGTGAGCGGTCGCGTCGTCCGCACCGCAGACGCGCGCGAGCCCACCGTCATCCTGGCCGTCCATGACACACGCGTCGGCGAGGCGGACGGGGCAGGCCCTTGAAGGGTTGGGTTGTTCAGAATTCAGAACAGCGCGTAGAACCGACCGGATTGCTCTTGCGTGCGACGCCCCTCTTTCGTTTCACTCGCCTTCCGCGCCCGTCCGATTTTGCGAGGCACCCCAATAACCCCCGCGGCTGTCGGATGTGTGATTTGGATCGTGACAGCCCGATGGGACCGTTCTACAGTGGGGCATCAACTCTTCGGCATAAGCCGGGGACATCCGTTTGAGTCGGAGCTGTGGCTCGGTGTCGCGTCGCAACGGAACTTCACCGCCGGTCCGGCGGGCGCGGTCCGGGGATCTCGCCCTGCGGGGCATTCTCATCGAAGAACTGGCGGCCGAGCGGGTCCGCGAGCTTCGCGCGACCGTCACTCGGCTGAAAACCGCGCAGCGGGAACTCGCCGAGGGTCGGGCGAGGATGGAAGACCGCGTCCACTACCGGGACCTCTTTCGGTTCGCGCCCGATGCGTATCTGGTGACCGATTCGCATGCGAAAATCCTGGAGGCGAACCTCGCCGCCGCCCGGCTATTGAACATCCCCGAGCCGTTCCTTGCCGGCAAGCCGCTGACGCTCTACGTTGATCCCGAGCAGCGCAGCGAGGTGACTGCGCGTCTGGCCGCCATCCCGGACGGCCGGACCGTCGAATGGAGCATGGACCTGATCCCACGCGGAGCGGACCGGCGCGCGGTCCATGTCACGATCTCGGCGGCGCGGTCGGGCGCCCCAGACCACGGCAGATTGCGGTGGCTCCTCCGGGACGTGACCGATCAGTCGCGCCGTGAGCGAGATCTGCGAGCTGACCGGGACGGGCTCAGTACGTTAGCCACACAACTGACCCTGGCCCAGGAACGGGAACGGCGGCAGATCGCAACCGAAATCCACGACCACATCGGCCAATCGCTGGCGTTCTGCCAGCTCCGGCTCGGCATGCTCCGCGAATCCTTGGGGGCCGACGAACAGTCCGTCGTGGACGAGGTCCGCTCGCTGCTCGCCCAAGTCATCCAGCAGACGCGCTCGCTCACGTTCGAGCTGAGCCCGACCGTGCTCTACGAGCTGGGGCTGGGGCCGGCCATCGAGTGGCTGCTGGACCAGCGGGGCCACCTGGGCGTCGCGTTCCGGTTCGAAACCCAGGGACGGGAACACCGCCTGGGCCACAACAGCGAGATCACATTGTTCGAAGCCGTGCGCGAGATCCTCAGCAACGTGATCAAGCATTCGCGCGCCGCGGCGGCGACGGTGCGGCTGACGTACACGGACCGGGAGGTCGTCGTCGAGGTGGAGGACGATGGCATCGGCTTCCGCCCGGGCGACGCCGCCGCCCGGCAAATGGAGCGACCGAGCCTGGGCCTGCTGAGCGTGCGGGAGCGAATGGAGTTCCTCAACGGAGTCGCGGAGATCCACAGTTCGGCGGGCCGCGGGACCCGCGTGCGGCTGATCGTTCCGCTGGAAAAACCGCGGGGGCGGGCGCGGCACGCAAAGGAAAGCGAGACAAGGAATGAACCAGTTAAACGTCCTGATCGCCGATGATCACCGCATGCTCCGCCAGGGGCTGCGCTCGCTGCTGGAGAAGGAGCCGGATCTACGGGTGGCGGCCGAAGCCGACAACGGCCGCGACGCGATCGCCGCCGCCGAGGGCGGCGGGATCGATCTGATCATCATGGACATCGCCATGCCCGGCCTCAACGGGATCGAGGCGGCGCGGAAGCTCCTGACCGTCCGGCCGAACCTGAAGATCATCGGGCTCTCGATGCACACCGACCGCCGCTTCGTCTCCGAGATGCTCAAGGCCGGCGCGGTCGGGTTCGTCTCCAAGGACTCGGCGTTCGAGGAACTGGTGTCGGCGATCCGCACGGTGCTGGCGGGCAAGGTCTACCTGAGCCCCGCCGCCGCCGGCGTCGTGGTCGACGACTACCTCCGCCGCAACGCGCCCGGCGAGGCCTCCGCTTATTCCGCCCTCACCGCCCGCGAGCGCGAGGTGCTTCAGCTCATGGCGGAGGGCCGCAACACCAAGCAGATCGCCATGGACCTGCACGTCAGCATCAAGACGGTCGAAACCCACCGCCGCCAGATCATGGAAAAGCTCGACCTGTACAGCGTCGCCGAACTCACCAAGTACGCGATCCGTGAGGGGCTGACGACGCTCGCGTGACGGCGCGCCATCAGCCGGGTTCGGCCCAAGTGTCGGGCCGCGCCCCACATCCGAAAAGTCCTGTTTTTGTGGCGCCGTGTGGCGCGATTTTGACGAGCGCATTTATTGCAAGTCATTAACGATCAAGGTTTTGCGTAAATTTTACCCAAATTAACGATGCGCAACACGGCATTTTGACGTAGTTACCGAAGCTCATGACTCCCGACGTGCCAGGCGACCTGGGGGTCTGATCGTCAGTGCTGGAATCGCACTGTCCAGCTCACCTCGCGACTTGTAGGTGAATCGACTTCCACCCGAACCCCGCCGGCCGATTGCTTGTCGGCGATCTTGACGTGAGCAGCGCTGTCATCCGGTGACACCTCGACCGACGCCACCTTCCAGTCCTGTTCCGGCACCACGATCCGCAGTTCGTTCGGGTCCCCCGCAACGACCTTGCTCTTGCCGCTCAACGTGTTGCTGGCCGCGTCCCACTTCTCCTCAATCACGTCCACGATCCCCTGCGTGATGTGACGCGACGTGCTGATCAACTGCGGGTGATCCGACACGCGTCGGACCGCCAGCACCTGGCACGATTCCTTCGGCAGCGTTGTGCGGAGTCGGCCTTCGAAGGCGGGGACGAACGCGTTGGCCCAGTAGTCGAACGCGACGAACGGCCCGTTGCCCGGCAATCCGATCCGCTCGACCGGCTCGTCGATCTGCAGCGGCTGCGACGTCCAGTTATAGATCCCGATCACGTCCCGCCGGGGCTCATGGCCGTCGTCGCTCAGCAGCCAGATGCGGGGCAGGTCGTTGTCGAACAGGTCGACGGGGCGGGACGGCAGGCCGTGGCTGGGCATCGTTCGTCGCAGGATCTCTACGCGCTCGGGCGGGAGCGCGGGGAGCCAGTCGCTGAAGAGGTTCAGGTCGCCGGCGATCGTGACCCATGAGGCGATCAGTCGCGAGTGCTCGATCGGCATGCTGGCCCGGACATAGACCGGGTCCGGATCGTTCCACCAGACGCGGCCGTTGAGGAAGTAACTGCGGGAGGCGAACGTCGGGCCGCGCAGCAGCGACTCCCACTTGGGCCCGTTGTCGGGGCCGACGCGCATGGCGTCGATGAGCCCGAACGCCCCGCCGTACGACCGCATGTTCTGCGGCGCGCAGCACCCGAGCAGGAAGACGCCGTTGCCCGCGGCCTCGCGGACGATCTTCAGGCCGGTGCGATACGCCTGAATGTTGGTCGTGTCCGGGTTGCTGAAGACGGCGTCGCCGATGCCGTCGGGCTTGTAGCTCGAGTTGACGTACATCAGCTTCGTGCCGGTGCCCGTAAACATGCCGTCCATCTTGAAGTAGCGATAGCCCCAGTCGCCGGCGATCCGGTGGACCTCGTCGCGAAGGTATTGCTGCACGGCGGGGTTGGTCATGTCCAGGGACGTGCCGCCCCACTTGACGACATACGGCTTGCCGTCCTCGGTCCTGACGAACCAGTCCTGATGCTCCTGGAAGAACGGATCATCCCATGTGCCCGCGAACGGCATGAACCAGATGCCCGCCGTGAGGCCGTGGGCGGTGATGTTGTCGGCCGTCGCCTTCATGCCGGATGGGTACGGGCCCTTTGGGTTGCAGGCGGAGAAGACCTTCTTGGGGCCGTTGTTCTTGATCCCCTCCTGCCAACCGTCGTCGATCTGGACAAGCGAGAACCCGAACGGCCCAAGTTCCTTTGCGGCCGCGGCCGTGATCTCGGCCAGCGCCTTTTCGTTGGATGCCCCGCCGTGCTGGTCGGAGTACCACGTGCAATAGCCGACCGGCTGCGGGTGAAGGTGGATGTCGTACACTTTGGCGATCGCCGACGCCCAGGACTCAAGTCCGAGCCGCGCGTCGTCGAAATATCCGACCGCGAGCGTCTCCCCCCGCGCGTCGCCGCCCGGCGGGATGCGGAGGCGGCCGAAGTCGGACTGGGCCTGCACCCGGACGTGATTGCCTTGGGCCTCACTGAGCATCACACCGCCGGCCCGGTCGTGCGTGAGCCAGCCTGCGACGACGCCGTGGCGCGTGGCCGGATCGGCCACGGCCATCCACTCGTAACCACCGGTCTTCTGGTCGGCCGGTTGCAGTCCGGCGGTGCTCAGCACGCGCAGGTCCGCCGGTGCCTTGCCCAGGTTGATGGCCGCCCCGAACGGCTGGATGCTCGTCACCCGCACGTCGGCCTGGCCGGAGTTGTGGAGCGTCGAGTGAAAGAGCGCGAACGGGAGATCCGGAAACAGATCGAGCTCCTCCCGTGCCCCATCCGCGAACGTGACTTCAATCCCCTGCCCCTTCCCGAAGGTCTTGTCGTCGACCTCAACCGTCCTCGAGAGCGTCGCCGGGCCGGCCAGCTTGCCGTCGGTCAGGAAGTGCGCGCCCGAGGGAATGGCGGTGAGCGCGAACGTCCCCTTCGCCAAGTCGATCGTCACTTCCAGCGAAGCGTTCTTGATCGTCACCGCCTCCGCCGCGAACGTGCTGGCGGCGGAAAGCAGAGTGGCTGAGAGCAAAACGCTTGGCAAGGCGGATCTGAACAGACGCGGCATGGTTCCTCCGTTGGCCATGGCTCCGGGTGGGCATGGGCATGTACTCATGCCCGTGGCTCGCTTGAAAATGCAATCACAGAGGACACGAAGGACACAGAGAGCACAGAGGGAAGAAAGAGAAATGCGTTTTCAGCCACAGATGGGGCACAGATGCACACAGATGGGGATTTCAAATCTGAGATTTCAAATCTGCATCTCATCCGTGTGCATCTGTGGCTACTTGTTCTTGTATTTCCCTCTGTGTCCTCCGTGCCCTCTGTGGTTGCATTTCCTACCAACGCCACGGGCATGAGTACATACCCATGCCACCCGCCTGATCACACGCGATCGGAGCGCCTACTTGGAATAGGCGGCGATCAGGTCCTTCACCAGGTCGCGGGGGACGGCGGCGTCGAAGACGGCCTCGTCCGTCTCGCCGGTGGCGGAAAGGGTGAGGCTACGGCCGTTGAGGATCCGATTCAACTGCTGGCGTTGGGGCGGCGGCATGCCGCCGAGGCCCGTGACGTCGTCGAGGATCGCCATCGCGGCGGCGAGGTTCAGCGAGCCGGTCGCCAGCCCGACCATGTGCCCCTCCTGCTTTGCGCCGACCAGGGATTCGACGAACTGCCCCGGGTCGGTGCTGCCGGTGATGTAAACCGTGTCGGCCCGCCGGACGAGGTCGAGGCAGAACGTGCAGGCCGGCCCCTCCGTCACCTTCACCCGCGCGACATGCAGCCCGGCGGGAGTCGTGTATTGCGTGAACTCCAGAAAGGCCGCACGGGTCTTGTCCACCGGATAGGCGGCTACGAGGTTCGACCGCTCGGCGGCCTGGCGCAGCCGGGCGACCGGGTCGGCCTGCACGTGCTGCTGGACGATGTAGAAGACGCCGACGTTCTCCCGCGGGTCGAGCCCCATCGAGACCGCATCCCCACCAAGCAGGATCTGGACCGCGTCGCGCCTGAACTCGTCGTCCCACCGTCCGCCGCTCAGGGCCAGGCCGGGCCAGAATCGGCCGAAGACGGATTCGAGCCAGGGCATGACCTGCATTGGCGGTGCTGCGACGTCGAACCGGGCGACCACGCCCTCGGGCATTCCCGGTCGCGTGAAGGTCCCGGCGGCGGGGATGCGGATCGGCGCGATGCCGAACTTGAGCGACAGCTCGTCACCGCTGCGCAGCATCGCCAGATCGAGCCGGGTGATCCGCCATGCGATTGCGCGCAGCGCATCGGCGGCCGCAGGGCTCCGGGACGCAGCGGGGTACGTCAGCCCATCTACCATCATGCGGAACCGCGACGGGTCGGCCCGGCGGCACGCCGCCGCGTCGAAGCTCGCCCGCAGGATCGGCACGTCCGGCCCCGTCCGCGGGCTCAGCGGCGGGCGGTAACCGTCGAGCAGGTCCGCCTCGCGCACGGCGATCGCCGCATCGGGCGAGCGGCTGAAGATCACGTAGTTATTGGGCGTCCGCCGGAACGTCATCCCGTTCCATTCCACCGCCCCCGAGCCGTTCCCCAGAGGTTTGCCGCCGAGATCGAGAACCGATTTGAGCGTCGCCACGTCCGGTTTCACCGGCAGCACGTACGCGATGCCCGCATCCGCCGCGAACCTCGTCCCCGGCCCGGCGAAGAAGAACACCCCGACCGGCCGGTCCGGATCAAAGCCGCCCGCGCCGACGAATGGGAATTGCCGCTCGATCCCCTCCGCCGTCAGCGGCGGCGGCAGTTTGATCCCCAATTCGCCCGCCTCGTGCGCCAGCCGCGAGAGCGACGCAAGCGAGATCGAGCCCACGTTCGTCGCTCTCACCTCCACCGGTACGGCCCGAGCCGTAAACGGAACGAGCAACGCGGCGACGCCGACAAAGAGGACACCCCACCGGCGATTCGTGCGAACGCCCAGCATGGCAACACCTCCTGCGCAGCCGCGATGTTACCCCGGCCGGGCAAGGAGGGTTAGCAAAAATCGATGACAAGTGAGGAAGGACGACGGCCAAATCACAATCGGCTACTGATCGGTCCGCCAGTGCGGCCAGGGGAAGTTCTTCTGGAGACTTGACAGCGAAGCAAAAGTGGATTTCACGTCGTCTGTCAGGTTGTAGGTGGTCGCAGGATCGTGAAAGAGGCTGTCGGTCGGCACCGTCGCGGCGTGCCCGTCGACGAACAACAGGTTCGTGTTCCTGAGGTTATTGTGTCGGGCGTTGATCCGATTCGGAGAGCTCAGCGGATTGAGGTTCACGCCATCGAACAGCAAGACGAGATCGGCCGAATCCTTGAGCTGCGACATCTTCCGCATGTTGTAGTCGTTCGGCGGGTCGTTATCGAGCGGGATCCGCCGGCCGGGAACGTCGGCGTTGCCCTTGGAGTTGCTGGTCGTGCAGTTCATGGCGTAGCCGGTATAGACCGTCACCCCTGGCTGCAGGACGGCCGAACCCCACTTCGCGAGGTACGCCCCGTGCTGGTCGCTACGGTAAGCCGGATCCTGCGAGGCGCCCGGATTGGCCAAATCGACGATCGCGGATGGGCAAAAGAAGACCGTCCGCGTGGCATCGGCCTCGGTGTAGCTGGACGGGAATGGCACCAGTTTCAGCGCCACCATGATGACGGGCCATGCATCGGTACCGCTGCCGCCGGTGGCACTCGTCGGCGGGTTGCGCCACTCGGCGGGAATCAGAATGCCGTTCGTTTGGGTGGCGTACTCCTGCACCGCGGCCCCGAGCTGCCGCATATTCGACAGGCACTGCACCGTCTTGGCCTGCTCCCTCGCCCGATTGAGCGCGGGCAGCAGGATGCTGATCAGCACGGCGATGATGCCGATCACGACCAGCAGTTCGACGAGCGTAAACCCGAGCGAAGGACGGACTTGGCGTCCTGGTGCGCGGCAGGTATCTGGCCTCATCGATCGACCTCCGTGGGGATGGGATATAATGATGCGGGAGCAAATTATAATGCGCACGGGCATTAACGCAATCCTAAATCGGTTCTGCAACATTTGCAGGGTCGTGCGCTGCCCTGCCCGTTTCGATACGCAGTTCCAAGCCGCCGGAGGGATGCGGATCGATCGGCCGATAATGCCGATGACGCGACCGACACGATGAACGTGAAGCTTGCCCCCCGCCCCACTGAACTTACAATACCCCGCGGCGGCAGGGTCGAAACGAGAGATCGGATCTGCCGGCATGTTTGAGAATTACGAAGTCGATGGGCTGTTCGACGAGATGTTTGCCGCGCCGGGGGTCGCGCGGCCACATTATCGGACCGTCGCGGAACGCCTCCGCGGGCTGGGCTCGGCCGCGTTCGCACGGCGCGTGCGGATGGCCGACCTGACCTTCCGCAACCAGGGGATCACCTTCACCGTCTACGGCGACAACCGCGGCGTCGAGAAGATCTTTCCGTTCGACCTCGTCCCGCGCATCATCCCGGCCCAGGAATGGGAAACGATCGAACGCGGCCTCGTCCAGCGCATCACCGCGCTGAACCTCTTCTGCCAGGACATCTATCACGACCAGCGGATCCTGCGGGAGAAGGTCATCCCGCCGGAGCTGATCTACGGGGCGAAGATGTTCCGCCGGGAGATGTTCCACGTGAACCTGCCGCGGAACATCTACATCCACATCTGCGGGACCGACCTGATCCGCGACAAGCGCGGCAACTACTTCGTCCTGGAAGACAACGGCCGCACGCCCAGCGGCGTGAGCTACGTGCTGGAAAACCGCGCGGTGATGAAGCGCGTCTTCCCGTCCCTCTTCAGCACCTATCGCGTCCGGGCGATCGAGGATTACCCATACAACCTGCTGCAGTGCCTGAAGTATTTGGCGCCGAACCGCGCGGAGGACCCGAGCATCGTCGTGCTGACGCCGGGCGTCTACAACTCGGCTTATTTCGAGCACAGCTTCCTGGCCCGGCAGATGGGCGTGGAACTGGTCGAGGGGCGCGACCTGATCGTCGATAATTCGTTCGTTTACACCCGAACGACCGGCGGCTTGAAACGGGTGGACGTGATCTACCGCCGCGTGGACGACGACTTCCTCGATCCGCTTTGTTTCCGGCCGGACAGCTGCCTGGGCGTGGCTGGGTTGATGAACGCGTACCGCAGCGGGAACCTCGCGCTGGTGAACGCGCCCGGGACGGGCGTCGCCGATGACAAGGCGATCTACCCGTTCGTCCCCGCCATGATCAAGTTCTACCTCGGCCAGGAGGCGATCCTGCCGAACGTGCCGACTTACATCTGCGCGAAGGATGCCGATCGCAAATACGTCCTGGCGAATCTCGACAAGCTCGTCGTGAAGAGCACCAACGAATCGGGCGGCTACGGCATGCTGATGGGCCATCAGGCGACCAAGGCCGAGCGGGAGGAGTTCGCCAGGAAGATCATCACCGACCCGCGGAACTACATCGCGCAGCCGGTGGTGGAACTGAGCCAGCACCCGAGCCTGATCGACGATCGCTTCGAAGGCCGCCGGGTCGACCTGCGGCCTTACATCCTCTACGGCGACAAAGTGATCGTCATGCCCGGCGGCCTCACCCGCGTCGCCCTCCGCAAAGGCAGCCTCGTGGTGAACAGCTCGCAGGGCGGTGGCAGCAAGGACACCTGGGTGCTCGAAGAAGAACAGGAAGAAGCAGAGTTGCCAGTTGCCAGTTCCCAGTTGCCAGGGGAAAACCTGCAACTCTATCCAACCAGCACTGGCAACTAACAACTGGCAACTGGCAACTACCCCATGAGTCAGATCCCGCTCCCCACGATCCCGAAATTCGCCCGCCACGCGGCGAGCCGGCCGCTGCTGGCGCGCGACGCGGACTCGATGTATTGGATGAGCCGGTACATCGAGCGGGCCGAGCACGTCGCCCGGCTGCTGCTGGTCAACTCGAACCTGCTGGTTGACGTCGGCGACCTCGCCCCGGAACTGCAGCAGCGGCAGTGGAACAGCGTGCCGTCGATCCTGCGTTGCCCCGCCGCTCCCGTTTCGTCGGCAGGCAATGGATCGCCCGTGGCCGAAGGCGCCGCGATCGCCCGCTACATGGCGTTTGATCGCGACAATCCCAACAGCCTCGTGAGCTGCCTCTCCCGCGCCCGCGAGAACGCCCGCGGCATCCGCGAGAACATCTCCGCCGAGATGTGGGAGTGCGTCAACGCGCTCTACTGGTCGATCCGCGGCGACGACGCGCCGAGCCGGTTCGAAGAATCACCGGACGATTTCTACCGCCAGATGATGAACGGCTCGATGCTGTTCCAGGGCCTGACCGACCAGACGCTCGACCACGACCAGCGGTGGCTCTTCACGCAGCTCGGCAAGTACATCGAGCGGATCGACGTGAGCTGCGGGATCATCGAAACCAAGTACGGCATCCTCAAGGCCGCCGAGCAGAAACTGGAAGGGGCGCTGCGGAACATCCACTGGATGGCGGTGCTGCGGTGCTGCTGCTCGCTGGAGGCCTACCGCCGGCAGTACGTCGGCGACATGGACCCGCTGCGCGTCGCGTCGTTCTTGATCCTGGAGCGGAGCTACCCGCGGAGCATCCGGTACTCGGTCGCGATGGCGCACGAGGCGATCGCCGCGGTGCGTGCGGAAGTAAGCCCGCTGGCAATCGACCCCGCCGAACGGATCCTCGGCCGCCTCGACGCGCAGTTGGAATACGCTGAGATGGGCGAGATCCTCACCGACGGGCTGCCCGAGTATTTGCAGAAGATCCGGAACCAGATCGCGGAAACGGCGCTGGCGGTGCAGAAGACGTATTTTCTCCATTAGGAGCTGGTTGGGATCCGGAGCCACGTGAAACGTGATGAGTGAAACGTGACGCGCGAACATTTGTCACGTTTCACTCATCACGTTTCACGCATGGCCCCGATCCCGCGACGTACACAAATGCTGCTAAAGCTTACTCACCAAACCGACCTCACCTACTCCGACCTGATCAGCGAATCGGTGATGGAGCTGCGGATGGCGCCGCGGCAGGAGCAGGACCAGCACCGGCTCTCGTTCACCCTCGCGGTCGGCCCGGGGACGAGTCCGTCGAGCTACTTCGACTGGCTGGGCAACGCGGTTCACGCGTTCACCGTCAACTCGTTCCACAACCAGATCCGCATCGTCGCCACCAGCGTGGTGGAAACGGACCGGCTCCCGGTGAAGCCCGAGCGGTTCGCCGACCGCTGGCCGGTCCCGCCGGACAACTACGACTACCAGATGTGGGACTACCTGCAGTTCGGCGGGCCGATCGTCGATTCCCCGCAATTGCGGGAGCTGGTCGCCATCCTCCTGCCCGAGCCCGGCATGTCGCTTGGGGAACTGGCGCTGCGGATGTTGCACCTGCTGGCCGAGCGGTTCACGTATCGCAAGGGCGTCACGACCGCCGCCAGCCCGATCACCGAGATCCTCGAGCACGGGTCCGGGGTCTGCCAGGACTTCACCCACCTGATGATCGGCCTGGCCCGCGCGATGGAGATCCCGGCCCGGTACGTCAGCGGCCTGATTCACCCCGACGCCGAGAAATACCGCGGGTTCACCCAGACCCACGCGTGGTGCGAGCTGTTCTTCCCGTCGGCCGGCTGGATCGGGTTCGACGCGGCCAACAACTGCATCGTGGGCGGGAACTTCGTGAAGGTCGCCGTCGGCCGGCATTTCGCCGACGTCGCCCCCAATCGAGGGATCTACCGCGGGAAGGCCCGCGAGGCGATCGAGGTCGCGGTTCACAGCGAGGAACTGAAATCCGTCCCGCCGGAGCTGGCGGCCGAGCGGGTTCAATCGCTGTCGATTCCGACCTATCCCGGTGGATCGTTACCGCACCAGGACTTGATCAACCAGCAACAAGAGCAACAGCAGCAAACGTAACGAATGTCGCAGGGTCCGCTTCAGCGGCTGCTTCAGCGGACGGAACCTGTCCCGCGCGGCGAATTCTGTCCGCTGAAGCGGACCCTTCGGAATCCGGTCATCCGTTCACCTCGTCGGTCCAAACGGTGAATTTTTCGAGGCGCGTTGAGCCGAAGGATGTTGTCAGCGCGACGTCCACGGCGTCGCGCCCGCGGGCTTGCAGCACGCGGCCGATCCGCGGCTCGTTGTGGCGGGCATCCATGGCATACCAACGGTTGCCGAGGTAGACCTCGAACCAGGCGGAGAAGTCCATGGGAAACGGGGCCGGCGGGACGCCGATGTCGCCCAAATAACCCGTGGCGTAGCGGGCGGGGACGTTCAGGGCGCGGAGCATCGTGATCGCCAGGTGCATGAAGTCGCGGCAGACGCCCTGCCGCTCGGTGCAGACGTCGTAGGCGGTCTTCGTCGGCCGGGCGAACTCGTAGCCGAACTGCACGTGCCCGTGCACCCAATCCATCACCGCCTGCACCCGCTCCCACGTGGGCGGCGTCTTGCCGAACAGGTCCCACGCCATGTCCAGCATCCGGTCCACCTCGCAGTATCGGCTGGCCAGCAGGAACTGCAGGCACTCGTCGGGCAGCTCGTCCACCGAATGAAGGCGGGCGCCGTCGATTTTCGGCTCGTGTTCGCCGCTGTCCTGGGCGATGTTGTCGTAATAGAGCCGCAGTTTTCCCGCCGGGGCGACGATCCGGGCGGCGTGATTGCCGAAGGAATCGATGAAGTTGTGGACCGGAATGCTCGGTTCGACAATCAACTGTTCCGGCTTCAGCAACGTGGCCACCCGACTGGGGTGCGTGTACAGCATCAGTTGCATCGAAACCGGTGCCGGAACCTCGAAGACGAGTTCATAGCCGATGTGAATAAGCATATCAGAGCGGCGCGGCGGGGCAGTTCATGTGGGGCAGATTACCCGGCGGACGTCGCGCTTGGCAATTCGCAAATCGGGTTCTATGCTTCGGCCACAGGACGCAAAATGACGTATTGCCTCGGAATCGTGACGAAGTATGGCCTGGTGATGGCCTCGGATTCCCGCACCAACGCGGGATATGACCAGGTCAACACGGTCCGCAAGATGCACACGTTCGTCCAAACCGGCGAGCGGGTGTTCATCATCCTGACCAGCGGGAGCCTGTCGGTGTCCCAATCGATCCTGACGCTGCTCCGGCGCGACTGGAACGCGGGCAAGGGGCTGGCGCAGGCGCCGTCGCTTTACGACGCCGCTCGGGTGATCGGGGAACAGATCCGCAACGTCGCCGCGCTCGACCGCGAATACCTCGAACGGGACAAGTACAACTTCAACGTGAACGTGCTGCTCGGCGGGCAGGTGAAGGGGGAGCCGCCGGGGCTCATGCTCGTCTATCCGCAGGGCAACCCGCTGCAGATCAGCGAGGACTCGCCCTACCTGCAGGTCGGCGAGACGAAATACGGCCGGCCGATCCTCGATCGCGGCATCCGGTTCGACCGGACGACGCTGGAAGAGGCGGCCAAATATGCGCTGCTGTCGCTCGATTCGACGATGAAGTCGAACGTGACGGTCGGGCCGCCGATCGACCTGTTGGTCTACTCGACCGACGAGCTCGACGTGACGCGTCACCGGCGGTTCATGGCCGACGACGCGGACCTGAATAAGATCCGTATCCGATGGGAGCAGGCGCTGCGGCAGGCGGTGGCGCGGCTGCCGGATTTGCGGTTCCGCAGCCGGCCGGGGCTGGGGCCGCAGGCGGAGCGGGAGACGATCGAGTTGGTGGAGCAGCCGGCGGAGTCGCAGTCGCCAGTGGTTCGGTAGAGGCGCGCGGGATTGTCGCTGGCGGTTGGCGGGGACGACGGTGGGTGGCCCATCGTTCGCGACGCCGCAAGCGGCCGGTCTCGCCCGGATCGACCCATTCGCGGGCGGAAGCGTATTACTTTCGATGAGACCGCAACCCATCCACGCCTATCGACCTCTTGCCGAGCGTTAGCTGCGGTCGCATTCCTCTCGCGCGCATTCCCTCCCAATTGACAGACCGTTCCATTCGAGGAACCCCGTTATGGCAGTGCAGACCGACAGCGCCCCGGAGGCGCTGATCCGCAAGTTGGAAGAAAAACTGAGCCGGTTCAACGAGATCGAGAGCCTGTTGAACGATCCGGCCGTGCTGAGCAACTCGCAGCGGCTCGTCGCCCTGAGCAAGGAGAAGGGGCAGCTCGATCCGATCGTCGAGAAATACCGCGAGTACCGTAAGGCGGCCGACGCGGTCGGCGAATTGAAGCAGATGGCCGAGAACAAGGGCGATCGGGACATGGCCGAGCTGGCCGAAGCCGAGATCCCGGAGGCCCGCGAGAAGGCCCATGGGCTGCTTGAGTCGCTCAAGGACGAGTTCGTCGCCGCCGAGGACAATGCGGTCGATTCGTTCTTTCTGGAACTGCGTGCCGGCACAGGCGGCGACGAGGCCGGCCTCTTCACCGGCAATCTTTTGAGATGTATCGGCGTTACTGCGAGCAGAAACGCTGGCGGTTCGACGTGAGCGACTTCTCCCCCAGCGAACGCGGCGGGTTCAAGGAAGTCATCATCAACGTCAAAGGCCCGGGCGCCTACCGACACCTCCGCTTCGAAGGCGGCGGGCACCGCGTCCAGCGCGTTCCCGAAACCGAAGCGCAAGGCCGCATTCACACCTCCGCGGCCACGGTCGCCGTCCTCCCGGAACTCCCGGACGTGAAGATCGACATCAACCCCAAGGACGTCGAGGAATTCGGCTGCCGCGGCGGCGGGCCGGGCGGGCAGAACGTCAACAAGGTCGAAACCGGCTGGATGATCAAGCACAAGCCCAGCGGCTTGATCTTCAAGATGACCGAGCACAAGAGCCAGGCGCAGAACAAGGAACGCGCCTGGTCCCTGCTCCGCTCGACCCTCTACGAAGCCGAGCGCGCCAAGCAGCACGCCAACCTCACCAGCGCCCGCAAGGCGATGATGGGCTCCGGCGACCGCTCCCAGCGCATCCGCACCTACAACTTCCCCCAAAACCGCTGCACCGACCACCGCCTCGGTGGTGAAACCGGTGGCGAAAAGAACTTCAACCTCGACCAGGTCATCGCCGGCAACCTCGCCCCCCTGATCGATGCCCTGCTCGACTTGGACAAGCAGCAGCGGTTGCAGGAGCTGTAATGAACGCGGTGCCCCGTGTCACGGGGCGACCTAGAACGGAATGTCCTCGTCGGAGAAGTGGCCCGGGCCGTTCTGATCCCGGTCCGACCAATCGAGTTCTCGGGGGCGCTGGTCGGGGGCGTTGTAGAGGGCTTCCTCGTCGGGGTCGCCGCCCTGTCCGAACTCGGGGAGGGGCGAATCGGATTCGGGGAGTTGGCCGGGCTCGAGCCCGTACTTCCATTCCTCCCCTTCGATGTCGTCGTCCTCGTCGCCGGTGAGTTCGTCCAACTCCTTGTACTTCGCTTCGTCGGGATCGTATTCACCTTCCGGTTCGTCGGCCGGATCGGATTCCGGGTCCCACTCGGCCTCTTCGTCCTCGTCGTCGTACCACTCGCCGTCATCGGTGACCCACCCTTCGTTGGCCGGGTGGTCCGGATCGACCGGGAAGATGTCGAACGTAAACCCCTTGCCCGAACAGTTCGGCGTCGGGCACATCCAGAACCCCTCGAACCCGTCCCGCGCGCCCTTGACCCGCTGAAACCAGATCTGATCGCTCATGAACGTGCGCCGGCAGTGGAGGCAGAAACACTCGCACGACACCTCCGGCGGCCCGAAGGGGTCGCGTTTCTCCTGCTCCTTCGCCTTCGACTCCGGGCGCTCGGTCGCGTCCGCGGGCTGTTTGGGATCCTCACCGTCACTCATCGCACCGTATTCCCACCGGAAACGGGCAAAAATGCAAGACTTTTTGCTCAGGACTCTGGAGTGCCGCACTCATCCTCCCGAATCGCCGTTGCCGATGAGATTGCGTACGGTTACCGTGAGCGCCCGTCCGAGGCCGGCATTGTGAAATCCCGCGGTCATTGTGCCGCGGGAACTCCTGCGGCTTCCGCACAAATCTGAGATGCTCCTCCAGGGGTTTGTTGTCCCAGAGCATTAACGAACGACCGCCGCGCGCGGCCCCACGGCCCACGGGGTGATCGGTCACCATTCAGGCTCGCTCAGGTCCGAAGCACTTCGTTTCGTCTTCGCCTGGCTCAGGGAGATCGTCTATGCGGCGTCGAAGGGACTCTCGCTCTCGTTCGCACCGGAACCGTCGAGGTTGGGGACATATTCACGAGGCCATTGAATCGCTCGAATCGCGCGTCCTGCTCTCGGTCAACGTCGCGATTAACACGGCCCAGCAGTATCAGAAGATCGAGGGGTTCGGCACATCGCTGGCCGACGACCCAGCCCTGTACGAGTCGACCGCTTACCAGAAGATGTATTATCAGGACCTGGGCAGCTCGATGCTCCGGGTCAACCTTCGGCTCGATGCGTTGGAGGGACCCGACCAGCAGATTTGGTCGGCGGTGACGCTCGGGCCCGACTTGCAGGCTGACATCAACCTATTCAACTGGCAGCAGCCAGACGTCCAATCGGACGGGCAACTCGCGGCGGCCGCTGCGAAGTACGGGCTGGATTCGAACCAGGTGTTCGCAGTCGTCATGACGCCGCCCCACTGGATGAAGGGGGAAGAGGTCAATTGGTACGATGGGCAGCCGAACGGCACCTATCCCACCATCCAAGGCGACAACACCCAGTCAGCAGGCGGCAGCATCGTCGACACGCCGTACAACCTCCAACAGTTCGGCCTCTATCTAGCCGCGTACATCAAGGGGTTCCAGGAGAACTTCGGCGTTAGATTATCTGCGATCAGCCTTCAGAACGAGCTCGCCTTCGACGAGCCATACGACAGTTGCGAGTACACGCCGCAGCTTTACGTGGACACCCTCAAGGCCGTGCACGAGGTGTTCGTCCAGTACGGAATCACGACGCGGATCATCGGCCCGGACGACGTCGGCGTCGGCTCTGCCAATGACCCATGGGGCCTCTCGCGAGTGATGGGGTATATCAATGCCGTCCGCGCCGACCCCGAGGCCATGGCCGCCCTGTCGGCCTATTCAATCCATGGCGTGGCCGGCGTGGTTCTGCCAGACAATCCAAACGATCTAAACAACCCGGGAGATCCGGCCAACGACCTCCTCCGCCGGGATCCGGTGGCGTGGACCTGGTACACGGACGGCCGCTCGGCGACCGACTACCCGGACGACCCGTTCCAGCGCTGGTGGACCGGCATCGCCGCCGATGGCAAGGAGTCCTGGGTCACAGAGAACGAGACGCTCTCCCAGACTTGGGACGGCGCGTTCACGTTGGCCGAGAACATTCAGGACGCCCTGGTGATCGGCAACGTCAACACGTGGATGGCCTGGCAGACGTCCGACGGCACGCCAGCGAACGGCGACACCCTCACCGGTGGCACCGACGAGACCACCCAGAAGTTCGCCGCCGCCGAGCAGTTCTTCCGCTACATTCGCCCCGGCAGTTACCGCGTCGCGGCCACGCCTTCCGACCCGAACGGCGTCTACGTCAGCGCATTCGTCCAGAACCAGGAACACACGCTGACGACGGTGCTCATCAACACCGGCATGACCGACCAGACCGTAAACCTGTCGATCGGCGGCGTCGACGTCTCCTCGTTCGACGTCGACCGCCGGACCAGCGCCACCGACACGTTCGCCGACGAAGGTGCCGTGCCCGTCGTGAACGGCGTCGCCACGATCACGCTGCCGGCCGGCAGCATCGTGACGCTCCAAGGCGCGACCGCCCCGCAAACGGACCACGCGACGCAGGGTAACTGGAACGGCGCGTATGGAACGGACGGGTACGTCCTGTTCGGCGGTTCGTCCGATCTCCCCGCCTACGCGCAGGTCGCCGAGTCGGGCGAATCGGAATGGACCTGGGACCCGGCCACCACCGATTCCCGCGCACCGCAGGACCCCGCCTCCCCGAGCGGCCGCATCGCGGCCTGCGACTATTCCGGATCGAGCTTCACAATCGACCTGAACCTCACCGACGGCAACACCCATCAGGTCGCGCTCTACATGGTCGACTGGGATCGACAGGGGCGGGCCCAGAGCGTGCAGGTGACCGACGCGACGACCGGCGCCGTCCTGAACAGCGCGAGCGTCACCGACTTTGCCAACGGCCAATGGCTCGTATGGAACCTGTCGGGCCACGTGAAGATCACGGTGACCAACGCCCCGGGCAGCCTGAACGCCGTCGCCAGCGGGTTGTTCTTTGCCCCGGCGGCCGGGCAGCAACCCGCCACCGCCTCGTTCGTCACGACCGACACCGCCACCGGCGGACAGTGGACCGGCGTCTACGGCGCGGATGGGTATTCGATCATCGGCGGCGCCACGAACCTCCCGTCCTACGCCAGAATCGCCACGGCCGGCGCGTCGACCTACACCTGGGCCTCGTCATCCAACGATCCGCGTGCCTCCCAACCGGCTCCCGGCGCGACCACCGGAGTCGCGGCCACCGATTACGCCGCCAACACCTTCAGCATCAACCTGAACCTGCTTGACGGCAAGAGCCATCAGGTCGCGGCCTACCTGCTCGACTGGGACAAGCTGGGACGGGCCGAAACCGTCCAGGTGACTGATTCCGAAACGGGCGCGGTGCTCGACACCCGGACCGTCTCCAACTTCGCCTCGGGCGAATGGCTCGTCTGGAACCTGAGCGGCCAGGTGACGATCACGTTCACGCGCACGGCCGGCCCGAACGCGGTGCTCAGCGACCTCGCATTCGGCGGCCTCTCGGCCCCAACGCCCACGGCAGCGACGTTCGTCCAAACCGATTCGACCACGCCGGGCAAGTGGACCGGCACCTACGGCGCCGACGGATATGACCTGCTGGGCGCCGGCGGCAATCTCCCCGCCTACGCGCGGCTGTCAACCGCCACCGATCAGCCGAGTTGGACCTGGGAATACACCACCGCCGACCCACGCGCGCTGCTGAACGGCCCCGGCGCCACCACCGGCGTCGCCGCCTGCGACTATTCCGCCAACAGCTTCACGCTCGACCTGAACCTCGTCGACGGCAAATCGCATCAGGTCGCGCTGTACATGGTCGACTACGACTCGCGCAACCGCGCCCAGACCGTGCAGATCACCGACGCCGACAGCGGCACCGTCCTTAATACCGAGTCGGTCAGCGACTTCACCCAGGGCCTGTACCTCGTCTGGAACCTCACCGGCCACGTAAAGATCACGGTCACCAACGCGCCGGGCAGCCTGAACGCGGTGGCGAGTGGGCTATTCTTTGGATGAAGGAATTGCGGATTTCGGAATGCTGATTGCGGATTGAAATGCGCGTCACTGGGAGGGCGAGGCTCCCGCCGAGCCG
The DNA here is from genome assembly GCA_036495445.1 of Tepidisphaeraceae bacterium. Classification (GTDB taxonomy): domain Bacteria; phylum Planctomycetota; class Phycisphaerae; order Tepidisphaerales; family Tepidisphaeraceae; genus DASXMX01. Next base: position 26,318 of record DASXMX010000272.1, read on the forward strand.
GTCGTTGTTCGAAAACCTCGGCTCGGCGAGAGCCTCGCCCTCTCTTAATTAATCAGCAATCCGCAACCCGAAATCAGCAATGATTCACTTCCCCTGATTCCAATAGATCCGCACGTTATGTGTGGCCCGGCCGACGGCGACGATGTCGATGTGGCCGTCGCCGTTGAGGTCCGCGGCGGCGACGTCCTCGGCCGCCATCTCGCGGTCATCGATCACGTGCTTGGTCCACGTCGCGTCGCTGGCGTTGCCGGTCGATGACGCCAGAGAGTAGACGAACACGCCCCGGCCTCCGTCCCCGCCCTTGCCGGCGCGGGCGCAGGCGACCACGTCGTCGCTCCCGTCCCCGTTCAGGTCCGCCAGCCAGATCCCGTGCCCCTCGTGCAGATCGCTGTCGAGCACCTTCCGCTCCCACAGCCCCTCGCCGCCATTCGCGGGGGGCGTGTAGACGACCACCTCGTTCCCGTGCCACGGCTCGATCGTCGCGATGAACGGCTGGCCCGACTTGCTGTGCCCCAGCTTCGCCTCGCTGCATCCGCGGCTCTTCGTCGGATCGGCCTGCTCGCCCGCGCCGATCCGCCGCGGCGACCAGCTCCCGCCGTTCGTGCCTGGCGTCAGCACATATAGCCCTTCATAGCTCGCGATGAGCAATTCCGTCTTTCCGTTCCCCTGCAAATCCACCGGCCAGAAGTTGTGCACCACGTGCAGCCGGTCCGTCACGACGCTGGGCGTCCAAGGACCGTTGACCGGGTCGGCCGGCACCGGATATTCCAGCAGCTTCGGCGTCGATTCCGACCAGTTCCCATGCTGGGTCGCCCCGCGCCCCAGGAGCGGCGCGACGAACACCCGCGGCTTGCCGTCGATCGTCGCGACGTGGATTCGGTGCAACGCGACCTCGTCGAAGCCAATCGGATGCATCGTCCACGGCTCGGTGACGTTCTGGCCTGGCTCCAGCCATTGAAGCGTGCCGTTGTCCTTCGTGTTGTAGCCCTTCCACCCGGCGCCGAGGATCAGGTCCGTCTTGCCGTTGCCGCGCAGGTCGATCGGGGCGATCGCCACGTTATCAGGCTTGGTCTGCCCCTCGAGGATCACGTGCATCGTCCAAGTGGAGTTTTCGAACCAGATCACCCGCTTGGAATCGGCGACGACGATGTCGGGCTTGCCGTCGCCGTTCAGGTCGAGCAGCAGCACGCCGTAGCCGACCGTCAGCTTTTCGTCGAGCTGCTGGGCCTTGAACGCCGGAAACGGCGCGTCCGCCGCCCGCACGAGCGTTCGCATGCCGACAATCACTCCCATGACGATCACCGCACACGTAAGTTTTCGCATGTCCGCTTCCCTCGTTGAATTGGATGTGCCCATCCTTTATACCGGCTCCGATCACAAATGCGGAAGGGCGATCGGGGCTGCACGGGGTGGCATGGGCATGTACTCATGCCCGTGCTGTTCGAGGCTGAACCGGCGATTCGCGCCGTGTTCTCGGGGTGGCACTGACACGTACTCATGTCCGTGGCCTTCCGTCGTCGCGACGCCACGGACAAGAGTACTTGTCCGTGCCACCCGAACGGGAGAAATGACACGGGCATGAGTACATGCCCATGCCATTCGAAAACTCGTACACGATGGACTTGAGGCGTTCTTTTTGGAGAGTCAGGGCTTTTTGACCCGATGTAAGACGGCGGTAGAATCCGCACCCCGCGCCCGAGACGCGCGCGCGGCGGTTTATCAGCGAGGGAACAGACTCATGAAGCTTCGATACGCACCGGCGGCAGCCCTGATGACATTGACGGCCCTCCTGGCGGGCGGCTGTGGTGGCGGCGGCGGGAACGTCCAGGCCGTAGCCCCGGGCCCGAACGATCGACTGTCCAGCGTCGCCCCCCAGAGCGGGAGCTATAACCTCTACCGCGCCACCAACACCGATCAGGACAAAGAGCCGACCCTCGAGCGGATCTGGACCGTTTCGGTCTCCCGCGGCGACCGGCTCGGGTTCAATTGGCAGACCATCCCCGCCCAGCGCTGGGTCCCCGACAAAGGCTTCCACCTGACGGCCTACGCCGGCAGCCAATCCCGCGACCTGGGCCCGTACACCACCCGCAGTGTCAAGTACGTCTGGGCCGCCACCACGGACGATGTAATGGGCTATTTCCACGGCCGCAACGCCGACCATAGCATGGGCAACGAGCAGTAGGCGCACGCTGGTGATTTCGCCTCACCAAAACAGAACCGGGCGTCCCTCGGATCCGATCCGACGGACGCCCGGTTTTGTTTCACCGGCCCGTTCCTTCACACCGGGCCCCGAGCTAGGTTATCGGCCTGACCCCGAGGCACGCCAGAGGGTGGACGCCTCAAGATGACATCTGCACGGTCCGAGCGGCATCGACCCGCCGCGGGATCGCCTCCTCCCTCCCGGCGGCGAACAGGGCAAGGACGAGAAGATATCCCATCGACAGGAACGCGAAGAACAACGCCGCCATGGCGAAGTGCACGCTATAGGTGAAGGGGTGGTGGAAGATCCGCGCGGTTTGGGCCAGCAGCGCGAGGGGTCGGGTGAGGACGTCCCAACTGTTGAAGCGTTCAAGGCGGCCGATCGAGATGCTGAAACTGCCCAGCGCCAAGGCAACGCACACGGCGGCCCAGCCGCAGGCGATGCCAAGGCGGTCGCGGATGACGCGGTGGACCATGAGCATTGAAAGGAGGCCCAGGAGCATCCCGTTCCAGCCGAAGGTGAGGCCCAAGACCAGGTCGCACCAGTAGACGCTGACGGACCGCCGGATGACGACATGGACCAGGTCCGTCCAGAGGTACGGCGCATTGGGCAGGAACAGAAGCCACGCGATCCCCAGCGCGACCAGCAGCCCGTCCGACGCCGATCGATCGCGGCGCAGGTGCAGCCAATACATCGCCGCCGCGAATAAGAACGGCAGCCAGGCGAGGAAGAGGTTGAAACCGAGGAAATGGTAGACTGGATCGCGGCTTAGCATCCATCGGGCGGCCCACAAGCCCAGCGACAAGAACGTGGATCCGACCAGCATCACCAGCGCAAGCAGCCGAAAGCGAAAAGCCGCGAAACCATTTTCTGCAATCTGCATCGATGACCCTCCCAGCCCGCATATTTTACCGCAACTCACGCCAATCGGAACTCATGGGCTGGGTGAGGGTCCGAATCCGCTCGAATTCCGAAAACCGCGGGTCAGAATTGGGCAAGAATTGTGTTGCTGTCGGGGTGACTGGCAGTTAATATCACCGCCGATTGATTTTGGCCACGGGGGCCATTATTTGGGCCATGGGGACCGGAGTCAGTACCGCAGGCTGTGCCAACCGTCTGCAACAGGGAGAAAACAGCATGGGCAGGATCAGTTCTCGTGTGCCGCGCCGGCGGCACGCAATGCGCCGTGTCTCATCGTACCTCGCGCTGGCCGCAGGGGGTGCATTGGCCAGTTCGGCATATGGCACCGCCTACACTTGGAAAGGGACCGCCAACGGCAATTGGGACAACACGTCGAATTGGACCTTCACCGCTCCAGGCACGTTTCCTTCGGCGGCGGCCGACACCGCCACGTTCAGCGGCACGGTTACCGCGAATCAGCCGGTCCTCGACCTCAACGAAAGCATCGGCGAGCTGATTTTCTCCACCGCTACGGGTGGCTGGAATATCGGCGGCACCTCGACGTTCACGCTCAACGCCGTCGGCGGCATCGGCATCAACGCGCTGTCCCAGACCAGCGGGACGACCACGATCAGTGACAACTTCCTTCTCGCGGCCAACCAGACTTGGGAAGTTGGCGCCGGTGGCACGCTGCTCTTCACCGGCACGATCGAGGCGACCAACCCCGCCGCGGCCCAAAGTCTGACCATCGCCGGCGGCGGCACCATCAACATCCAAGGCAACAGTATCGTCTCAGGGAGCACTGGTCTGAGCAACATTATCGTGAGTTCTGGGACGCTCGACGTCAGCGGCGGCGGAGTCGTAAACACGGCCGCACTGACTATAAGCGGGGGCACCGTAATTGATGACAACACGAATGGTGCCCCGACTAATCCAGGCGCAGGTGCAGGCTACCGCTTTGGGTTTCCCGGGACCACGCCCCCATTCGTCACGAACCTGAACGGTGGGACGTTCAAGTTGATCGGGAACGCCGGAACGGACACGTTCGAGGAACTCGGCACCACAACGGTCGGGGCCGGGTTCAACACCGTCACGGTTTCGTCCAACGGGGCGACGCCAACACTGCAGCTCGACACGCTGAACCGCGCGGTCGGTGGCGGGATCCTGTTCGTGAACGGCACCGGGCTGGGTACAACGGGTTCTTCCTACGGCCAGATTTCGATCGCCAACGGCTTGGGCGGGACGGGGCCTGGGGCGGTCGGCAGCGGGCAGGCCGGCACGACGGACACCCCCTCCGTGCAGAACGCCGCGATCGTGCCTTATGTCCTGGGCGAGGTGCCGGTCAGCAGCGGCGCGGTGGGTTCGCAAACGGGCGTGCCTGACACGTTCGTCGCCTATACGTCGGGCGGAACGCTGCGCCCGCTCAACCCGGTTGACGAGTACAGCCACGTAGTCAACTCGACGGTGAACGGGAACAACGTCTACATCAATTCCGCCACGACGGCATCCACAGCCACGATCAACTCGCTGGTCATCAACGGCGGCGACCTGGCGATCGGCGACGCCCAGACGGTGACCGACAGCAGCGGTGCGCTGCTGTTCGTCTCGAGCAACGGCATCGCGCCCGCCAACACCACCGGCACGTTCGTCCTCGGGAACGGCACCGAGAACATCGTCTCGGTCAATCCCGGCATCACCGGCACGATCAGCGCCGCTCTCGCCGGTTCGGCCCCGATTACATATGAAGGCCCGGGACAGCTCAATCTCACCAGCGGCAGTTCCACCTACAGCGGCACGTTTACCGTCAATGCGGGAACCCTGCAATTCGGTCCCGGCGGTTCGACCCCGAACACCGCAAACGTAGTCGTGAATGCCGGCACGGCCGCGGTCACCAACGGGACGAATCCCAATTACACCGGCACAATGACCGTGAACGGAGGGACGCTCCAATTCGGCAACGGCACCGCCGGCAATGACGGGTCGCTGTCCAACGCCAGTAGCATTATCAACCTGGGCACTTCGGGCAACGGCAACGTGGTGATCGATAACACCACCAACCAGACCTTCGCCGGCGCCATCAACTTCCCGTCCAACGGAAACAACGGCAACCTCTTCGTGTTCGGTACGGGTGGGCTGACCCTCAGCCAAGGGTTGCCGATGAACAGCGGCCCCGGCGGCGCGCCGTTCGTCTGGCTGCACAATGGCTATAACGCGAACGCGTCCAGCAGCCCTATCACGATCAACGGGCCGATCACTCAAGTCGGCCCCTCGAATCAGGGCAACGCGTACTTCTTCGTTGCCACCAACGACCCGATTACGTTCACCGGGCAAAACACCGCCGAAATCACGCGTTTCTACATGGAAGGCGTGCCGACGATTAACCCGTACACCTCGGCGTTCACCACGCCCACCCTCGGTGCGACCAAGACAGTCCCGGGCATCAACGTCACGCTTACGCCAGCGTCGGGCACGATTTCCATCGGCAGCGGTTTTACTGGCAGCGGCGTAAATGCGACGCCGAACTCCGGCAGCCCGACGTTCGGGCTGTATGTGAGCAACAGCAACCGGGGCAGCGGTGTGGCAAGCACCGCACCGCCGACGGCGTTCTTTACCTCCAATGGGTCGATCAACACCGCGGGCGGTGGTTCGGGCAACCAGATCAGCTCAGGCTCGGTGTGGGACGGCTACTACAACGGCGGCACCGCGTGGTATGTCAACGCGCCTCTGGCGGCCAGCGCTTATCTGGTCATCGACGCCGACCAGAACCTGAACGGCACCACTCCCACGTACGCCGCCATGTACGTCGCCCCGAATGTCCCCGTCGGAATGGGCTATTTCGCGACGAACTACCAACTGGGTTTCGCCGGCATCGGCATGGGCTACGCCGGCGGCACACCCAACCGCCATGTGGGCAACTCGGGTTACCTGAGCCTTGGGTCCGGCGCCTCGTTCTCCAACCTGGCCACAGGCGCCACGACCTACATCGGCTACGATGGTTCCGCCCTGGTGGATATGGCCAGCGGCAGCACCTTCAACAACTATCTGTCCGTCGTGGTGAACGGCGACACCGGTTACTCCGGTGTCGCGTCCGCCATCAACATGCAGGCCGGCTCCACGTTCAATATCACCCACGGCGCCACTACGGTCGCGAACTCGTTCCAGTTGAACAACAGCGGCAACGGGGCCAACGGCGAGAGCGCGTTCCTGAACATCATCGGCGGCACGGTGAACGACGTGAACAGTTCCGGCACCACCAACACCGGGGCCGGCCTGGGATTGTTTGGCACGGCTAACAGCAGCACGAACGTCACGGTGACTAAGTTGCCGACCGCCGTCGTCAACATGGACTCGGGCGGGATTCTGCGGACCAACTTCATCTCGGCTCAGCCGATCACGTTCAACAAGGTCAGCGACGCGCCGACCTACGTCAACTTCAACGGCGGCGAACTGGATTACAACGGGGCCGCCAACCAGGCCAACTTCATTACGGGCGGAGTTGCCGGCGTCTACATCAACTCGAACGGCGCGACGATCGGAACCGGGTTCGCGGGCAGCACCGTGAGCACAACGAACACCGTGACGATCACGGAGGGGCTGATGGCGCCTTCGGGCAACGGCGTGACGCAAATCACCCTGAAGAGCGGACCTGCCGGCAGCGGGTACCTCGCGCCGCCGGTCGTGGTCATCACCGATAGCCAGGGATTTGACGCCACCGCCTACGCGACGATCGACAGCACGCCGGGTGACGCGAACTACGGCAAGATCACCGGTTTCACGGTGACGAATCCCGGCTTCAACCTGTCGGGAACGCCGACGCTCTCGTTCGTGGGCGGCGGCGGAACCGCGCCCGCCGCGACGGCCTACTCAATCACCGTCGGCTCGAACAGCGCGGCCGGTGGATTGACCAAGACGTTCGGCGGTACCCTCGTCCTCAGCGGGACCTATACGGGCGCGGGCGGCCTCTTCAGCCTCACCAGTACCGGGGCGACCGCAGGCGTCGGCCTGGGAAACATCCCGGCCATCGGCGCCGGCAATGCCCCCGCGGGCACGCGCAACAACACGAGCAGCTACGCCGGTCCGACTGTGATCGAAGCCGGCACGCTCGCCCTGAGCAACAGCTCCACCAACAACAACATCCCGTATTCGTCGATGGTCGTCGTCGGGGACGTTCCTGCGGACAACGGTGCGGTCTTCGACGTGTCCGGGGTGACGACGACCGGCGCGTTCCAGCTCGGTCCGAATCAGATCTTGTCCGGGTTCGGGACGATTAAGGGCACGGGCGGCATCACGATCGGCGCGGCCACGGGCAGCAACTTCGGCGGCGGCACCGGGTCCAACGGCCTGCCGGCCATCGCGGCCAATGGTTCCGGCAGCATGATCGCCCCGGGCATTTCCCCGACGATCGGCACCGCACAGGGCAAGGCCGCTGGGTCGAGCACGCCGGTCACCGGTAAGCTGACGCTCACCACCTCCGGCGCCAGCCCGCTTGTGACGACGCTCGGCGCGAATGGCGGGTACTTCTGGAAGCTGAACCTCGACAGCGGCGGCGTGGCGACGGCCAGCACGCCCGCGACCTCCGGCACCCCGGCCACCGCTACCGGCGCGGGAGTGGACGTGAGCGGCACCAACTGGGACGCCGTCATCATGGACACCGTCAACGTCACGTCCTTCTCCGGGTCGCCGTTCAACGTCACGGCGTCCGGGTTCCACGGCGGGGGCACGACCGGCGTTGCCATCGGCCCGGCCAACACGCAGGCTTACGCATGGGTGATCGCCCGCGTGAACGATTCGAGCTTGTCCAAC
>DASXMX010000273.1:0-4213 GCA_036495445.1 Tepidisphaeraceae bacterium
CGTGGCTCCAGCCCGAGGCCAGCGTCATCATCGGGTCGGGGCCGACCTCATCCCGCCTCCCGAACGCGAACGGCAGAAACGCCAGGAGGACCGTGAGCAGGCCCTCCAGCACATAATCCCACCGGCTCGGCGGCTGCTGCATCTCCAAGGCGCGGGGCGAGAGCGGGCTCAACGCGGGTTCCCTTTATATCGACGTTACCTAGGGTCAGGGCATTCCACAAACCGTTTAGCGGGCGGCCTTGGCCGACCGCTAAACGAGTTCTGAATCGGGCGGGTTCTACGCCGGATTGGCGACGTTCGCGACGCCGATCGCCTTGACTTCCTTCGGCCGCCCGTTGCCCTTGGAGCCGTAGCCATACCCGTAGCCGTAGCCATAGCTATAGCTGTAATGGCCGTAACCGGAGGCTTCCGACCGGCTGCGCGGTGCGTCGTTAACCACCACGCCCAGAAGCACGGCGCCGACGCTCGCCAGGGCATCGCGGGCATGCTCGGCGACGCGGCGGCTGGTCTTTTCGGCGCGGATCACCATCAGCGTCGCGTCGCACGCCGCCGCCAGGATCCGGGCGTCGGTAACCGGGGCGACCGGGGGCGAGTCCACGACGACGTGGTCGTATTGGGCCGCCAACTCCCGCAGCACGCTGGTGAACGCCTCGCTGTTGAGCATTTCCGCCGGGTTCGGCGGGAGCGGGCCGCACGGCAGGATGTCCATGTTGTCCGTGTTCGACCGCTGCACCGCCGCCGCCAGTTCGCTCTGGCCCGTCAGCACCGTCGACAGCCCGGTCTCGGCCGGCAGCGAATAGATCCGCTGCATCATCGGCCGCCGACAGTCCGCGTCGATCAGCAGCACCCGCTTGCCGGTCTGCGCCAGCGCGATTGCCAGGTTGCTGGCGACCGTGGTCTTCCCGTCGCCCGGCGACGGGCTGGTCACGAGCAGCGTCTTGCTCGCCGCGTCCGTCATCCCGAACCGGATGCCCGTGCGGATCGTGCGATACGACTCAGCCACCTCGCTCTTGGGATACAGGTGAATCTCCTGCCCGCGTTCGATCGCCGACCGCTTGCCCAGCATGTGGGGCACGGCGCCCAGGATCGGCAGGCCGAGCAACTGCTCGACCTCGCTGGCCGAGCGGATGCGGTGGTCCATCATGTCCAGCAGCAGCGCGCCGCCCATGCCAGCCATCAGGCCGATCGCCAGCGCGATCGCCAGCACTTGTGGGCGATTCGGGCGGACCGGCAGCAGCACGCTGGGTGCCTTGGCCGTCTCAAGCACGGCGATGTTAAACTCGTCCGTGTTGTCCCGGGTGAGCTGGAATTCCTTGATCCGGCTGTTTAGGAAGTCCGCCACCTTCTCAGACCGCTGCATCGCCATCGTGATCTGGGCGTACTCGGCCTGCTTGCCGCCCTGGTCGATCGCATCCTGCTTGGCGGAATTGAACGCCTGCTCCAGTTCGGTTGCGCGCTTCTGCGCCGCGTCTGACTGCCCCTGGAGCGCGGCCACGTAAGCCTGGGCGGCCTCCTGATCGGCTTGGAACGCCTGCTCGCGCAGGCGTTGGATCGACAGCTCAAGTGAATGGCACTGCGGGTAATTGGGGCCGAACCGCCCCTGCATCTCATTGAGCACGGCGCTCATCGTCGCGATCTGGGCTCGGATCGGCGCGCCCCCGTCCATCCCGCGCCACTGGCTGGTCGCCATCATCGCCTGCATCTTCGCCGGATCGTTCTTAAACGCCTCGGCCTGCTCCGCCTGAATCTTCGCCTGCATCGCCTCCAATTGGGCCCTGGTCCGCTCGGCGGACAGTTCATTGAGGCGGGTCAGGGCGAAGTTGCCCGAGGTGCCGTCCAATGCAAGCGTCCCGTTTGTTCGCTTGAAGGCGACCATTTGGTCGCTGAGCCGCTGATACTCCTCATCCTCCTTGGTCTTCTCCTTCTCCAGCAGGGTCACGATGTCTGCGGCAAGGGATCGGTGCTGCGAGTTCTCGAATGCCCGGTACGCATCGCAGACGGTGTTGGCGAAGATCGCCGCATCTTCGGGGTACGGCGATTCGGCCGTGATCGTGATGATGTCGCTCTTCTGGCCCGCCGTCGCGGTGACCGCCAACTTCACCAGCGCCACCGGGTTCTCGCTGGCCTCCAGCGACTTGGCACGGCTCATCTCCGGGGCCTTCAGCGCTTCCTGGATGACGCGCGTCGAGCGGATCACGTCGCACTGCGTCGTCAGGAAGTTCATCGTGTTCGGCCCGCCGGCCTGATTGGCGAGGATCTGCGGGCCCGACTGCTGGATGTTGATCTGGGTCGCGGCGCTGTAGATCGGCGTCGCCTGCGTGAGGTAGACGATGCCGGCGCCGACGGCCACGATCGCCGAGCAGATCATCAGCCACTTGCGCCGCCAGAGGATCTGGAAGACGCTGGCCGACGACCGCCCCGCGGCGGCCGCCCCGGGGTTCGGGCCCGCCGCGGGCGTGCGGCTGGGAATGTCCACCCGGTCCTCGCCGGTCCCATACTCCACGATGCGGGATGCTGTCGGTCGCCGCTGAAGCATGTCTCACTCTCCTGACATTGCGTTGGCTGCTTGATCCGCTGCGGGGCTGCGGCGGTTGTACCTGTGCGTCGCCGCCGGCTGTCTCGTTTCGATTCGATGGGCACGAGGACCGCACGGGCCGCGATGCCCGCCGCCCCGCGAAGGGCACGGCCGGCGAACGAACGCCTCATGCGGCGAGGGATTTGCCGCGTTTCTCCGCCTCTCCCGGCCAGTCCGCCCCGCCCGTTAATTGGCCGGGCCGGACCGCGCCGCCTCCCAACTGCCCTTACGCGAAACCAACCCCGAGGGTTCTCGAATTCCCGCGATCCCCGGCCCCTGCCGGCCGGCATCGCCCTGCACCCCGAACTCTACCACGAATCCGCCCGCCGACCAATCTTTTTACACCCCCCACCCCCAACCCATAACTCGACGCCCCACAACTCCCCACCCGCCACCTGATCCATCGAACTAGGGCGATGTGCCGCGAGTAGAGACGAGGCGCGCCGATGGGTAGGCCAATGCCTTCCGCTATATCCGCCCTTTGGGGCTTGGTGGCCTTGAATCGGTCCATGTGGGGGGACTGACGAGGCCGCAGAGTTCGCGTTATGCTGCGGCCCGGATCTTTGGTTGCCCTTCACCGACAAGGACGTTTACCCCAGCTTCCGCCCCATCGAGTCGCCTCGATGGACCGTCGAGTACCCCTACGCGGTCAACAGTCAATTGCCGCGGCCAGACTTGCACCGGCAGACACGCAGCCTTACAGGCTGCGACCTAAAATGTCCCATAATGTCCCATAATGTCCCGCCGTGGCGATGTTGCCCGGATGGGACATTGCCCAGATTCACAGCCGCGGCCGCCGAACTGCGGGTCCAGCCCCCCGTCGCAATCCCATCCCAACCCCGGCCCCGGCCCGCCGCCAAATGTCTCAAATGTCCCAAAATGTCACACTTTTGGCAGGATTGCTATCGGTTGTGTCAGCAAGTGGATATCTTATTGAACTACAGTGCGTTATGTCTGAATGTCACATTCAGTCTCGCCTTGCTGGAATACTGATATAAATCAATATCTGTTAAGTGCTTGCGTTGAATGTCCCGCATGCGGCACGCTTCGGGCGGGGGGCTAGATGCGCAGATTGATACACGGCGAGATGAGCAGGCGTGTCCGGACAATCGAGCCCATCAAAATCGTGACCGTCCCGTTTTCCGGCTCCCCGTTTTCCGGCTCAAGGTCGGCGACGGACGTTTGGAACTTTGGCGATTCCGGTGCACATGGCTGGGGAAGGGAATCTGGCACTCGAACGTAACAATCAGCTCTGTCACCGATCCCGGCCATCTGCCAGTCAAGGCACACGCGCTCGGATTCTATTGGTTCAGCCAATCCCGAAGGCAGGTTCGTGGACTGGTCATTCCAGCTTGGGCGTTGGTCCTCTTCACCGCGATCCCGCCCATGTGGCGGACCGTGAGTTGGCGAGCGACGAAGGTGTGGCGCGCATCCCAACGCATCTGCCCTTCCTGCGGCTACGATCTCCGCGCCAGCACGGGCCGCTGCCCGGAATGCGGGACACCGATCGCACCAAACGTCGGGGCGAATCCATGATCCGCCGATTGTTCACGGTCGCGTCGGTCGCGTCGCTGCTCGTGTGCGTGACAGCGGCGGCCCTCTGGGTGCGGAGCTATTCGCGACCCATGGAGTTCGTGT
>DASXMX010000274.1:0-5524 GCA_036495445.1 Tepidisphaeraceae bacterium
TGAAACGTGACGCGCACGCATTTATCGTTTCACTCATCACGTTTCACGTGTCTCATCGCTGATAAGTCCCGACGACCTCCCCGCGCCCGATCACATGTCCGATCATCGCGTCGACCAGCGCAAACCGGCCGGCAAGCGGTCCGATTTCGAGCCGCTTGTCCAGGGCCTCGCAATCAGCGGACGGGCTCGGTCGCCGGAACGTGAGGGCGCGTGCTCAGATCGCTTGCCGTGATGGATTCGAGTTCGACCAGGCGCTTGTCGCGGGTCGTCGCGAGATTGGCGACAAGCCGCCGCAGGGCGATGAGCGATCGCTGGGTATCGAGGAGGTCAAGGAGTGAAGATTGTCCCGCTTCGTAAGACGAGCGCGAGAGGCTCACCGCCATTTCGGCGCGGGGGAGCAGCGACTGGCGAAAGAGGGCCAGTTGCCGGTTCGCGTCCCGGATTGTCGCCAGATCGGAGACGACCCGGGCCGCCAGATCGTTGGCGAACTGGCGGTGCATCGCCTCGTTGGCCCGGAGGTTGGCCTCGACCTGAGCGACTGCGGCCCGGATCGCCTCCTGCCGCAGCAACGGGATCGTAAGCATGCCCGCGAGGGATTGCGCGATCCCGGCCAGGTCGGTCCCGACGGTGAGCGAGAAGTCGGGGAGGTATTGAAGCTTGGCGAGAGCAATCGATTCTCGCCGCGCGAGCGCCTCGCGATCGATCGCGGCCAGTTCGGGGTTCCGATCGGCCGTCAGGGCGAGCACGTGTGCATCGTCCGGTGAAATCGGGCGCGTCGCCGGCATTTCCCTCGGGAGCGGAATCAGCGCCGTGGCGGGTTGGCCGAGCAGGGCGTTGAGGCCGGCTTGCTGGCCGGGAAGCTGCGCCTGCAGGCTCGCGAGGTCGTTGCGGGAAATGTCCAACTCGTTGTGCGCCTTGAGGAGATCCTGCTGGCTGCCGGCGCCGACCCGGTTTTTCGCCTCGACGACCGTCAGCGTCGTCTGGAGGAGCGACGCGTTGGCCTGTTCGAGCCGGGCGAGTTCCGCGGTCAGGGCGTAGTCGTCGTACGCGCTCAGCACCTTGGCACGCAGCTCGAACTGGGCCTTGCGGAAGCGCATTCCCGCCGCCCGCGCGTTTTCCAACGCTCGCCGGGCCGCGGCCGAAAGCTTGGCGGGGAGCACGATGTCGGCCATTGGGTCGTTGCCGAGGCTCAGCGTCGTCGAATCCATGCTCATGCGGCCCCGCGTCATGCCGGCAGACCCAAATAGCGCCAGGTTCGTCGCCTGCGTGCCGTCCTGAGGGATCTGCTCGAGGGCGGATTGCCATTCCCAGTAGCGCTGCTCCAAATCCGCATTCGCCAGCATCGCGTGCCGGACCAGGTCGTCGCGCGTGGGATTCGGGGGAAGCGGAGGGATCTGTCGTTGGTCGAAGCGCTGCTGATAGGGCCGGCCCGCGTCCGCCGCGGCTTGTCGTTCGGCGGGTTCGCCGGGCGGGTGGATCGTGCAACCCGCCAGTACGATCGCGGCGCCGATGCATGAAAGCAACCGTAGAAAATGCAAGAAGGAAGGGACAGGAATGTCCCTGCGACTTCTTAGGCCAGACAGGAACGTCTGCCCCACCGAAAGACAGGGCCCGCTACGCATGACTTGCCTCCCCACAGGCATTCTCGCTTGTGGTGATGGCGACGCGCGGCTCGCTCCGTTCGGTTGCGCGGCGAAGCGTCACGCTCTTGGCGATGTAGAAGATCACGGGGTAGATCAGCAGTTCCATCAGGAAGCTGGTGAACAGCCCGCCGAGCATCGGGGCGGCGAGGCGGCGCATCACGTCGGCCCCCGTGCCGGTGGCCCAGAGCAGCGGCGCCAGCCCGACGAACGCCGCGGCCACGGTCATCGTTTTGGGTCGGATCCGCTTCACAGCCCCATCGTGCACGGCGTGCCAGAGATCGTCCTCGCTTCGCATCCGGCCCTCGGCGCGGAACCGGTCATAGCTGTTGTCCAGGTACAGGAGCATCACCAGCCCCGTCTCGGCGTCGAGCCCGGCCAGCGCGATCACGCCCACCCACACCGCGCCCGACAGGTGATACCCCAGCAGCCAGAGCAGCCAGACTGCACCGACAAGGCTGAACGGCACCGCCAGCAGCACGACGATCGTGCGGAACAGGCTGTGCGTCGCGAGGTAGAGCAGGACCACGATGATCAGGAGCGTGAGCGGCAGCACCCACGTCAGCCGGGCGTTCCGCTCCTGGATCTGCTCGAATTCCCCGGACCAGGTCACCGAATATCCGGCCGGCAGGTGCAGTTCTTGATCGAGAATGCGGCGAGCCTCGGGCACGTAGCTCCCGACATCGCGTGACGGAACGACGTACACGAGCGTTTCCGGCCGGCTCCCCTCGCTGCGGATCATCGGCGGGCCGGGGTTGATCTTAAACTCGGCCAGCTCGCCCAGCGGGATCTGCGCGCCGGCCGGGGTCGGCACGAGGACGCGCTTGAGGGTTTCGGGATCGCCCCTGAGGTCGCGGGCATAACGCAGGTTGATCGGGTATCGCTCCAGCCCTTCGACCGCGGTGCTGATCCGAATCCCGCCGATCGCGGTGCTGATGACGTCCTGCACGTCGCCGGTGGTGAGGCCGTATCGGGCGGCGGCGGTGCGGTTCAGGTTCACGTCAAGGTAGTAGCCGCCGAAGGCACGCTCCGGGTAGGCGCTCAAGGTATCGGGCGACTGCTTCAGGATCGCCGACGCACGCTCGGCCAGGTCGGCCAGCGTGCGAAGGTCCGGGCCGGTGATCTTCAGCCCGACCGGCGACTTGATCCCGGTCGAGAGCATCTTCAGGCGGTTCTCGATCGGCATCGGCCAGAGGTTGCCCAGGCCGGGCAGATGCACGATCGCGTCCATCCCGGGATGATGGCCCTCGGCGTCGTCCCACCCGTTGACCAGCTCGTCCATCGTGATCGTCCGCCGGTGGCGCCAGAACGTGTGGTGCAGCGGCCAGGTGAGCCAGCGGGGTAGGTTGTCGAACGAGTAACGCAGCGATCGCGTGCGCCATTGTGAGCGATCGGTCTTGAGCCGGATGACCGTCTCCACCATGTCGAGCGGCGCCGGGTCGGTCGCGGTGTCGGCCCGTCCCATCTTGCCGTAGACGCTGGTCACTTCCGGGAACGTCGCGATCAGCTTGTCCGTCTGCTGGAGCACCTGGCGGGCAGTGGTGATGCTGATGCTCGGGTCGGTGGTCGGCATGTAGAGCAGGTCCCCCTCATCCAGAGGGGGCATGAATTCCGTGCCGAGCTTCGAGAACGGCCACCACGCGCTGGCAACGAACGCCGCCGCCAGCACCAGCACGATCCACCGGAAGCGGATCGCGCCGCGGAAGAACGGCTCGTAGATCGCCTGCAGCCCCCGGCTGATCGGGTTCCGCTCCTCCCGGACGATCCGCTGCGGGATCAGCAGCATGGCCGACAGCACTATCCAGGCGAGGCAGATTCCCAAGCGGTAGGGCCCAAAATCGGGCAGCAGTTCGAGGGCGAACCAGATCGCGACGGCCGGCCCGACGATGAGACCGATCACGATTGGCAAGTTCGTCTGCCAGCCCCATTTCCGCGGCAGCACGCGCGGCGTGATGAAGAAGGCCATCAGGACGGGGACGAGCGTGACCGACAACACCGCCGCCGCAGCCATCGAGAACGTCTTGGTGAACGCCAGCGGGCGGAAGAGTCGGCCCTCTTCGCCGGGGTACCCGACGAAGACGGGCAGGAAGCTGACGGTGATGATCAGGAGCGAGAAGAAGAGGCTCGGCCCGACTTCCGCCGCCGCCTCGGTGATGACCCGTCCGCGCGGCCGGGGCGGGTGGCCCTCGCGGACGCGCTCGGCTTCGCGGTCGAGGTGCTTATGGGCGTTTTCGACCATCACGATCGCGCTGTCGACCAGCACGCCGATCGCGATCGCGATCCCGCCCAGGCTCATGATGTTGGCGTTGAAATCGAGCAGTCGCATCGCCAGCAGGCTCACGAGCACGCTGCCGGGGATGACGACGATCGCGACCAGCGCGCTGCGGCCGTGGAGCAGGAACAGGATGCAGACCAGCGAGACGACGAGGATCTCCTCGATCAGCGTGTGGCGGAGCGTGTGGATCGACCGCTCGATTAGCTGCGAGCGGTCGTAGGCGGTCTTGATCGTGACGCCCGGCGGCAGCCCCGCTTCCAACTCGGCGAGCTTCGCCTTCGCGTCGCGGATGACCTGATAGGCGTTGGCCCCGTATCGGGTGATCACGATCCCGCCGATCGCTTCGCCCTGGCCGTTCCACTCTCCGATGCCGCGGCGCTCCGCCCCGGCGACCTGCAGCGTCGCGACATCCCCGAGCATCAGCGGCGTGCCCGACGCCTTGTCGAATCCCACCGGCACCGTTGCCAAATCCTTCAGCCCGTGCAGATATCCTCGGCTGCGGACCATGTACTCGTTCTCGCTCATCTCGACGACCGACCCGCCCACGTCGTTGTTCGACCGCTGCACCGCCGAGACGAGATCCTTCACCGCCAGGTTGTATGCGAGGAGTCTTTCGGGCTTGAGGACGACCTGATATTCCTTGACGAATCCCCCGATGCTCGCCACCTCCGCCACGCCGGGCACGCTGGTGAGCGGGTACCGCAAATACCAGTCCTGCAGGCTTCGCAGCGAGGCGAGATCCTGGTTTGAGGAGACGAGCGCCTTGCCCGTGAGCGGCGAGTTGCCGGGGCCGTCGAACGTACGCACCCTCACGAGCGCGCCGCGTCGCTCGGCCGGCGCGTCTGTCGGCTGCGCGTACCACCGGTTCTGCTGCTCATCGTGCCACAGGCCTTGCGGGTGGTCCGGGTCGTAATACCCGGGGCAGAGGACGTACTGGTAGACCCATCCGACGCCCGTGGCATCCGGCCCGAGCTTGGGCTCGACGCCGGCGGGGAGGCGGTCCTTGGCATAGTTCAGGTATTCGAGCACGCGCTCGCGGGCGTCGCGCAGGCCGGTGCCGTCGTGGAAGATGACGTACACCATCGACGTCTCGAACATGCTGAACCCACGGACCGCCTTGGCGCCCACCCCGGCCAGCGCGGTCGTCAGCGGGTAGGTCACCTGGTCCTCGACCACCTGCGGCGCCTGGCCCGGGTAGTCGGTGATGACGATCACCTGCACGTCGGAAAGGTCCGGGATCGCGTCGATGCTCGTGTGCAGCGCCGCCCAGACGCCGCCGGCGATCAGCGCGACCGTCAGCAGCATCACCAGCAGCTTGTTGCGGACCGAGAATTCGATAAGCTTCGCGATCATGGGTTGGCCCCCGTCGTGAGCTTTCGCGTCGCCTCGATCGTGCGGCTCTCGACGTCGATCAGGAACTGGCCGCTGGTGACGACGGTTTCGCCCGGGGCGAGGCCGTCCGTGATCTCGACCGTCTCGTCGTCTCCCTCAACTCCCGTTGTGACCTGCCGCGGCATGTAGTGGCCGTTCCCCTCGGCGATGAAGACGATCTTCCGAGTGCCGGTATCGATCACCGCCTCGCGAGGGCAGAGGATCGTGTCCGCCTTCG
>DASXMX010000275.1:0-3780 GCA_036495445.1 Tepidisphaeraceae bacterium
CGTTTCGGTATCGACATGCTCAAGAACGGCACGAACGAGTTCGCCGCCTATGCCCGAATCTCGATACCCCTCCGCGACCGCCATTCCACGGAGTTGCCAGGCGGGTTGATCCTCCCAGCGACTCAGATGGAGCGTCGCACACCCGACGACCGCGTCGCCCGCAATCGCGGCCACATGCACCGCCGTCGGGTCGTGATCGCCATCGAAGATTGCAGCTTCCCGCGGCATGCCCTGGCGCAGGACGATATGCCGCAGGTCGATGATCCGGTCCACGGGAACGCGTTCGATCCGCACGGCAAAGCCGTTCGCGGTTTTTCGCCCTCTGTCCTCGCTCATGGCGCGGTATCATACAGACTTTAGCGGCACAGCGATTGCGACGGATTCCGAAGGATGTTTAGCATGGAGGTCGAATCATGCAGAGTCATGAAATCCCCAGCGATCAATGGGTTCCCTTCCTTGACGATCTGAGCAAGCGGCATCAGGGGGAACAGGTGACGGTCGAACTGATCGGCCGCGATATTGGCGATCAGCAGGCCGCCCGGGACCAGTCGCTGCTCGGCATCACCGTCGATCCGCCCTCGGGGGCGTTCAAGATCGACGTGATCATGGGCGACCGGAGCGGGATCAACATGAGCCACGAGATCGCCCACCCGATCCACGTCCGCCTCGCCCAAAGCGACGACGGCCGGGACGCCGCCCTCGAAATCGAAAGCGACAGCGGCCCGCGTACGCTCGTGCGTTTCATGCCGCCGGCGCCGGAGATCGCGCCGATCTCAACGTGAAGGCGAAACCGAAGTCCTGAGTTCTGGGTCCTGAGTGCCAGGGATCGACGGTCTTGCACTCGGGACTCAGGACTTCGCGCTCTGCACTTTCCTGCCTCTCCTTGACCCACCGTCCGCTCTCCCTATCATCGCGGCCCAGTATGGGAGCCACCGCCGCGACCTCGCTGATTCACCGGACGTTCGACAGTCTCCGCGAGCGCGGGCGGATCGGGTTGGTCCCGTTTATTCCGGCGGGATACCCCGATTTGGAGACGACCGCCGCCTGCCTGCCTGCGCTTCAGGCGGGCGGGGCGAGCGTGATCGAGGTCGGCATTCCCTTTTCCGACCCGATCGCCGACGGGCCGGTCATCCAGGAAGCCTTCACCGAGGCGTTGGCGAAGAAGCTTAAGGTCGCGGACGTGTTCCGAACTGTGGCGTCGGTTCGGGACCGCATGACGGTGCCCATCGTTGCGATGGTCAGCTATAGCGTGGCGTTTCGCTACGGGATCGAAAAGTTCACGGGCGAAGCGAAATCGGCGGGGTTCAACGGGTTGATCCTCCCCGATCTTCCGCCGCCCGAGGCGCAGGCCATCTGTGAGAAGGTTCAGGCCGGCGGACTCGACACGACCCTGCTGGTCGCCCCGACGACCGCGCCCGAGCGACGCAAGCAGATCGCCGATCTGAGCAGCGGGTTCGTCTACTACCTGTCGGTCTCCGGCATCACCGGCGAGCGCGACCAACTCCCGCCCGAACTGGCGGCCAAGGTCAAGGAATTGCGCGCCCTGACGGACCGTCCCGTCTGTGTCGGCTTCGGCATTCACAAGCCCCGGCACGTCGCGCAACTCTCCGGCATCGCAGACGGCGCCATCGTCGGCACCGCCTACGTCCGGCGGATGAAGCAACACCAGAGCGAGGGACCGGCGGGGATCAGCCGCGCCGTCGAAGCCTACACCCGCGAGTTGTTGAGCGACGTGCCGCAAGGCTGACACGCGATTCGCGTACGCCCCTTTTTTCGCGCTAGCCGGCACTTGAGAAAAAGGAGCACCCACTCCGGGGTGGCACGGACAAGCACTCTTGTCCGTGGCATCGCTATGCAGGGACCACACGGACATGAGTACATGTCCATGCCACCCGAAAAGTCCGGTTTTCATTCAGGGCCCGCCGGATTCGCATTCCACCCCTCCGCCCGTTGTTGATCCCCCCGTCTACGTTTAACATCTGAACTTTCGGCAGCTTAAGCGCGGCCGCGGCGGGCTTTGCGCCGGGCGGGCGGATTATCGGACCGCCGGGTGCGGTGGGCTGGTTCAAAATTCCCGCCTTGTTTTCTAACCCGCGCAGGGTTTTCGTGTCGGAGACTATGGAGCCGAGCGCGACAGATCCCGTAGACGCGGCCCCGGCCAGTTTGCCTTCCGACGGCGAACTGGTCGGCCGGGCGATTCGATCGGATCGGTCGGCGTTCGACGAGCTGGTCCGGCGGTACCAGCGCCAGGCCGTCGCGGTTTCCTACCGGCTGCTGAGCAACAGCAACGACGCCCTCGAGGTGACGCAGGACGCGTTCCTCAAGGCTTACACCAGCCTCGCGACGCTGCAGAAGCCGGAGGCGTTCGGCGGCTGGCTGATGCGGATCGTCTCGAACCTGTCGCTCAATTACCGCCGTAGCCGGCGGACGCGCACTCAGTTGCCCCTGGACGACCTGCTCGGCCCCGCCGACGCCCAGCAGACCGATGCCGTCGGCGGCAGCGAGTGGATGGCCGCCAGCGCCGACCCGGTCCGCAAGCTCGAAGGCCAGGAGCTCGGCCGACGCCTCCAGGAAGCGCTCAAGCAGCTTCCCGAGAAACAGCGGCTGGCGATCGTGATGTTCACGATCGAACAGCTCCCCCAAAAGCAGATCGCCCAGACGCTCGACTGCAGCGTCGAGGCCGTCAAGTGGCACGTGTTCCAGGGACGAAAGAAGCTGAAGGAACTTCTGAAGGACGTGATGTGACTCGCGACGAACTCGAATTCTCGATCAGCCAGTACCTCGATGGGACGCTCCCCGAGGACCAGCGCTCCGCGCTCGAAGCCCGGCTGACAGCGGACGCGGATGCGCAGGCAATCCTGACCGAGGATCGCGCGCTCACCGACCTGCTCCGCTCCGACCCGCTGCCCGAGGTCCGGTGGGACCGGCTGGCCGAGTCGATTTCGTCGGCGATCGACGAGCAACTCGACGAGCGCGTCGCCCGCGCGTCCCGGTGGATGCGGTTTCGCCTCCCGGCGGGGCTGGCGGTCGCCGCGTCGGCGCTGATCGCCATCGGGATCGCGGCTCACCTCCTGATGCACGGCCGGTCCGCGACGACGAACCCGGGTTCGCAGATGACGTCGCACCACGTTGTGGTCGCGACGCTGACCGTGCAAGGCCCGCAGGAGGATGTGCCGGGCGGCCCCGTGATCACCGACATTTCGATCGCGGCTGGGGGAAGCTATGCGAAGGATTCCTCGCTCGATCCCTATGCCGACGAGATCGACAGCCGGCCCGCCCGCATCGTGATCGCCAGCGGGATGGAGCCCGATCGACCGCTCGCGGGATCGCCCTTCTGATCGGACGCTCTCCGAACCTACATGGTCACTGAAGTGACCAACGCTATTCGCTGAGAGACTCGGACCTTCCGGTCCGACCGGGGCGACACGCCCCGGCTCTGATCAGGCGCGTCGGCACTTGTGAAATCCGCAGGATCCGTATCATGGCGACGCATGAACCTGCTGCGCAACCGCTTTGCGTTTGTTCCCCTGTTCGTGTTACTGCTGATCTCCGCGACCCGGGCGGCCGACGCACCGTTTGAGAAGGAGATCCGCGCGTTTGAGGCGGCGGATCAGAAGCAGATGCCGCCGCGGGACGCGGTGCTGTTCATCGGCAGCTCGACGATCCGGTTCTGGACGTCGCTGCCCAAGGACTTCCCGGAGCTGACGGTGATCAACCGCGGGTTCGGCGGGTCGCAGGTCGCCGACAGCGTGCGGTACGCCGACCGGATCGCGATCCCCT
>DASXMX010000276.1:0-5859 GCA_036495445.1 Tepidisphaeraceae bacterium
CGATGGCGTCGAGGCGATCCTCGCCCTGCGCGGGCTATGGCTCAGCCAGGACGATCGCTGGCAAAAGTACTGGGAAAACCGCAGCGCGATTGTCAATTAACCGGGCGCGCCCTGTGTGGCGCACCCCCGCCAGTCTGCCGAACGCGTATACTCGCCGTCCGCCTTGACTTGGGAGCCCAATGCCGCGTCCATCGGAACCTGCCGCGCCCTCGGTGCCTCCGGGGAGATCCCAAATCCCGCTCTGGATCACGATTCCCTTCACGCTCTATGCCGGCGTGCTCGTGCCGATCTATTGGCGCGACTACGGCCCGGCCAACTTCCTCTGGTTCTGCGACATGGGGATGCTGATGACCCTCGCGGGCCTGTGGCTCAACAGCCCGCTGCTGATCAGCATCGAGGCGATCGCGTTAGCGCTGCCTCAGACTGTTTGGATCGTCGATTTTGTCTCCGGCGGGCGACTGATCGGCATCTCACACTACATGTTCGAGTCCGGCATTCCCCTGTTTACGCGGTTGATCTCGACGTTCCACATCTGGCTGCCGATCCTGCTGGTTTGGCTGATCTGGCAAATCGGATACGACCGCCGGGCGGTCTGGATCCAAAGCATCATCGCGGCGGCGGTGCTGATCGCCAGCTACCTGTTGAGCGATCCCCGGCATCCGCCGACCGGGTACCCCGATGTCGCGGTGAACGTCAACCGGGTCTACGGCGTCCACACGACCGACGTCCAGCATTGGATGCCGCCGCTGGCGTTTCTCGCGCTGCATATCCTGTTCTGGCCGCTTTGCGTCTACCTGCCGACGCACCTGATCTTCCGCAAGGCCTTCCGTGAGCCGGCACACGGGTCCGATTCGTCCCCTGCAACGATTGCACCGCAAGTCGTCGGCGAGCGATAATGTCTTGGAGAACGACGCTGTCGACGAAGGCGTACCGCTATTTGGACGACGGGGGGCAACGAGGTGGCCGCGCATGGGCAACGCGATGTGGTGGTTGATCGTCTTGGTTGGCCTGGTGCTGGCCGGCTTTGTTGCCGTGGCGCAGGTCAAGAAGCGGCTGATGCGCACCGATGACAGTCCGGGAAGCGGATTCACACTGTCCGACCTCCGCCGGCTGCACCGGGAAGGGAAGATGACGGACGAGGAGTTCGAAAAGGCCAAGCAGATCATCGTTGCCGGCGCCAAACGGGCGGCGGAACGACAGGCGGCCGCGGCGCAGGGCAAGAAATCGCCGGCCGAGCGCGGCACCGATCCGCGGCTCGGGTAAGCGGTCGCATCCCTCGTTTCGCAAGGGTATCGGACGTGGCAGTTTATCGTCCGCTCCTGAGCCCGCCTGTTCGCGATTTTCCCTTTTTCTTTTGTTCCGGATGCCGAGTAAGATGACGAACGACCCCGGCGGAATTTGACTCGCGCTAATCCTGGCGCAAGACGGCGATAAACATGGGTTGGGAACGGGTTAAGTCCGCGGCGGGGGCTGTTCGATAAGTGGTGGAACGGATCGGACCAGGAAGGTTGAGACTCGATGGCTAATACGAATCGTCCCGGCGGTAGCGGTGGCGGGCAAAACCCGCCCGGCAGCGGTGGCAACACCCCTCCGGGCGGCGGGTTCCGCGGCCGCCGCGTGACCACCTGCAGCTTCTGCGGCAAGTCCTCCCGCGACGTCGGGCCGATGGTCGAGGGGCCCAGCGACGTTTACATCTGCGCCAACTGTGTCGATCTGGCCCACAACATCATCCGCCAGGAGAAGCGCAAACTCAGCAGCGCCGCCGCACCCTCGTTCGGCTCGATTCCGAGCCCGAGGCAGATCCACGAGTTCCTCGACGCCTACGTCGTCGGCCAGCAGTACGCGAAGAAGGCGCTGTCGGTCGCGGTGCACAACCACTACAAGCGGCTGACCACCACGGCCGAAAACAATGACGAGAACGCCCAGCCGACGCCGGGCGGCGACGTCGAGATCGACAAGAGCAACGTCCTGCTTATCGGCCCCACCGGCAGCGGCAAGACGCTGCTTGCCAAGACGCTCGCCCGCGTGCTCAACGTCCCGTTCGCGATCGGCGACGCGACCACGCTCACCGAAGCCGGCTACGTCGGCGAGGACGTTGAGAACATCCTCCTCAAGCTCCTGCAGAACGCCGACTACGACCTCGAAGCCGCCCAGCGCGGGATCATCTACATCGACGAGATCGACAAGATCGGCAAGACCAGCGGCAACGTCTCGATCACCCGCGACGTCAGCGGCGAGGGCGTGCAGCAGGCGCTGTTGAAGATGCTCGAGGGCACGATCGCGAACATCCCGCCGCAGGGCGGCCGCAAGCACCCCGAGCAGCAGTACATTCAGATGGACACGACGCAGATCCTGTTCATCTGCGGCGGCACGTTCGTCGGGCTCGACGACATCATCCGCAAGCGGCTGGGCAAGCGGCAGATCGGGTTTAACTCCGAGAGCGAGGCCGCCGAGACGGCGTCCGAGCGGTCGCACATCCTCTCGCAGGTGCAGCCCGAGGACCTGGTTGAGTTCGGGATGATCCCCGAATTCGTCGGCCGCCTTCCCCTCACCGCGACGCTGGAGCCGCTGGACGTCGACACGCTGATCAACATCCTCACCGAGCCGAAGAACGCGCTGGTGAAGCAATACCAGAAGTTCTTCCGGCTGGAGAACGCCGACCTGGAGTTCACGCGGGGCGCGCTGGAGCTGATCGCAGAGCGGGCCTTGAAGCGCGACACGGGCGCCCGGGCGCTGCGGGCCGTGTGCGAGGAGATCATGCTCGACCTGATGTACGGGCTGCCGGAGCAACAGGGCGGGAAGTACGTCATCACCGAGGACATCGTCGAGGGGCGACGGAGCCTGTTCGAGCTGAAGCCCGAGCGACGCAAAGAATCGGCGTAAGCAACACACCCAAGAGAGACTCACGGGCGGCCCAACCGGGCCGCCCGTTCTCTTGCGCTGATTCCGATTCGGGTGCAGCCCGTGACACGGGTTTTCAACCCGTGCAGGCGGCGCGGACCGACAAAAATCGCTCGCTCGCGATTCCGGATCTCCCGCACGGGTTGGAAACCCGTGTCACAAAAGCCGCTAAGCACGAGTGGGAAGCCTGCACCACAACGGGCGCCCTTACACCAACGTCAATCCGCTCTATTCGATCGCCAGCGTGCGCCGGAAGTAATCCTGCTTCATCGCCTGCTTGGCGAGTTGCAGCGTCTCCTCCGCGACGAGGTTCGCCCGCCGCGTCCCCTCGCGGAGCAAGTCCAGCACGTTGTCCGGGTTCGCCTCGAACTGCTTGCGCCGCTGGCGGATCGGTTCCAGAAGCGTGTTCAGCACCTCGACGAGCCGCCGCTTGATCGCGACGTCGCCGACCTTGCCGTTCTTGTACGCCTCCCGCTGCTCGTCCACCCAAGCCTTGTCGGGATTGAACGTTTCGTGGAAAGCCCACAGCGGGTTCTTGGTTGGATCCGTTTCTCCGGGATCCGTCGCGCGAACACGTTTGGGATCCGTGTACATCCCCATGACCTTCTTCTGCACCGTGTCGGCGTCGTCGGAAAGGAAGATCGCGTTGTTGAGCGACTTGCTCATCTTGAGCAGTTCGCCGCTCGGCCCTGGCGGCCCCAGGCCCACCAGGCGGCGCACCCGGCCGAGCTTCGGCTCGATCACCGGGAACAGGCCGCCGGCCTTGAGGTAGTCCTTGTCTTCCGCGTGCGGGTCGACGCCGCAGTACATCTGGTCGAATCGGCGGGCGACCTCGCGCGTCAGCTCCAGGTGCGGGAGCTGGTCCTCCCCCACCGGCACCATCACCGGGCGAAATGCCAGGATGTCCGCCACCTGACCCACCGCGTACATCGGGAAGCCGAACGGGTAGTTCTCGCCCAGTTCCTTGTCGCGGATCTCGTCCTTGAGCGTCGGGTTCCGCATCACACGGTTGAACGGGACGAGCATCGCGAAGAAGAACGTCAGCTCGTCGATCGCCGGCACTTCGCTCTGGATGAAGATCGTCGCCTTGTTCGGATCGATCCCGGCGGCCAGGTAATCCGTCGCGATGTCGATGACACTCTGCCTGATCTCCGCCGGTCGATCCGCACGCGTCGTGAACGCGTGCTTGTTGGCGATCAGGAAGTAGCAGTCGTAATCATCCTGCAACGCCAGCCGGTTCTCGACGCTGCCGACGTAATGGCCCAGATGAAGCTTTCCCGTCGGCGTGTCGCCGGTGAGGATGCGGGGTTTGTCCTTGGTCATTGGTCCTTCGTCACTCTTGGAGGCAGGGTTTTCGGCCGGTCGGAGTTGATTGTCAACATGGGAGGCGGTTCGGCACGGGTTGAAAACCCCTCCCCAAAGGTGCGTCGCAACCGGTCACAACGTATTCACCCAAGCCCGAAACTCCCGCAGTACTTTCGACTGGCGTTCGGAAGCGAGTCGGAGGACGAACTGCTGAAACTGAGCCATCGGCAGGAAGGGAAAGATGGCACTCGATTTGGCCGGATGGTATTTGCCCTTGCGAAGCCGGAGGACGTTCAACCGCTTACCGTCGAACCGCCAGAGTTCCGGGACACCTAACGAGGCGTAAATGGGTTGCTTCGGAACCGACGTTCGCGTGATGTCGATCTCGACCACCAGGTCCGGGGGCGGGTCGACCGTCAGATCGATCTCGTGCTTCTCGCGGACGTCGTCCGCATGCTGAACGTAATAGCACTCGTCCGGCTCAAGCCCTCTGTCCAGATCTTCGCGGCGAAATGTCGATGATCCGAGCGAATCCACCTCGATGTCGCGTTCCTCGCACATCGCCTCGATCAGGCGGCCGTATCGGGTCTTCCATCGTTCGTGATACGGGAGCGGCGCCATCATTTCCAAGGTCCCCCGGTCATAAGTCACCCGGATCGGTCGATCCTGCAAGTCGCGAAGGATTTGCTCGTACGTTTCCCACGAGACTCCGTCCAGCACGATGTGCTGCTGCCCGGCCAGTGAGATGGGATGGGTCGTCGTCACGCACGTCTATCGTAGCCAGGGCCGATGCACTTCCCAAGTCGCGCGCCGGAACCTCCGCGTGAGGTGGCACAGGCCAAGTCGCGGAGAGGCTTGGCAAGGGACTAGGGACCGAGGACAAAGGGCATGGCTCAAAAACCAGCAGGCCCCCGCCGCGAGTCGCGAACTTGCGGCGGGGGCCTGATGCTTGGGCGGGGGTGAGCCCGCCGGGGCGTTCTGGTATCGGACCGATTCTGTCGGCAACCTTGCTCCCGGGCCTGGGCCCGCCTCGGTCCGCTCAGCGCGGCGCATGCGGTGAAGCACGCGGATCGCACAGACGGTCGGCCGCGACCGTATCCGCCGCGGCCGCCACCCAACGGGGTGGCTTGGCGGTTTCCCGACTGGACGGCCGTGGGCTTTCGCGTCGAGCCGGTTCACGCCCCGATTAGAGGGCGGGAATCGGATCGCGGGAGGCGAACCTCCCGTTCCCGGACCCTGTTCCTAGGATCGCGCGTCGCTCGCCTGCCGTTGCCGGCCGGCTTACGTCGCGCTGGGTCCGGCGTGCCGCGGTGTCGAGGGTCTCTCACCCCGCGGTGCGGCACGCCACTGGCGGCGACAATAACCCCGATTGCCTCTTGGGCGTTTTCGCGCCCGAGTGTGGGGTGGCCCTGTCGCTGGCCGCCGGCCCCGGCCGTGCCCGCCATTGCTTGCTTCGCACGGCTGTTTCAAGTTCGAGGCCGGGCTCCGTATCAGGAGCCTTTTCCAATTCCGCCGGTCACTTTCGTGCCCGACGACGAGGGGAAATATACGCCGACGCCTGGGGATTCATGAAAGAAAAACAATTCCTTGTGGGAAGTCAATCCACGGATTCATGCAAGACTAGGAGTCGCCAAGGGTTGACCGGTGCATAAC
>DASXMX010000277.1:0-9653 GCA_036495445.1 Tepidisphaeraceae bacterium
ACGGCATCGAAGTCCTCGTCGCTCATGCGGAGGAGCAGGCCGTCCTTGGTAATGCCAGCGTTATTGACCAGCACGTCAAGGCGTCCATGCTTCTCGGCAATCTGTTCAATTGCGGCGGCCAAGGCTGTGGCATCCGCCACGTCGCACGCCCACGGCTCGGCCGAGCCCTCGCGGCTGGCGATCTCGCAGCACACCGCCTTGAGCTTGTCGGCGCCCCGGGCCATCGCCACCACGTGCAGCCCGTCCCTGGCCAGCCGGCGGCCGATCGCCGCCCCGATCCCGCGGGACGCGCCGGTCACCACTGCCACGCGTTTTTCGGTCATAGTCTGCTCCTTCTTCCCCCGTTTTAGCCGCCCCGCTTGCGGGGCGTTTCGGCCGCGCCCCGCAAGTGGGGCGGCTAAACGGGGATGATCACGGTTCCAGTCCTAACCGCGCGTGGACGCGCCGGCCAGCGCCTCGCTCGTGGCCACGCTGTCGATCGGGAGTCGGCGATTGATCCGCTTGGCCAGGCCGGCCAGCGTGCGGCCGGGGGCAAGTTCGACGAACCGGGCGGCGGCGATCGGCAAGATCGCCTTCATCGTCCGCTCCCATTGCACGGGCGAAACGATCTGGTCGACCAGCAGTCGCTTGATTGACGACGTGTCGCCGTGCGGCTGGGCAGTGACATTCGAATAAACCGGGATTTTGGGCGCCTGAAACGCGACGCGCTCCAACTCCCCCGCCATTCGATCGGCGGCTGGCTGCATCAGCGGGCTGTGGAAGGCGCCGGCGACTTTCAGCGCCGTCGCCTTCAATCCCGCGGCTTCGGCCGCCTTGAGCACGCGTTCACAGGCGCCCTTCGATCCGCTGACAACAATCTGGCCCGGGGCATTCAGGTTCGCCGGAACGAGCACTTCCCCGTCGGCCGCCGCCTCGCAGAGCTCGTTCACCTGGGCTTCGTCCGCGCCGAGGATCGCCACCATCCCGCTGGGTGACGCGACGGCGGCTTCCTGCATGTACCGGCCGCGTGCGGCGACGAGCTTCAGGCCGTCCTCAAAGCTGAAGACGCCAGCCAGATGCAGGGCCGTGTATTCGCCGAGGCTCAGTCCCGCATAACCGGCGATTGCCAATTCTTCGATCGCCCCGGCGGCCTCGGCCGCGTGGTAGCTGGCGATGCTCGTGGCATAGATTGCCGGTTGGCTGACGTCGGTCTGGTTCAGGCGATCTTCCGGGCCGTTAAAACAGAGGTCCAAGAGGGGGAAACCGAGGACGCGGTCGGTTCGGTCGAAGATTTCCTTCGCGGCTGGAGCGGATGCGTACAGGTCCTTGCCCATGCCGACGACTTGGGCGCCTTGTCCGGGGCAGAGAATGTAAGTGGGAGCGGGCATCAGATCGAAAGTCTTAAATCGCAAATCTCGAATTGGAAATCTCAAATCTCAAATTTGAAATTCCAGAAGGTCAGATTCGGATGACGGCGTTGGCCCACGTCAAGCCGGCGCCGAAGGCGACCAGGACCGTCACGTCGCCGGGCGAGAGCTTGCCGGCCCGGACCGCTTCGTCCAGCGCGATCGGGATCGAGGCGGCGGACGTGTTGCCGTAGCGGTCGATGTTGACGAACGCCTTCTCCGGGCCGAGCCCTAGCTTCTCCATCGCCGAATCGATGATGCGCTTGTTGACCTGATGCGGGACGATCAGCTTGATGGTTTCCGGCGTAAGCTCGCACTTGCGCATTGCATCTTCGATCAATTCCTCGAACCGCTGGACCGCGAACTTATAGACTTCGCGGCCCCTGATCTTCATGTACTGGTTGCGGCCGGCGAGCGTCGCCTCGTCGACCGGATGGCGGCTGCCGGGCTGGCAGTAGAGCATCTCCCAGCCGTGGCCGTCGGCGTGGAGGCCGCTGTACAGCACGCCACGACGCGTGTCGTTCGAGCGTTGGAGCACAACCGCGCCCGCGCCGTCGCCGAACAGGATGCAACTGCCCCGGTCCTTGTAGTCGGTGATCCGGCTGAGGGTCTCGGCCCCCAGCACGAGCACGTTGCGGTACCGCCCGGCCTTGATGAAGGACGCCGCCGTTTCGAGCGTGTAGATGAAACCGCTGCAAGCGGCGGCGATGTCGAACGCCGGCGTCGAGTTCAACCCCAAGGCGGCGGCCACAAAGCAGGCGGTCGATGGGAAAACCATCTCGCCGGAGATCGTCCCGCAGACGATCAGGTCAAGGTCGGATGGTTCAAGCCCGGCGGCGGCGAGCGCGCGCTTGGAGGCGGCGGTGGCGAACGTCGCCGTCGACTCCCCCGGCCCGGCGATCCGCCGCTCGCGGATGCCCGTCCGCTGCACGATCCACTCGTCGTTGGTGTCCACCATCTTCGACAGGTCGTCGTTGGTCAGACGCTTTTCCGGCACGGCGCTGCCGGTGCCCGCGATGATGGCGGAATAGTTGGACATGAGGTGCAAAACGGATCGTTGTGGGTTGTGGGTTGTTTGCTGTGGGTCGATCGTTGATCCAAAAGGATCGCAACGGGCGACCCACAACCAACAACAATCGACAAACAACCATCAACCGATATCTTCCTGACTAATCTTCGCCGCCCGGGATGCTGGCGGCGACCTCCTGGACGACCATTTCGTTGATGCCGCTGACGGCCAGTTGCTTGCCGACGCGGATCGCGTTCTTGATCGCCCGGCTGTCGGAGCGGCCATGGCAGATGAGGCAATACCCGCCCACGCCCAGCAGCGGCGCCCCCCCGTACTCCTGCCAGTCGTGCTTCTGGTAGATGCGTTTCATCACCGGCTTGAACTGATCGATCAGCCCGGAATCGGCGTCCTCGAGTTCGGCCATGATCGTCTGGAACAGCCCTGCCGCGAGGCCTTCGGTGAACTTCAGGACGATGTTGCCGACGAACCCGTCGCAGACGACGACGTCCACGATGCCGCGGAACAGGTCGCGCCCCTCGACATTACCGACGAAGTTGATCTGAGGTTCGTCCCGCATCAACTTGCGGGCTTCTTTCACGACGGTGGTGCCCTTGGCGTCTTCCTCGCCGATCGAGAGCAGCCCGACGCGCGGGTTCTCGACGCCGCAGACTTTCTGCGCGTACGCGCCCGCCATGAGGGCATATTGCATCAGGTGGCGGGGCTTGGGGGCGATATTGGCGCCGACGTCGCATAGGACGACCGGGCCGTAGAACGTCGGCATGATGATCGCGATGCCGGGCCGGCTGACGCCGGGCAGCGTCCGCATCCGCAACTGGGCCGCGGCGACGCACGCGCCGGTATTCCCGGCCGAGATCACCACGTCCGCCTCGCCCCTTGCGGCGAGCTTGCACATCACGGAGATCGAGCTGTCGGGCTTGTTCCGGATCGCCTCGACCGGCGGATCGTCCATCTCGACGACCTGGGTGGTTGCGACGATCTGGTATCGGGATTTCTGCTCGTCGCTGAGCCCGCTGGCCGCGAGCCCTTCCCGGATGACCGTCTCGTTGCCGACCAGATGCACCACGTCGTCGGCATCCAGCAGGGGCGCGGCCTCCCAGCACCCTTTCAGGATGGCGGCCGGCGCCTTGTCGCCGCCCATCACGTCCACCGCAGCTCGCACGAGCGTCTCCTCCGTAACCCTGCGGCCGTTAGCCCGGTTCCTGCTCCATCTGCAGGGCGAGCGTCGGGTTGACGTACCCGCAGTTGTCACACGCGGCGTGCGGGAGCTTGGCGCTGCCGCATTGCGGGCAACGAACGTAATGGATCGGCTTGAGCGCGTGGTGCGAACGCCGCTTGCGCTTGCGCGACTTGCTGTGTTTCTGAACCGGAAGCATGACTCGAACTCCTGCGGCCGCCGTTAAACGTCAGGACGGTGTTGTCGTCGAATGGGCCCACCGGCCCACCGAAAAACGTGTCCGGCGGGTCGACACCCGCCGGACGGGAAAGAGCGGTACGTTAGGAATATCCCGGAGTTCTGTCAAGGCAACCCGGAGCATCCCAGCAAATCCTCGGTCAATCCGTAGGTGCGGCTCAATTCCTGGAAGAGCTTCACGTATTCGGTTTCGAGTTTACTGGCCAGTTGCTCCCGGGCAGCCCGGCGGTCCAGCTCGGTTCGCGGCTCGATCACCCGCTCGCCAAACGCCACCCAAAGCCGAGCGCGGCGAAACGGGAGCCACGGGCCGACCCGGTTCAGGCGGTCGGCGCCGATGATCGCACATGGCAGCACCGGGGCGCCGGTGCGATAGGCGATCAGCCCCACGCCCCGCTTGATCCGCCCGCCGGCCAGGCAAGACTCGCGGCCTCGGCAGACGCCCCCGTCCGGGCAGATGCCGACCAGCCGCCCGGCTTGCAGCCGGGCGATCGCCGTGCGGATCGCGCTGACCGGCACGCCGAACCGGCGAACCTTGATCGTCTTCAGCCGATCCAGCATCCAGGCGATCGGAGGCAAGCGGTAGAACTCGACCCGCGTGATCCAGTCGATCGGCCGGTCGAAAACAACGCTGAGGAGGAACGGGTCGAGGTTTCCCAAGTGGGAACTGGCCAGCAGGTACGCCCCACCCCGCGTCGCCATTTCGGGACGGATCACCTCCAGCCGCATTGTGCAGAAGAACGTAAACCGGCCGAACAGCCAGCCGATCCGATAGAGGAGCGTCATCAGAATAACGTTGTAACCAACAATCCGAAATCAGCAATGGCATTCGATCCAGCGCGTTGCGGATCCGCGGGAATCCTCGGTACATTCAAACTCTGAGGTCTTCTACATGCCTCCGCTCCGATATGCCGTCCTTCATCATTCCAACGTGAGCGAGCCGCACTACGACCTGATGTTTGAGACCCTGCCGGGATCGATGCTGGCGACGTGGCGTTCGGCGACCTGGCCGATCGAGGCGATCACCCCACTGAAGCGGTTGCGCGACCACCGCCGATTGTACCTGGATTACGAGGGAGACCTGAGCGACGGGCGCGGGACCGTCTCCCGGATTGCGGACGGCGCGTGCGAAGTGGACATCGGCGAGAACGCGGTCTGGACGATCCGGCTGCTCACCGGCGCGCCGCCGCAGACGCTGATCCTGCGCCAGCTCGACGCGGAGCAGTGGCAAACGGTACCCGCCTGATTCACCCTGTTTTCCGGCATTTTTCGGCGCAAGACTCAGAAAATCGGGGAAAAACAGGGGTTTCGCTTGCGTTTCGGCCGATGTAGGCGTAAAAGAGGTCCCACAAGTCGGGGCAAAAACCCCACATTTTAAGAAGGAGCAGCAGATGGCAGCAGCCAACGGCAAGGGTCCGAGCAAGAGCGAAGTCCTCTCGACGATCGCCGAGGAAACCGGGTTGAATCGCAAGCAGGTGTCGGCGGTGTTCGACTCGCTGAGCAGTCTGATCGGGAAAAACGTCGGCAAAAAGGGCCCCGGCCTTTTCACGGTCCCCGGCCTGATGAAGATCACGATCAAGAACAAGCCGGCCAAGAAAGCCTACAAGGGGATCGACCCGTTCACCAAGCAGGAACGGATGTTCAAGGCCAAGCCGGCCAGCCGCGTCGTCCGCATCAAGCCGCTGAAGAACCTGAAGGAAATGGCCAAGTAACTCTCGGCGCCGGGCCCAGCGGCCCGTTCTTATGAAACGCCACGACCCCGGCGAACCGTGTTCGCCGGGGTCGTCTCTTTCCTCGAGCCCGAATTCGAATCGCCCAGGATGTTCCGAGCCGGATGGCCCCGCTGTGATGGCACAGCCGGCATCGAGCATCAAGCTTTCCAGAACTGCACCAAACCGCGGGTCAGGAAGAACCAGATCGCGGCGGCGCGCCGGGCGCTGCGGTTCGCCTCTTCGCGGCGACCGGCCAACCGGCTAAGGCCCACTTTGATCACAAGCGGGAGCAATCGAATCGGCGCATCGATCGTGATCCCCACTTTGTAAGCCAGCGGTGCCAGTCGGTTCGGATGATGCTTGCGGAAGTACTTCACGTACCCGCACTGGTAGCTGCGGAAGACCCACCCGCGATTGAGGTGCGAACTCACCCGGCCCAAGTGCGTGATCTGTGCGTCGGCCAGGTAGTGGATCGCCCCGAGCCGCGCCAGCCGCAGACAGAAATCGACGTCTTCGACGCCGAACTGAAACGACTCGTCCCACCCGCCGATTTGGGCGAATACCTCCCGTCGCATCAACAGCGCCGCGGCGGCCAATTGCGGGACCGCGCCGCTCACGTTCGGATCGAACGCGTGGCGGTAGTCGCGGTACGGGCGGGCGAACAGGTGCGTCCACCGGACCGGCAGCACGCCGCGATGCATCAGCGCGCCCAGGGTCGGGAGATTGCGGCCGCTGCGCTGAGGCAGCCCGTCCTCCCCGATTAGCTTCGGCCCCGCCGCCACGACGTCCGGATGTTCGTCGAGGTATTGCACGAGGCGGCCGATTGTGCCGGGCGGCACGACCGTGTCGTTGTTCAGGAAAAGAAGATACCGGCCGTTCGCCCGCCCCGACGCCTGGTTGTTTGCAGCGGCGAAGCCGCGGTTCGATTCGTTGCGGATCAGAACAACTTCCGGGAACGCGCGCGGCACGAGGTCGGCCGAGCCATCGGTCGAGGCATTGTCGACGACAATCGCCTCAAGCCTGATGTCTTGGTGCCCGGATTGGAGGGATGCGAGGCAGTTGCCCAGGACGCGCTGGCCATTCCAGTTCACGATCAGAATCGAAACGTCGACCGCCCGCTCGTTCATTCCGCGTACCCGTAATGGGTCATCCACCGCGAGATGCGAACGCGGGCGTGAAAGTCGCGGACTTCCGAGTCGGCGGCGTACGCGTTGGCACGGCTCGCGTTGACGCCGACGCGGCCGATCGCCTCCCGCACCGCCGCTTCGCCCGATTCCACCCCGCAGAACCGCGCCAGCTCGGCAAGGGGCTGCGCCGGATCGGCGAGGAACGTTTCGTACCGAATGACGTGCTTCGGGTTCGACACCGTGGCGAGGAGTTCCTCGGCCCGGGCGACGTATTCCTCCCAGAGCGAGAATCCGCCCGAAAGCGTGAGGCACCGGGCCGAGCCCTTGAACCCGGCCCGCTCGAGCCGCGAGCGACTGCCGGTGGCAGGCTTCGAATCGAACTCGCGCCGCCGGCGTTCCAGCTCGCGCGTCTCGCGCACCCGCAGGCTGCTGGCGACGTCCACGCCGTTGCGGATGATGTAGACCAGCTTCGCCCCGGGAAACAGGTCCAGCCAGAGCGGCAGCGTGAAGACGGTCCGCGGGTCCTTCCACCCCCACGGCCGGTCGTAGGTCAACAGCGACCTGCCCGGCTGCGACCACTTGAGCCCCAGGAACTGGCGCGACCGGCTTGACGAAAGGTCGTCCTCCAGGCAACGCCGCGTGAGGTCAAACGCCTCGGGATTTCGCAGGAACTCGACGATCGGCTGCGGGTGGTCCCAAGCCGCGTTCACGCGCTTGAGCAGAAGGTCGTTGATGTCGAGGAACCAGACCGACTCGTGGTCTTCCTGCAACTCGCCGCCCTGGAACAGGCCCAACTCGTCCAGCAGCCGCGCGATCATCGCGGTGCCGGAGCGATGCATGCCCAACAGGATGACGGGTTGCACGGCGACTTCAAGGCTCATGAATCAGATTCCCTGCGTGCGCGACAGGGGCGCGGAAATTACCAGAAGCGAACCCAATGTAAATGGATGCCGGGTCCCGGTGCCCTGAGTCACGGGAAGCGCATCCGGCCAAATTGCGTCCGACATGAGCAGCCTCCATAATCGCGCCGGATGAAGCGTGTTCTGGTGTTGGCCAACAATCCTGCTCAAGCATCTTTCCGCCTGCGGATCGCGGCGCTGGCGCCGCTGCTTGCGGAGCGGGGGTTCGAATGGGAGATCTGCATCCGTCCCAAAGGTTGGCTGGCAGGGTCGGAGTTGCGGCGGATCCTGCGGAACGCCGGGACGTATCACGCCGTCCTCCTGCAGCGCCGGTTCCTAGACCCGCTCGATGCCGGCGTCCTCCACCGGCACGCGCGGAAGATCTTTTACGACATTGACGACGCGCTGATGTTCCACAACCGGCAGGTCGGCCGGATCTCCCGCTGGCGGACGGGCCGTCGGTTCCGGGCGACGGCCCGGATCCTCGACCACGTCGTCGCCGGCAACGAATACCTCGCCCAGATCTTCCGCGATCAGGGCCGGCGGGTATCGATCATCCCCACGATGCTCGATGCCGGGCGCTATCAGATTAAGACCCACGGCCCTACACCGACCCCGCGGCTGGTCTGGATCGGGTCGCATTCAACAATTCCCTACGTGCGGCAATTCCTCCCCGCATTCGATGAGGCGGCCAAGACCGTCCCCGGCCTGCGGCTCCTCACGATCGCCGACGCGACGGTCCAGAGCGCAACGCTTCCGGTCGAACACGAGCCCTGGAGCGAGCAGACCGAAGCCGCCGCCCTTTGCCGGGGCGACATCGGGATTGCGCCGACGCCAGCGGACGAATGGACGCTGGGTAAGTGTGGGTTCAAGATCCTGCAATACATGGCGGCCGGCCTGCCGATCATCGCGTCGCCAGTCGGGGCTAACGCGCAGAT
Organism: Tepidisphaeraceae bacterium; assembly: GCA_036495445.1. Lineage (GTDB taxonomy): Bacteria > Planctomycetota > Phycisphaerae > Tepidisphaerales > Tepidisphaeraceae > DASXMX01. Next base: position 8,500 of record DASXMX010000277.1, read on the forward strand.
CGTCCGCGACGGGATGACTGGATTTTTGCCGAAGGACGCCATGGCGTGGCCGGCCGCCATCACGCGGCTCGCTGGTGACGCGGAGTTGCGCGGGCGAATGGGCCGGGCCGCGCGGGAGGACGTGCAAGCATCCTACAGCCTCGCCCGCGCCGCCGATGATTGGGCCAACCTGTTGGCCGAATGAGCCCCTTGCCTAACCCGCTCGGGGGCGGTCGGAAGGAATCTGACCGGGAACTTGAACGAAGAACGTCGAACCTTCGCCGGGCTTGGACTCGGCCCAAACCTTCGCACCCAGATACTCCGCAGCCTGGCGGGCGATCGACAGGCCCAGGCCAACGCCGGGCTGGCCGTGCGTTTCACCGCGGGTGAAGGCGGCAAACAGTTCGTTCAGGCGGTCCGTCGCGATACCGGGACCCTGGTCGGCGACGCCAATGAGGCACCCGCCCTCATCTGTCGATCGGGCACTCACCACGATCTCGCCCGACGGGGAATACTTCACCGCGTTCGAGACCAGGTTCTGAAAGATCAGCGACAGCAGTTCGCGATCGGAGGTTACGCTGCAATCGCCCGGCGAGTCGACTCGAATCTGCAGCCCCTTGTCCTTCGCCTGGTAACTGAAATGGGAGACGGTCTCGTTCAGCAGGTGCTTGATGTGGATTCGCCCGGGCTTGAGCTCCACCTTGCCCTTGCGGAACCGCTCGGCGTGGAGAAAGCGGTCCATCGTGCCGACGGTTTCGAGCAACGACCGCCGCATCGTGTCCAGGTCCTGCACAGTGGAGGCCAGGCGCGACTCGTTGGCCAGTTCACGGCGAAGCACCTCGATCATGAGGAACACGCCGTTGAGCCCGCCGCGAAGGTCGTGGGAGAGGAATGAAAGGTATTTACTCTGCGCCTCGGTGGCGGCCTGAAGCTGGCGGGATTGGAAATCGACGTACGCGAGCGTCGCCCGGCGGGCGGAAAGGTCCACCACGCCGTTCAGCCCGACCACCTCATCTGCCTCGATCTTCCGGCCCAAATGGGTGACCACCTGTTCCATCACCACCGCCCGGAGCAGGTCATACTCGATCAGCACCTCGGCCAGGCTGAAGCTCTGATGAAACCGCACCTCGCCGTGGTTCGGACCGGCCAAGAGCAGATCCTCGGTGCGGCCCGGG
>DASXMX010000278.1:0-45594 GCA_036495445.1 Tepidisphaeraceae bacterium
CTAACGAAAACGCGAATCGGCCGGAAAACCCCGGCCGCGTGCACCCTAACCGACTCGCGGAGCCGGACAGGAGTGGTTGAAAACCCGTGTCACGGGGAAGCCTCATGCCGATCCTCCGTCGCTGCCACACACCTCAGCCGCGGCGATCCAAGCGACGTGGCATGCGGATCAGATGCAGTCGGTCGACGCGTCGCGGTGGTCGGGGATCCGGTCGCCTTCTGGCGTGAAATAGTCGTACGGATCACCTTCCGGATAGTTTTCCGTATAGATACCAACGGGCCGGACTTCGATCGTTCCGCGGCCGTCAGGGTTCGCGAAGGGCTCACCAATCGGGACCACGAAGATTGCAGCCGATCCGCAGCGGAGACATTTGGGCGGGGCGGAGCGAGTTTCGCGCCACAGGCGGCGACGCAGTGCGTCCTCACGCATACTCTGAAGAAAGTCGTCGCTGAACGGAACATTGGCGAACTGCCGGCGGACTCGCGAATTCGGGTCGCTCAAGTCCGCGAGCGATTGGTCAATCTCCTCGATCGAATCGATGCGTTCGCCGTCCGTCACGCGATGGCAATGCCGGCACCACACAGGCGTCCTATACAGAGGCAGCCGAATTCCATGCGCGAGGCTGTAGACGTTCCGATGCGACGCCGCAAAGTTTACCACCCTTCTTTCAGGTAAGAATGTGACCTCGTAGATTGCCGGCATATCGAGTTCCTCGCGTGCTGTTCCGCCGCCGAGGCCAATCCTATCCGGCTCGCCTGCCTGCTGTCAGGGCTGAGTCGCTGGTCTCGACGTTGCCGGAGGCACGGGACTAGACTTCCATTCCCATTGGTTGCTGCCAGGAGCAATTGTCCTCTCAAGTCGAAAGTAGCCGAAATCCGCCACGGCGGTGTTTCCACGCCAGTACGTCTGCATCGATGACATGTCGGGACCGCCGGACGCGTACTCGTGTTGGATGTAGATCGGGCCGTCCACCGGTTCTCCGTCATCACGTGAGCAGATTCGAAAGATGCGATAAGGCGCGCCGAAGAACGAATTCTGCCTCTCCACGATGAACTCCCAATCGCCGTCGGGTGATGGGAGGGCCGCCATCCGTTCGGGGGCGAGACACCACTGGACGAAGATCGTCCCCGCCACACCGAGAATGATGCCGAGAACGATCGATAGGCCGATGACTGCTCGCCGCATAATTGCCATCGTAACCCGCAGCGGTTCATGGCGGGCGTCACCGGGTTTGCAGGTTGAACCGACGGCGCGTCAACGATGGGCTGCCTGTGCGCCGAGCAACGGCCGCCCGTTGACGACCGAGCGCGTCCCACCGCTGATCGTGATGTCTTCGCCTTTCAGCAGGTTCAGCAACTTCTTGTTCGCGATGGGAGCCGCAGGCTTGAGCCCCTTAGGCAAGGGCTGCTCGCGGGAACGTCCGGTCCGGGTGTTCGCGGACATAGATCAACCCCTTTCTTCTTATGGGCGGCATCGTATTCTGCCGACTTGCGGCGGTCCACAGCGGCCATAAGCGCTTTTCACAGCGAACGCGGGCGGCGGGGAATAGGCCCGTCCGGTTGAGATTCCACATTCCCGGGAACGGGGGGACGGCTCAAACTCGCGGCATTACGCTTGCACGGAGCGGCTCCGCAAAGGAGCGCTATGCGAGAGAATCCGATCGCCGACGGAAAGGCCAAGCCTGAAGAGCAGGCCGCGGACCGGAAGGGCAAGGGCGGGCCGGAGGCGGAGGCGGAGCCGGAGAAGGATCGGGAGCAGAAGTGGAAGGAGCGGGACGAGGAGTACCAGCACCAGGAAGTGCTGCAGAAGTCGGCGGCCAGCGCGCACATCGTCTACCGGGCGATCCTCCGCGAGGCGGAGGAGGAACTGGATCGGCCCACCGTGGCGCTCGCCTGGAGCGGATTGGCGGCGGGGATGTCGATGGGGTTTTCGCTGGTGGCCGACGGGCTGCTGCAATCGCGGCTGCCGGACGCGCCTTGGCGCGACCTGATCGGCAAGCTCGGGTATACGGTCGGGTTCCTCATCCTCATCCTCGGGCGGCAGCAACTGTTTACCGAAAACACGTTGACGCCGGTCCTGTCATTGCTGAAGCGACGCGATCGTAAAACTCTTCGGAACACGTCCCGCCTCTGGGGCATCGTGCTGATCGCGAACTTGGTCGGGGCGATGGCGGTCGCCTACGTGCTGCAGCGGAGTACGGTCTTCTCCGAGGACGACCGGGCCGCGTTCCTGCGGATCAGCATGGAGGCGATGCAGCCGTTTCGGTGGACGCTGTTTCTGAAGGCGATCTTCGCCGGGTGGCTGATCGCGATCATGGTGTGGATGCTGCCGGAGGCGGAGACCGCCCGCATCTGGATCCTGGTCTTTATCCCCTACATCGTCGGGCTCGGCGGGCTGAGCCACATCATCATCGGGTCGATCTACTGCTTCTACACGGTCGCCGCCCACCAGCACACGTGGATGGAATACCTCACACATTTCGCGTGGCCGGTCTTGATTGGCAACTGTATCGGCGGCGTGGCGCTGGTTGCGTTCGTGAACTACGCCCAAGCCACGGCGGGCTCGCCCGACCGCGGCGCGTCAGCGCCGGATGTGCATGACTGAATTGCGTAAAACGTAGAGACGCAAAACGGAAGGGGAGTTCTTACGTTTTACGTCTTTACGTTTTACGCGAGGCCATATCGGCACCTCTCTTGCATCGCGGTTGATTTGTGCTGGGGCGATATTTGCAACTTCAAGGAACTCCCCATGGCTGCCCCCTTTCATGATCGTGCCGATGCGGGCCGTGCCTTGGCCCGAGCGCTGTCGGCGTATGCGAACCGGCCGGACGCAGTCGTGCTTGCCCTGCCGCGCGGGGGCGTGCCGGTTGGGTTCGAAGTCGCACCGGCGCTGGACGCGCCGCTCGATGTGTTCCTCGTCCGCAAGCTCGGCGTGCCGGGGCAGGAGGAACTGGCGATGGGGGCGATCGCCAGCGGGCACGTCCGCGTGCTCAACGACCACGTCGTCCGCCTGCTGAATATCCCGCGCGACGTAATCGACGCCGTCGCGGCCCGCGAGGAGCGGGAGCTTGATCGGCGCGAGCGCGAGTACCGCGACGGCCGCCCGCCGATCCGGGTGGCGGGGCGGACGGTGATCCTGATCGACGACGGGCTGGCGACCGGCTCATCCATGCGGGCGGCCGTGCAAGCGCTGCGGCAGCAGGGGCCCAGGGAGATCATCGTCGCCGTGCCGGTTGCGGCGGTGGAAACATGCGAGGCGTTTCGGCACGAAGTGGACGATGTGGTCTGCGCCCTGACGCCGGAACCGTTCGATGCCGTCGGCCTCTGGTACGACGACTTTTCGCAGACCACCGACGCGGAGGTTCGCAACCTGCTCGAACGGGCGAACGCCCGCCCCGCGATGCAAGTCACGTCGGGGCCCGTCGAGCCCGCCTGACGCAAAATGCATTTCGCGATGGTGCAAATGCGTTCGGGGTGTTAACATCCTGGCCGGTCCGGTGTATTGCGATCAGTGTCCAATTCTTTCGCCCCGGTTGATTTGCCGGCCCGCGTGGGGCCATGGCATCCCGGGGCTGAGATCTGGCGCGAACCTCTTCTCATCCTTGCTTGGAGACCGATGCCATGGCCGACATGACGAGACGATCGTTTCTGGAACACACGTTGATGACGGCCGCCGCGGGCCTTGCCGCGGCCCAGGTGGCCCACGCGGCCGAGGTGAAGGCCAGCCGCGAGGCGGAGAAGGCTCCGCTGGTCAGCAACACGCCCCCCTCGGAGCGGATTCGCCTGGCGGTGATCGGCTTGCACGGTCGCGGGCTGAACCACATTGATGGGTACATCAACGATGACCGCGTTGAGATCGCCGCTTTGTGCGACGTGGACACGTCGCAGTTCAAGAAGGCGCAGGACAAGCTCGCCGAGAAGGGCCATCCGGTCGCCAAGACCTACCAGGATCTTCGCCAGCTTTTTGACGACAAGGACATCCATGCCGTCTCGATCGCGACGCCAAACCACTGGCACGCACTGGCCGGCATCTGGGCGATGCAGGCGGGCAAGGACGTTTACGTCGAGAAGCCCGTCAGCCACAACGTGACCGAAGGCCGCCGCCTCGAAGACGCTCGGGTGAAGTACGACAGGATCTGCCAGGCGGGCACGCAGTCGCGGTCGAACCGCGCCACCGCCGAGGCGATCAAGTTCATCCACGAGGGCGGCATCGGCAAGGTGGTCCTCGCCCGCGGACTCTGCTACAAGCGCCGCAAGACGATCGGCCACAAGCCCGACAGCACCGCGCCGGCGACCCTTGCCTATGACACCTGGCTTGGCCCGGCGCCCAAGCGGCCGTTCAACGAGAACCGCTTCCTGTACGAGTGGCACTGGAACTGGGACTACGGCAACGGCGACATCGGCAACCAGGGCGTCCACCAGATGGACATCGCCCGCTGGGCGCTGAACAAGTCACTGCCGACGTCCGCCGTCGGCATCGGCGGCCGCTTCAGCTATACGGATGACGGGCAGACCCCCAACACGCTGCTCACGTTCTACGACTTCGGCGACAGCAAGCTGCTGTTCGAAGTCCGCGGCCTGGAAACCAAGGGCATGCCGGCCGGCCAGGGCAAGCAGGCCAAGCCGATTTCCGTCGGCGACATCATCTACGGCGAGAACGGGTTCGTCGCCATCGGCTCCGACTACGGCACCGCCGTCGCGTTCGACAAGGACGGCAAGCAGATGAAGTCGTTCAAGGGCGGCGGCAGCCACTTCAACAACTTCATCAGCGCGGTGAAGAGCCACAAGCAGGAAGAGCTGCACTGCCCGGTCCTCGACGGCCACTACTCGGCCGCCCTGTGCCACCTGGGCAACATCTCCTACCGCATGGGCGAGCAGGAGCAGTTCGACCCGACGCCGAAGGTCGTCGCCGAGAGCACGGACCTGGCGGAGGCCTACAAGCGGTACGAACAGCACCTGAAGGAGAACGCGGTCGCGATCGAGAAGGTCACCGAATCGGTCGGTCCGAAGCTCGCGTTCGACCCGCAGGCCGAGACGTTCGCCGAGGGCCGGGCCAACGCGTTCCTCACCCGCGACTACCGCGCGCCGTTCGTCGTGCCGGCGAAGCTGTAATCGCGCGCTGTCGCGAGCTCATCGTCTCGGGAAACGAAACCCCTCTGCGATCATTCGGTCGCGGAGGGGTTGTTTCTTACGAGGGCTGCGGAACGTAGAATCGGTGCTAGCAGAGGAGCCTTATGACGTTGGTTCAAAGTCCACCCGCGAACCCCGAGAGCCGGGTCGTCCTCGAGAACGTCAGTTGGGCGTTCTACGAACGCATGCTTACCGAGATCGGCAACGGCCCGACCCGACTCACGTTCGACAACGGAAGGCTCGAGATCATGTCTCCGTCCCGGTTGCACGAGCGCGTCAAGAATATTCTCGGTCGGATCGTTGAAGCGTATGGCGAAGCGATGGACATCGTCGTCGAGGCGGGCGGCTCGATGACATTCCGGCGGGAGGACCTTCAAAAGGGGCTCGAACCGGACGAGTGCTATTACGTCGCGCACGCCGCCGACATCCTGCAGAAGGATGAAATCGACCTCTCGGTCGACCCGCCCCCGGATTTGGTCATTGAGGTAGACATTTCCCGGCCGCTCGTCGAGCGTCAGCCGATTTATGCCGCCATGGGCGTGCCGGAGGTTTGGACCTGCGTGGGCGCGCAAGTCGTGCCCCTTCATCTGGTCGGTGGCGAATACCAATCTGCCCGGCAAAGCCTCGCGTTTGCGAACCTGCCGATGGGAGTCGTAAATCAAATCGTCCTACTCGCCGTCACCGAGAGCCAGTCGGCGGCGATGAAGAGCTTTCGCAATTGGCTCCAGAGCCACCGCAAACCCACATAATCCGTTCCCCATTTTTGACCGATCTTGTACTTATCAGGCCGGGCGATCGTCCTGTGATCGCCCCCTGGTTCGGCAGGAATTGCGCCCGCACGGATGCGCAATGATGAATCTGTTTCGGGAACTTTTCCGGGTTTCCGGAACATTGCCGGGGTCGCAGCCTTAGAATGCGCTCATGGCTATGGAGAACGAAATTCTGATCACAGGGATCGTGAGCGGTGCGGCCGGCATTGTCGGCGCGGTCGCCGGATTCTGCGCCGACCGATGGATGCGGGCGAAGGGGGGCGAGCGGGTTTACGTATCCGACTGGCGGCTCCAATACCTGGCCCGCGGGCCGGCCGGCGGCACGCCCAAGGAGGTCCCGCCGCCCGACGCGGAGTTCGTCCATTTCTACTTCACCGCCGACATTTTCAACACCAGCCTGGAGCCGACAGGGCTGCGCGAGGTCTGCGTCGAGTTCGTGGCAAACGGGAAGCGACGGCTCTCCATCACGCCGGGCGACGCGGATTCCCTGAAGGTCGAGCCGATGCGCGAGGACATCGCCGAGGTTCAGGTGATCAACCTGGCGCCCCGGCACTGGCGGCACCTGCACCTTCGGCGAAACGTCTGGGGCGACGACGTGAAAAACGTCCTGGCCGCCGAGCAGGTCTTCCTCGCCGCCACCGACCCCGACGGCAAGCGGCACCGCTTCCTCGTCGCCGAACTGCCCCGAAAAACACTCGCCTTTGCCGGGCGATGACACCGGCTCCGCGCCCTCTGTGATTGCATTTGGCAGACATCTTGGGTCGGGAAGCGTCGTTTCGCTTTGAGCGATCCGCGCCCAAATCTCACATCGGCTTGCGTTTGTCGGATTGCCGATTATTATCGGACCCGTTCGCCTCGCGCAATGGATTGCGGTTCGGGGTGGCGGGCGTGGCCAGGACGGGCCCGCACCGCGCGGATCTGTGGAAGGCACGGAAGCCATGGCGTCGAGTTACGCATACCCCCGCCTTGCCCGACTCTGGCAGTTGCCGCTCCTGCTGCTTTCGCTGGCCCTGTTCGGCGCCTCGGCCTATCTGTTCATCAACCCCGCCCCGGCCCTGACGATTGATCAGAAAATCGACCTTGCCCGAACGTTCCTGAAATTCAACCGGCCCGAAGCCGCCCTCGACCAACTGAATAAGCTGATCACGACTGAAAAGCTCTCGCCGCAGAACGAGGCCCGCATCCACATGATGTTGGCCGAGTCGCTGGAGGACGCGCAGAGGTTACGGCACATTTCGATCTCGGCGAATCACCGACGGATCATCGAACAGACCCGCCTCGCGCTGGCCGGCGGCGAGAAGGCCGACCCGGACGTCTACCGCCGCGTCGGCGAAAGTTACGAGGCGCTCGGCCAGACGACCGACGCGCTCGAAGCCTACCGCCACGCGATGGCGATGGACCCGCGGCGGTTCCCCAACCTGCAGCGGAAGGTCATCGAGCTTCAACTGACGTTGCCGGATCCGAGCGTCGCCGATGCCTCGGTCGAGGACTATCTGAAGGATCCCAAGCTCGCCGACGCCGAGCGGGCATGGGCGCTGCAGCAGAAATCGAAGCTGCTGATCGCCCGCGGCAGTTATGCCGATGCCAAGTCGCTCCTGACGGAATCCGCGCGTCTGGCGGTGGATCCCGCGGTGCAGGGGGAGGCGAACTATCGGCTCGGTTACTGCGCCTGGAAGACCGGCAACTCGGCCGAGGCCGAGCGACTGGTCCGAATCGCGCGGGACCTGCTGACGACGGCCCAGCCGCTCGACGCGGACGCCGCCTGCCTGCTCGGCAGGCTCCGCCAGGACGCGAACGACCCGAAGGAGGCGATCGCGTTTTATCAGGCGGTGCTCACCAGCCATCCCGAATCGAGCTCCGCCACGTCCGCTCGCCTGGGCCGGGGCGCGTGCCGGGTTCAGCTCGGCCAGGATGCCGGCGGCCTGAGCGACCTGCATGACCTGACCAACGAGATCGCCAGCGATCATCGCCTCGACAAGTACAAGGCGGATGCGATCGCCGGGCTGAAGCAATCGGCCGCGATCCTCGCGGGCCGCGATGCGTTCCCGGCCGCGCTGGAGTTGCTCGGGTACGAGCAGATGCTCGAGCACGACCCGCCGGCCGACTTCTACGTGCGGCTCGCGTCGGTGTACGAGCGGCAGGGCAACCAGATCGAGCGGTCGATCGCCGACGCCGCCGACGCGCCGGAAAAGATCCGCCGCCAGCAGCAGGTGCGCGAATTCCGCACGAAGGCGGCCGACGCGTACATCGCCTATTCGCGGTCGCTCACGCTGGCCGACGACAAGGCCCACGCCGAGGCGATGTGGAAGGGCGTCGACCTGTACGACCGGGCCGGCAACATGCAGATGGTGACGTCGGCGCTGGAACTGTTCGCCGCCGAACGGCCCAACGACGGGCAGACGCCCGACGCGCTGCTGCGCCTCGGCCGGGCCTACCAGGCCGCAGGACTTTACGACAAGGCCATCGACGCATTCGAGCGGAACCAACTCCGATACCCGCGGAGCCTCGCCGCCTCCAAGTCCGGCGTGCCGCTGGCCCAGGCGTACATCGCCAAAGGCCCGGAGTTCGATGCCCGGGCCGAAAAGGTGCTGCTCAATGAGCTGGACAGCCAGGTGCTCGGCCCCGAGGCCGAGGAATTCGGCCAGGCGCTGTTCGAGCTGGCCCACCTCTACTATCGCACCGGGCGGTATGCGGATGCGGTGGTTCGGTTCGGGGAAATGACCCAGCGGTACCCGAACGACGCGCGCAAGCCGCAGATCTACTTCTTCATGGCCGACAGCTACCGCAAGAGCGTCGCGCAGCTCGACATGAAGTCCGGCCCCCAGGCCGAGGAGATGCGGGCCGCACGCGCCGATCGGCTTGGCAAGGCCAGGAAGTTCTACGACCAGCTCATCGACCTATTCCGCGACGCGACGCCGGCCGGCGAGATGGACAAGCTCTACCTCAAGCTTGCCTACTTCTACCGGGCCGACTGCCTTTACGACCTGCAGTCGTACGACGAGGCGATCGCCGCCTACGACGCGGCGGCCATGCGGTACCAGGACGATTCCTCGGCCCTGTCGGCCTACGTGCAGATCGTCAACGCCTATTGCGAGGAGGGTAAATTCCTCGAGGCCAAGCGGGCCAACGAGCGGGCCAAGACGCTGCTGTCGCGCATGCCGGCCGACGCGTTCAACGACGGCGCGTTCGCGATGCCCAAGGCCTACTGGCAGAAGTGGCTGAAGTGGACCAGCGACGCCGGCATGTGGAACGGCCTGGACGACGAGCGGATCGCCGCCGCCGCCCAGCATCTTTCCAAGGGAGGAACCCAGTGACGCAAAACAACGGCGACCCGGTCCTCTCCGCGCTGGCCGAGCAGGTCGAGTGCTACCGGCGGCTGTCGAAGCTGGCCGCCATCCAGCACGAGCACGTCCGCCAGAGCCGCACCGAGCAACTGCTGGAGGTGCTCAAGGCGCGGCAGGGCGTGCTCGAGCAGATCGCCACGCATGAGCAAACCGTCGCGCCGGCCAAGCGGCAGTGGGCCGATTACGTCGCGCGGCTCGCGCCGGCTGATCGCGAGCTCGCCGAGCGGTTGCTTGCCGAGACACGAACGCTCCTGCAGCAGATCACCGCCGCCGACCAGGACGACGCGCTGGTGCTGCAGCAGCGGAAGCTCAACCTCGGCCGCGAGATCAACCGGGCGACCACGGCGCGCCAGGTGAACCGGAATTACGTGACCGCGGCCTACGGGACGCCGCGGCCGCGCGTCGACGTGCAGCAATGATCGCGCAGCCTCAACAACTTCGCGAAGACCCGCGGCCCGTGGCTGCTGCCGCCGTCGCTGCCGCCCCCGCCCGCGCCGCGCTTTCGCCGACCGAAGCCGCCAAGCGGATGGAGGAACTCGGCCGCATCATCCTCGCCTACAGCGAGGTCACCGAACGCCTCCAGCAGTCGCACGAGCAGTTGCGCAAGACCGTCGAGCACCTGCGGCAGGAACTGAGCGAAAAGAACCGCCTGCTGGAACGGAAGAACCGCCTGGCCGCGCTCGGCGAAATGGCGGCGGGACTCGCGCACGAGATCCGCAATCCGCTCGGCGGCATCCAGCTCTACGCGTCGATGCTCGCCCACGACCTGGCCGACCGCGAGGAGCCGCTCCGCACCGTCCGGAAGATCTCCGCGGGCGTCAAGCGGCTGGAAGCGCTCGTCGGACAGGTGCTTCAGTTCACGCGCGAGATCGCCGTGAATCCGGAGCCGGCCGACTTGTCCCAAATCGTGGCGCAAGCCGTCGAGTATGCGCAGAAATCGCTGAACGACCGCGGCGTCGAATGCCGCGTCGAAGGCCCGCGGCCCCTGTTGGTGAACGTCGACCCGCTGTTGCTGGGCCAGTCGGTCCTCAACCTCGTGCTGAACGCGGCGGAGGCAATCGAATCGGGCGATGGCAGCATCCATGTGCAGTTTGCCCGCCGTCCGGAAAGCTCGGGGGCGAGGCAGTTCCACCTGTCGGTCCGCGACAGCGGCCCGGGCATCGAGCCGGAGATCCTCGAACGGATCTTCAACCCGTTCTTCACGACAAAGGAGACCGGCACGGGCTTGGGGCTGGCGATCGTCCACCGCATCGTCGAGGCCCACGACGGAACGATTACTGCGTCCAACGAGGACGGCGGTGGGGCGCGGTTTGAGATTCGGATTTGACGTGAACGCTTCCCTCTTGCTCCCTCTCCTTCCGGGAGAGGGCTGGGGTGAGGGGAAGCTGGAGGAGATGTTTGAACGGCAGGTGAGGCGCTCGTAATTCCCCCTCACCCCGACCCTCTCCCGGAGGGAGAGGGGGCGAGACGCAGGAGGTCGGAACAGACATGGCGAAGATTCTCATTTGTGACGACCAGGAGATGATGCGGGATTCGCTCGCTGGCACGCTCGTGCGGGAAGGGCACGAGGTCGTCGCCTGCGGCGACGGCGCGGCGGCGGTCGGCCGCCTCCAGGCCGGGCGGTTCGACCTGCTCATCACCGACCTGAAAATGCCAAAGATGACCGGTATCGAACTGCTGGGCGAAGCCAGGCGATTGCGGCCTGAAATGCCGGTCGTCCTGATGACCGCCTTCGCCACGGTCAACACCGCCGTTGAGGCGATGAAGCTCGGCGCCTACGACTACATCCAGAAGCCGTTCGACGGCGACGAGATCAAGCTGCTGATCGAGCGTACGCTCGAACACAGCCGCCTGATCCGCGAGAACCAGGCGCTGCGGAGCATCACCGAGTCGCTCGCCCCGCGGCCGCTGATCGGCAGCTCCGACGTGATGAGCGACGTCCGCATGCGAATCGATTTGGTCGCCAAGAGCAGTGCCACGGTGCTGATCCGCGGCGAAAGCGGGACGGGCAAGGAAGTCGTCGCCCGCGCGATCCACCAGGCCTCCGACCGGCGCGACCGCCCGATGCTCGCGGTCAACTGTGCGGCCCTGTCGGAAAACCTGCTCGAATCGGAATTGTTCGGCCACGAGAAGGGCGCCTTCACCGGGGCTGACCGCCTGCGGCGGGGCCGGTTCGAACTGGCCGACGGGGGCACGCTCCTGCTCGATGAGGTCAGTGAGATCGTCCCCTCGCTCCAGGCCAAGCTGCTCCGCGTCCTGCAGGAAAACACGTTCGAGCGCGTCGGCAGCAGCATCAGCCAGCAGGTGGACGTGCGGGTGGTCGCCACCAGCAACCGAAACCTCGAGGAGACAGTCGCCGAGGGCAAGTTCCGCCAGGATTTGTTTTACCGGCTGAACGTCGTCCCGATCGAGCTGCCGCCGCTGCGTCAGCGGTCGCAGGACGTCGCGGAACTCTGTCGCCACTTCCTGTACCAGATCGCCAAGCGAGACAACGCCATCTTCCGCCACGTCGAGCCCGAGGCGCTGCGGTTATTTCAGCGGTACTCGTGGCCCGGCAACGTGCGGGAACTGCAGAACATCATCGAGCGGGCGTGCGTTCTGGAAACTGAGCCGGGCGTGATCCGCGCCTCGACGATCGAGCCGTGGCTGAAGATTACCGACGCCGCGAACGGCTCGGCGATCCAGGATCTGGCGGGCAAGCCGCTGGCCGACATCGAGCGACAGGTGATTCTCTCGACCCTCGAACAGTTCAAGGGCCATCGCCAGAAGACCGCCGGTGCGCTGGGCATCGGCGTGCGGACGCTAGGCATGAAGCTCAAGCGATGGAAAGAAGAAGGACAGTGGGCCGAGAGTGCATGATTTGCGCTGCCGCGCATGAAGTCACGCGGCGGGCCTGGCCGATGACCAATAATGTTTCGTAATTTTCGATCTGCCAAATGGCGGAGCCTTTGGCACGAAGTTTGACTTTGGAGGCCGCGGGCCATGTTCATTGACCGGCTGCTGAATGACGGGGCCGAACCGTTGCTCGAGCAGACGCTCCGCTTCACAGCGGCGCGGCACAAACTGATCGCCCAGAACGTGGTGAACATCAGCACGCCCGGCTATCGGCAGCAGGACCTGTCGGTCGACAAGTTCCAGCAGTTGCTGGCCGAGCGGGCCGGCCAGGCGGATGCCTCGACGCCGGGCAGCGTGTCGTTCGACGACATCGGAGCCGATGTCCAGGACACGCACCGCGGCATCCTGTTTCACGACGGGCAGACCCGGTCGATGGAACAGCTCATGAGCGACCAGGCGAAGAACGCGCTGATGCACAACCTGGCAATCGAGCTGCTCCGCGATCAGTTCCAGTTGATGCAGTCGGCGCTGCGGGGCCAGCCCTGATAGCGCGGGAGGATAGGACGCATGTTCGACGCACTCGATATCGGCGCGGCGGGTTTGACGGTGCAGCGCGCCCGGATGGACGTGATCGCCGGCAACATCGCCAACGCGAACACGACGCACGACGCCTCGGGCAAGCCCAACCCGTACCGCCGGCGGTTCGCGGTGATCGCGCCCGGCGCGCCGGGCGACTCGTCGAAGCCCGGCGTCCACGTCGAGGCGGTGAAGCAGGACCGCTCGCCGTTCCTGCGCCGCTACGAGCCGTGGAACCAGGACGCCGGCAAGGACGGGTACGTGAACTACCCGAACGTCGACCCGACGGTCGAATTCGTCAACGCGATCGAGGCCTCCCGCGCCTACGAGGCGAACGTCACGATGATGGACGTGACCAAGTCGATGATCAACGCTTCGTTGCGACTGCTGGCGTAGCAAATCTTGCAATTCGTGAAGACGGATTTGCAATTCGCCAAAAGCGTGGGAAACTGGCCGGCAGATTTGTAATCTCAAATTTGAAATTTGAGATCTCCAGATGGTCAACGGCGCGGACAACAACCTGATCGGCAAGCTCGCGGGCGGGGGCGTCCCGTCGCGCGCCGCCCCCGCAGGGCCGTCCGGATCGACGGGTTTTGCCGACGCGCTAAAAAGCAGTATTGACGAGGTCTCACGTCTTCAGCAGGATGCGAGCAAGGCGGTGGAGAACCTCACGACCGGCAAGAGTGACGACGTCACCGGCGTCATGACGGCCGTCGAGAAGTCCGACCTGGCGTTCAAGACGCTCCTGGCCATTCGGGCCAAGCTGATGGACGCCTACGACGAAATCAAGGGCATCTCGGTCTAGCCCCGACCCGCTGGACCTTGATAGGCCCGGGCAGGACGCCCGGGCGCGCGCCCGCCTCCCCAGGAGGGCGCGGCGCGCGCACCACCGCAGCAGGGTTGATCGGCCAAGGAGGGCCGCATCATGGATCTGCTCAAGGCACAGCTCGAACGCATTCAGAAACAGCTCACGGGGCTCAACGCCTCGCAGAAGATGCTCGTCGCCTCACTGGCGGCGATCATGGTCATCACCGTCGTCTGGTGGGGCAAATACGCCGGCGAGGCCGAGATGGTCCCGCTGCTCAACCAGTCCTTCTCCGCCAACGACCTTGGCCCGATCCAGGATCGGCTCACCACCAAGGGGATCTCGTTCACCGTTTCGGGCGACAAGCTGCTGGTCCCCGCCGATCGGCGGATGGAGATCCTGTCCGACCTGACGTACGCCCGCGTCATGCCCCACAACACGCAGGCGGGCTTCGACGAGATCGTCAAGGAGATGAGCCCCTTCGACTCGCAGGAGAAGCAGCAAAAGATCTGGAACCATGGCAAAGAGGCAGCGCTGTCGCAGGTCATCAGCGACTGGCCCGGCGTCGCGCAGGCGGATGTGATCATCGACGCGACCAACCAGCAGCGGGTGGAAGGGAGCACTCAGCCCAGTGCCACGGTCAACATCACGATGCGCGAAGGGGCGAAGGCGCCCCAGGGCTTGGCCGACACGGCCGCCGACGCGGTCAGCGGCGCCGTCGCCGGCCTGGATTCCAGCCGCATCAAAGTCGTCATCAACGGCTACGCCCACCGCGTACACGGCGGGCAGGACGCCCTGGGCAACGGCGCCGAACAGCTCGAACTGGTCCAACAGAACGAAGCCCGGGCGGAAGACAAGGTCCGCAACAGTTTCGGAGACACGCCCAATATCCTCGTCGCCGTGACGTGCAAGCTGAACACGTCCACGGTGCGATCCGAGAAGCACGAGGTCGACCCGAAGAAAACGATTACGAAGGTGACCCAGTCGGACAGCGAGACCGACCAGACCAACGGCCCCGCGGCCGGCGGCGAGGCGGGGACCGTTTCCAACACGGCCCTTTCCGTCAACGGCGGTGGCTCGTCCGGCGGCGTGAGCCAGGTGCACGAAAAGACCGAGGAGAAGTCCCAGGTCATCGTCAGCGATGAGCACACGATCAGCAGCACGCCGGCCGGCGACGCGCCGCCGGTCAGCGCGACCGTGCGCTTCCCGCTCAGCCATTTCGTGAAGCTGTTCCAGTGGCAGGCCGGGTCGACGCAGACGCCGACCTCTGCCCAGTTGCAACCGATCGTCAACAGCGAACTGGAGAAATACCGGCAGATGGTCGCCAACTGCCTCGGGCTGTCGGCGACGGACAAGATCTCGGTCTACGCATACGTTGACACGTTCCCGTCCCTCTCCGCGCCGCCCGTTGCGTCGGCCAGCACGGTGGGCCTGTCGCTGATGGTGGGCCGGCACGCGAAGGAGATCGCGTTGGGGACGCTGGCGATGATGAGCCTGTTCATGGCCTCGATGATGGTCCGCAAGGCCGCGCCCGCACCGCTGCCCGCCGCTGCCGCGACGGGCGCCATGTCGGAGAAGGCCGGCGCCGCAGGAAACGCTTCCATGTCCATCGGAGGCGAGATGGTCGCCGGCGAGGCCGTCGAAGGCGAGGGCCATCTCGAGGGCATGGAACTGAGCGACGACAGCATCAAGGCCGGCCGCATGGTCGACCAGGTTTCCACCCTCGTCCGCGAGGACCCGGACACGGCGGCGGCGCTGGTCAGGCGGTGGATGGGCCGGCCGTAACGCGGCAGGCGTGGCTTGATCGATCGGGCGTTAAGACTTATGCCGTCCTCTTCCACCAACGAACTCACCGGCATCCGCAAGGCCGCCATCCTGCTGCTGTCGCTCAGCGCGGACGAGGCGGCCGAGGTGCTCAGGCGCCTGCCGCCCGAGGCCGTTGAGGAGGTCAGCCGCGAAATCGCCTCGATAGGCGAGGTCGCCCCGGCCCTCCGCAGCAACGTGTTCGGCGAGTTCTACACCATGGCACTGGCCAACGCGGCCTCCCCGGAAGGGGGGCTTGAATATGCCAAGCTCCTCTTGCGCAAGTCGCTCAGCCAGGAGGACGCCGCACGCATCATCAAGCAGGTCACCCAGCAGGTACAGACCACTCCGTTCTCGTTCCTGCAGAAGGCCGAGAGTGAAAACCTTTTGACGTTCATCCAGGACGAGCATCCGCAGACGATCGCGCTGATCCTGGCCCACCTGCCGTCGCAGAAGGCCTCCGAGATCCTCGTCGGCCTGCCGGGCCAGAAGCAGGTCGAGGTCGTCAAGCGGATCGCCAACATGGAGCAGACCAGCCCCGAGGTGATCAAGGAGGTCGAACGCGGCCTCGAGCACCGGCTCAGCGACATCGTCAGCCAGACGTTCGAAAAGGCGGGCGGCGTCGACACCGTCGCCGAGATCCTGAACCTGGCCGACCGCTCCACGGAGAAGGGGATCATGGAAGGCCTCGAGGCCGAGGACCCGGACCTGGTCGAGCAGATCCGGCGGCTCATGTTCGTCTTCGAGGACATCCTGCTGGTCAACGACAAGGGGATCCAGGCGGTGCTCAAGGAGGTCGAGAACGACGAGCTGGCGCTGGCCCTCAAGACCGCCAGCCAGGAGCTCAAGGACAAGATCTTCAAGAACATGTCCGAGCGGGCGGCCAAGCTCATTGCGGAGGACATGCAGTACATGGGCCCGGTCCGGGTCAGCGACGTGGAGGCGGCCCAGCAGAAGATCGTCGACATCGTCCGCCGCCTCGAAGACGCCGGCGAAATCATCATCGCCGGCCGCGGCGGGGAAAAGGAAATGGTTGTGTGATGATCGTTGAGGGTTGTTGGTTGTGGGTTGAGGGTTGTGGGGCCGATTCGACGTTCAACAAACAACCCACAACAATCAACGAACAACAAACAACAAACAACAATCAATTTCAATGGGTTTAATCAAATCGTCCAATTCTCCCGTGGCGGCGGCGACGCCGTTTTCGTTGGCGGACATCGAGCGTTCTGCCAAGATGATCCTGCTTCGCGCCCGGCAGCAGGCGGAGCAACTGCTCGCCGCGGCCCAGGCAGAGGGGGAACTGCTCAGGGAGCAGGCCCGGGCGGAGGGGCTGGCCACCGGGCGGCAGGAGGGGACCGCCCAGGGCATGGAGCAGGGGCGCCTCGCGGGCCAGCAGTTGGCGCTTAACGAATACCGCGAGCGAATGCAGCAGGCGCACGCGGCGTTCGCCAGGGCCGCGACAACGCTCGACGCGAGCCGGGGCGATTTGGAGGCGACCGCACTGACCGAAATCGTCAAGCTCGCGGTCGCGATCGCCCGACGGCTCACCAAGCGACAGGGTCTGATCGATCCCGAAGTGCTCACCGCGAATCTTTCCGAGGCATTGAAGCTCGTCGTTCACGCGACGGACATTCGCGTCGCCATCCACCCGGCCCAACGGGCGACGCTCGACGCGGCGCTCCCGCAACTGCGCCTGCAGTGGCCGAACCTCGCCCACGTCCACGTGATCGAAGACCCCGCGCTCGACGCCGGCGGGTGCCGCGTCTTCACCGAGCAAGGCCAGATCGACGCCGACCTCGCCGGCCAACTCGACCGAATCGCCGCCGAGTTGTTGCCCGCGCCGGGGTCCGCGCATTCATCCCCTCTCCCTCCGGGGAGAGGGTTAGGGTGAGGGGGAATTGATGAAACACCTTGCCGCCCAATTGGACACCGTTGAAGGCTCGATGCCGTTCCGCGTCGTCGGGACGGTTCAGGGCATCGCCGGATTGACGATCGAGGCGTCGGATCTGTCGTTGCCGCTGGGGAGCCTTTGCCGCATCAGCAGCTTCGGCGGCAAAACCTCAAGGGCCGAGGTGATCGGGTTCCGGCAGAACCGCACGTTGCTGATGCCGCTCACGTCAATCGCCGGGGTCGCGCGCGGCGACCGGATCGAGAACACGTCGGCGGCGCCGCGGATCTGGTGCTCGGACGCGCTGCTGGGCCGCGTGCTCGACGGATTCGGCCGGCCGATCGACGGCAGGGGTCCGCTGCGGATGAGCGAGTCGCGGCGGATCGACGCCAAGGCGCCGCCGCCCATGGATCGCGACAACATCCGACAGCCGATCTCGACCAGCATCCGCGCGATCGACGCGCTGCACACCTGCGGCCTCGGCCAGCGGATGGGCATCTTCGCCGGCCCGGGCGTCGGCAAGAGCGTGCTGATCTCGTCGATCGCCAAGCACACCAGCGCCGACGTCTCGGTGATCGCCCTCATCGGCGAGCGCGGCCGCGAGGTGCAGGAGTTCCTGCAGGCGAGCCTCGGCGAAAAGGGGATCGGCCGGTGCGTGGTGGTCGTGAGCACGGGCGACGAGCCGGCGCTGCTTCGCGTCCGGGCGGCGAAGGTCGCCTGCACCGTCGCGGAGTATTTCCGCGACCGCGGCAAGCACGTGCTGCTGATCATGGACTCGCTGACGCGGCTCTGCCACGCCCAGCGCCAGATCGGCCTGGCCGCCAGCGAACCGCCCGCGACGAAGGGCCTGCCGCCCAGCGTCTTCTCGCTCCTGCCCGAGGTCCTCGAACGGGCCGGGAAGACGGCGGCCGGGTCGATCACCGGCTTCTATACCGTGCTGGTAGAGGGCGACGACTTCAACGAGCCGATCCCCGACGCGGTGAAGGGGATCACCGACGGCCACCTGTGGCTCAACCGCGCGCTGGCCAGTCGCGGGCATTACCCCGCGATCGACATGACCCAGAGCATCAGCCGCGTCCGTGGCGACGTCTGCGACAAGGCGCAACTCGCCGCCGCCCGGCGGGTGCTTTCGTTGATCGCGACGTATGAGCAGATTGAGGACATGGTGAACATCGGTGCTTATGTCCCCGGCGCCAACGCCGAATTCGACCTGGCCGTGCAGTCGCGTCCGCGGATCCTGAGTTTCCTTCAACAAGACTCGAACGCCCCTTGCAAGCTGGAGGACGCGAAGAAGCAGTTGGCCGATCTGATGATGTGGATCGACCAATTGGAGAAGGTGATCAAAGCGCAAGCGGCCCAGAAGACGATCGCGCGTCCTGCCGTTGTGAAATAGGAGCGCGGCGCCCGTGACACGGGTTTCCAACCCGTGCCGAGCGTTTCTCCATCGAAGCACGAATTCGCACGGGTTGAAAACCCGTGCCACAGGAACGCATTTTGGCGCAGTTCGAATTCCAACTCGAAGGCGTCCTGCAACACCTGGAGCGGGTGGAGAAGGACCGGCAGCGCGACCTCGCGGCCGCGCAGGCGGAGATGGTGCGCCTCGACGCCGAGTTGCAGTCGCTCAACCGCGACGTGCAGCAGAGCACCGCCGACATGCGGGACCATCACCTCGTCGGCCGCCTGGACATGAGCTATCTCGCCGCCCACCGCCGATACATGCTCGGGATGCAGCGGCGGGTGATCGCCGTGGCCGAGCAAATGGGCCGGCAGCAAGTCGTGATCGACTCGGCCCGCTGGGCTCTGGCCCAAGCCTCCAAGGAAAAGAAGATTCTGGAAAAGCTGAAGGAAAAGCAGCGGCAGGAATGGGCCGCCGCGCTGGCCCGCCGAGAGGCTGGTGAGCTGGATGAGCTCACGACGCAGCTCAGCTTCCGCAACCTGTCGCAGCCGGAGGTTACGCCATGAAGCGCCTGTGGGACCTGCTGGTGCTGACGCTGGCGATGAACTTCCTCCTGCTTGCCGGGGCGGTGGGGTGGCTCTACCAATCGGGCCGGCTGGACAAGGAGCGCGTCGGCAAGGTGAAGGAAGCCCTCTTCCCGCCGACGACGCAGCCCGTCGCGACGACGCAGCCGGCGGTCGACCCGGCTACCGCCTCCCGCGAGCAATTGGACGCACTGCTGGCCCAGCACGCCGGTCTTCCCGCCGGCCAACAGGTGGAATTCATCCGCCAGACGTTCGACGCGCAGATGGCCCAGCTCGACCGCCGGACGCGGGAGCTGGCCGACCTGAAAACACAGATCGACATGGCCAACGCCAAGCTCGCGACCGACCGGGCGGCCCTCGACGCCGATCGCAAGCGGCTCACCGACGAGCAGGAGCGGGCGAAGCGGCTCGCCGCGGACGAGGGATTCCAACAGAGTCTCGACCTCTACAACTCGATGCCCGCCAAGCAGGTCAAGTCGATCTTCCTCACGCTCAACGACGACGCCGTACTGCAATATTTGCGGGCGATGGACTCGGGAACGGCCGGTAAAATCATCAAAGAATTCAAAACACCCGATGAATTGGATCGAGTCCAACGGATCCTCGAGCGGATGCGCAAGGGCAACCCGACGACTCGGGAAGGAAAAGACCAGTAATGCCACAGGGTGTGACGGGGCTGTTCAGCAGCGGTGCAGGTGCATCGGCTCCCGCGTATGCCAACGGGGCCGTGTCGCGGGCGAGTCAGCAGGATTCGAGCGATCCGTACACATCGTTCGACGACGTGCTCGATCGCGCCGCCAGCGGCGGCAGCTCAACCGATCAGGCGAGCCATGCTCCCAAGGCATCGAACCGATCGACGAACGGCGCGTCGAAGAAGACGGCGGCCAGCCACGCACCGGGCAAGAAAAAGGCGGCCGCGCCCGATGCGGATCAAAGCAAGACGGCCAAAACCGCAAAAAACGATTCGGCTACGGATGCGGAGCGGAATGCTTCTGCGAACGCCGGCTCGCAGGACGCGCAAGCGGAGGCGGGCGACGGCTCATCCAGCCACGAGAAGCCGGACAAGAAGGACGATGCCGGCACGGGAACCGCGGCAGATGCCTCCGCGGCGGTCGTCCAGCTTCAGAACGCCCCGGCGACGCAACAGGCGGGCAACGCGAAGCCGAAGGGCAAGGCGGAATCCACGGGTGCAACCAAGGCGACGCCCGGTTCGGTCAAACAAGCATCAAACTCCCAGGATCCGGCGAACGCCCAGGCAACAGTGGCTGATGCGAATGCCCAGCAGCCAGCGGACGGCTCGGCCGCACCGGCCGACGGACAGGCTGACCCGGCGACACAAACCGACGATTCGGCCTCTCGGGGGAAGGTCCGGCTCGCCATCCAACCCAAGGACGCAACGGGCGCGGGCGAACCCGATCCCGCTCAAGTGGCGGCCCCTGCAACCGTCGCGCAGCAAGCGGCGGGGCAGCCCACGGCCGCCGACTTGACGACGACCGATGTGCCGGCCTCCCCGGATGCGGTCGCCTCGACGACCGCCGCATCGCCTGTGCCGCGCAACGGCGGCAAATCGCCCGAGGATCTGCTCCTCCAGACCTTGGGCGGTGCCCAGCAACCCGCCCAACCCGGGGCGTCCAATTCAACGCCCAATGCCGGCGCGAATTCGGACGCGACGCCCGTTTCGCCCACAGCCCAATTCGCCCAGGCGAACCACGCGAACGTCGTCTCGGGGATCACGGGCCGGCTGCTGCCGGGCGGCGGGTCGATGCAGATCCGCCTCGACCCGCCGGAACTGGGCGCGATGCAGGTCCGCGTCGAGATGCGCGACGGCGTCATGACCGCCTCGTTCGAAACCTCCACCGATCAGGCCACCAAGCTCCTCAGCCACAGCCTCGGCGACCTCAAGACCGCGCTCGAAGCCCAAGGAGTCAGCGTCGAGCGGCTCCACGTCTCCCAAACGTCCAAGCAACAGCAATCGTCCGCTGGCAACGACCAAAAGGGCGACTCGCAACCCCGCCAGGACACTGCCGCCCAGCAGGAACAGCAACGCCGCGAAATGATGCAGCGGATGTGGCGACGGCTCATGAAGGGGCAGGACCCGCTGGATCTCGTGGCGTGATTGGACCCCGCGAGCTTGGATCAGGACGCGTAAAACGTAAAGACGTAAAACGTAAGGGTCTTCTTACGTTTTACGTCTTTACGTTTTATGCATCCTCCTCGGCATTTCCTGCCGACCGACCCGCGCAACTCCCGCCCTCGCCAGTTTGCCACGGCGCAAAAGTGATTGGCACCGCATTGCCCGTCCGAAACGGAAAGACATGACTACCAGTTCCGTCGGCTCGACCGGGACCTCGACGACCACGGGCACCAGCAGCACGTCGTCTTCGAACCTGAACCTGAACGCCACCGACTTCATGAACATGATGATCACGCAGTTGCAGAATCAGGACCCGCTGAACCCGAGCAACAGCGACGAGCTGATGTCGCAGATGAGCGCGATCGGCCAGATGCAGGCATCGTCGCAACTCCAGACGACGCTGCAGGGGCTGGCGTCGCAGACGCAGATCGGGGCCGCGTCGAGCCTGATGGGCAAACAGGTCATCGGGATTGACGCGAACAACAACACGGTGGGCGGCGTCGTCACGTCGGTGCAGGTGGCCGGCAGCACCGTCAACCTCGGTCTGGACAGCGGCGCGACGCTGCCGCTGGGCAGCGTGTCCTCGATCACGCCCGCCGCCACTGCGACGACCGGCGCCTAGTGTGCCGCGCGGGGGAATGAGTCATCGGCATCGCCGCTCAGGATTCCCTTGAGTTTTCGGGAGGATCTTCATCTATGGGCTTGACCAGCGCACTGTTCACCGGCGTTACGGGCCTTGACGTCAACCAGACGTGGCTCAACGTCATCGGCAACAACATCGCCAACTCTAACACGACCGCGTTCAAGAGCAGCCGCGTTCTGTTCGACCCGCAGTTTTACACGACCGACAGCGAAGCGACCGCCCCCAGCACGAACTTCGGCGGGACCAACCCCAGCCAGGAAGGGCTGGGCGCAACCGTCAACACCGTCCAGAAGAACTTCACCGCCGGGCAAATCCAGGCCACCGGGCAGCCGACCGACATCGCGATTAACGGGTCGGGGTTCTTCGTGGTCAAGGGACAGGGGCAGGACCTGTACACGCGGGACGGCGCGTTCACGCTGAACGACGCGAACCAGCTCGTCACCTCCACCGGCAACTTCGTGCAGGGCTACGGCGTTGATTCGAACGGCAACCTGCAGACGGGGACGTTGAAGAACGTCCAGATCCCGCTGGGGGCGACGCAGACCGCCAAGGCGACGGGCAACGTGAGCCTGCAGGGGAACCTGGACGCGTCGGGCACGGTTGCGACCGGCGGCAGCATCCTGCTGAGCCAGGACATGACCACTGTGGGCGGCGCCGCGCCGCCCACCGCGACGACGCTGCTGACCAACGTCGCCGACTCCAGCGACTCGGCCACGCCACTCTACTCGGTCGGCCAGACGATCACCGTCGCCGGCACGAAGGGGGGCCGCTCGATCCCCTCCGCCACGTTCACCGTCACCGGCACCAGTACGATGCAGGATCTGACGACGTTCTTTCAGCAGTCGATGGGGATCGACACGTCGGTCGGCGGCACGCCGCCCCCAGGCGTGGCGCTGGAGACCGGCGCCACGGCCAACGACGCGCACCTGGTCATCACCGGGAACACCGGCACCGACAACAAGCTGGAGCTGACCGGCACCGCGATCACCTCGTCCAGCGGCACCGCGCCGCTCGCGTTCAGCGACGGCACCGACGCCGCGGGCTTCACCAGCAACCCCAACGGCGAGAGCACGTTCACGAGCTTCACCGCCTACGACTCGCTCGGCACGCCGATCACGGTTAACGTGACCGCGGTGCTGCAGAACACGTCGAATGCGGGCGACACCTGGCGGTTCTACGTTGACAGCCCGGACAACATGAGCGGCGGCCCGTTCGTCGGCAGCGGCACGCTGACGTTTGACAGCAACGGCGCGCTCAAGGCGAGCACCGGGACCAACATCACGATCAGCCGCACCGGCACCGGCGCGCTCGACCCGCTGAACGTCGGCCTGAACTTCGGCGCGATGACGCAGCTCAGTGGCCAGTCGACGCAGGTCGCCTCGACGCAGGACGGGTTCCCGGCCGGGACGCTGGACACGTTTGCGGTCGGCGCGGACGGGAAGATCCTCGGGTCCTACAGCAACGGGCAGACGCACGTGCTGGGCCAGGTGGCGGTCGCGACGTTCAACAACCCCCAGGGGCTCAACGACCAGGGGACCAACCTCTTCTCCGCCGGCCCGTCGAGCGGCGACGCGCAGGTCGGCCCGCCGGGATCGCTGGGCGCGGGCACGCTGCAGGGCTCGGCCCTCGAGCAGAGCAACGTGGACCTCTCCAGCGAGTTCACCAACATGATCGTCGCCTCCACCGGCTTCTCCGCCGCCAGCCGCGTGATCACGACCAGCAACCAGTTAATCCAGGAATTACTCAACAGCGGCCGATAATAAAGCCGATAACACGAGAGGACGCCTGCCGCCCCGGCGGAGCCCGGGGCCGCGGCTCACGATTCAGCCCTCGCGACAGGGTGTTTCTTTCTGCTGTCGCGGGGGCGCCTTTACATGTGGATCCGAATCTCAAACCTGAGATTCAGACGCGCGGAGCGCGACCATGATCTGTCTGACACGGCTCAACGGGCAGCAGTTCATCATGAACGCCGAGAAGATCCGGCTCATCGAGTCGACACCGGATACGGTGGTCTGCTGCGACACGGGGGACAAGGTGATGGTGCGGGAGACGCTGCAGGAAGTGACCCGCCGGGCCATCGAGTACGCCCGCCTGATCCGCCGGCCGATCACCGACTGATCGCGCTCGGGAGAGATTCCACCGCGCCGTGTCCCTTCGTGTGGCGTCCTGGACGGATCGTCTCGTCACCGAAGGAATTGCCCGTCGACGAGCCGCCAGATCTTGAGCGGGTTGTCATCCCGCAGTTCCGGCGGCAGGGCGTCCTGGGGGAAGTTCTGGAAGCAGATCGGGCGGACGAAGCGCTCGATGGCGGCGGTTCCGACGGACGTGGTGCGGGCGTCGGTCGTGGCGGGGTAGGGGCCGCCGTGCTGCATTGAGGGGCAGACTTCCACGCCGGTCGGGAAGCCGTTGAAGATCAACCGGCCCACCTTCTGGTGCAGCACGTCCACCAGGTCCGCGAATTCGCGCAGGTCATCGGGTGTGCCGTGGATCGTCGCGGTGAGATGGCCCTCTAGTTCGCGGGCGATCTGCATCATTTGCTCGCGCGACGATGCGGTGACGAATACGGCCGACGGGCCGAAGAGTTCCTCGGCGAGCCGTTCGTGGGCGAGGAACGTGTTGCCGTCGGTGGCGAACAGCGCGGGGATGACCTGCTGGCCCGACGCGGATGGTGTCGCAGAGGCGACCGTGACACCCGGGATGCTGGACGTCTGTTTCACCCCTGCCAGATACGACGTGTGAATCCCCGCGTGCAGCATCGCGCCGTGCGACGCGGTCTTCATCAGTTCCGAGGCCGTCGCCACGAACCGCCGGGTCGCGTCGTGGTCGATGCCGACGACGACGCCGGGCTTTGTGCAGAACTGCCCGACGCCGAGCGTCACAGATTGCTTCAGCCCCTGCGCGATCTGCTCGCCCCGCCCGGCCAATGCGCCGGGCAGGAGGAAGACCGGGTTGACGCTCCCCATCTCCGCGAAGACCGGAATCGGATTCGGTCTTGCCGCAGCCGCGTTGAATAGCGCGCGACCAGCCTTCAACGATCCCGTGAACCCCACCGCAGCCGTTAGCGGGTGCCGGACCAGCGCGAGGCTCAAATCCGGACTCCGGCCGTGCAGCAGCGAGAAGACGCCGCCGGGCATGCCATTCTTCTCCGCGGCGGCGACGATCGCGCTCGCGACCATTTCGGAAGTGCCCGGATGGGCCGGGTGCGCCTTGACGATAACCGGGCACCCGGCGGCCAGCGCCGAGGCGGTGTCGCCGCCCGCGACGGAAAAGGCCAGGGGGAAGTTGCTGGCGCCGAAAACGACGACGGGGCCGACGGGAATCCGCATCCGCCGGAGGTCGGGCTTGGGGAGCGGCTTGCGATCAGGGATCGCGTGATCGATCCGCGCGTCCACCCACGACCCTTCCTCGATCAGGTCGGCGAACATGCGGAGCTGGCCGATCGTCCGGCCGCGCTCGCCTCGAAGGCGTTCGACGCCCAGGGCGGTTTCGCGGTTGGCGCGGTCGATCAGGTCTTCGCCGAGGGATTCGATCTGCGTGGCGATTTCGTGGAGGAATCGCGCGCGATCCGCGGGGGGGCGCCGGCGGTAGTCCTTGAATGCCTGGTCCGCGGCATGCATCGCTTGATCGACCTGGGCCTCGATGGCCTCGTGGAACGGGGGATCGAGTTCGTGGCCTGTTGTGGGATCGATCGCGCGAAATTGCGCGGGACCGACGGCAGTGGGAGAGCCCGCGATGATGTTATTGCCTTGGAGGGTCATGGTGGGGACAGTTTCGGGGAATTCCGCGCAAGCGCCAACGGGTGACGCTTGCGCCGGGCGAGGCCGCCACGGAGCGGGCCGTCGTTCGCGAAGCCGCAAGCGGCGGAACCATGGGTCACGGTTTTGGGTGGATTGTCAGATTACGTAGTTCTCGAGCGTCCCGATCGGTTCGAGGGTGATGCGAATGGCATCCCCATGCTGAAGCGTGAAGGAGTCGGGGGGCACGACGCCGGTGCCGGTGAGCAGGAAGCAGCCTTCCGGGAAGGCGGTTTCGCGGTAAAGGTAGTCGACCAGTTCCTGCGGGTCGCGCTTCATCTGGGCGAGCGTCGTGGCGCCGGTGAACGCGGGCGATCCGTCGCGGAGGATTTCGAGGCGGATCGCGGTCGATTTCGGAAGCGGCTCGCTGCTCACCAGCACGCCCGGGCCGAGGGCGCAGCTCCCGTCGTAGACCTTGGCCTGCGGGAGGTAGAGCGGGTTTTCGCCCTCGATGTCGCGCGAGCTCATGTCGTTGCCGATCGTGTAGCCGACGATTTGGCCGCGGGGGTTGATCAACAGCGCCAGCTCCGGCTCGGGGACGTTCCATTTCGAATCCCGGCGGATGCGGACGTTCCCGCCCGGCCCGACCACCCGGCCGGGCGTGGCCTTGAAGAACAACTCCGGCCTCTGGGCGTCATAGACGCGGTCGTAAAAGTCTCCGCCGCCCGCGGCCTTCGACTCCTCCCGCCGGGCCTCGCGGCTGCGGAGGTACGTCACGCCCGCCGCCCATACCTCCTGGCTGCTGATCGGGGCGAGCAGGGTGGACGTGCTCAGCGTCGCCGAGGTGGAGGCGGCCTGACTCAGCTCTTTCACGCGGCGGGCGAGGTCCTCCGCCCGGATCAAGTGGTCCCAAGGCACCGAGAGCGTCGCATACCGCCCCTCGTTCTCCACCACCACGCCATCGCGAGTCAGGAAGAGTTTCATAGGAAGCGTCGAGCGTACTTTGGGCTGCCGAAGGCGACAAGTAATGGTAATTCGCGTTATCATCTCGGGCGACATGAGCCGCGTCGTCTTCTTGACTGCAATTCCGTGCGTCCTTTTCGGTTCGATCGCGATGGCGGGGGCCGTCGATGCGTCCGCGCGCGAATCTGATCCGGTTCAGGTCGAGCGGTTCGCGGCCAAACTGTCGGCTGAGCAGTGGCGCGAGCGACGGGACGCGGTCGCGTGGCTCATTCACGCCGGGCCGAGCGCGGAGCTGCCGCTTCGTCGACTCGTTGATCAGACTCGAAATCCTGAGGCCCGCACCCGGGCCGAGCGGGTGTTGAAGCGGATCGACCAGATCCGCCGGGTCGAGCCGGCGAGCATCACGCTCGATCTCGATCACGCGAGCGTGGCCGCCGCGTTCGAGCGGCTGGCGGACATCGAAGGTGAGGAACTCCCGACCGATCCGCCCGATGTGCTGGCGCACTGCGACGGGACCGTGACCGCCTCATACCACGGCCAGACCTACTGGCAGGCAGTGCTCGATCTCTGCCGACAAACCGGTCTGGAACTGCGCTTCGAAGATCGCGGCGTCGTCCTGTCTCGCAAAGGCGAGAACTCCGCGGGTTCGACGGACGCACTGTCGTGCAGCGGCGTGTTCCTCGTGCGCGCCCGCCTCACCCGCTGGTCGCACGAGCCGCGGGAACCGGGGCGGAGCGTGCGGATCGAGCTCTACGCCGAGCCGCGGGCGGAATTGGTGGAAGGGTTATGGCGGGCGACGCTCGCCGAGGCGACCGACCAGCACGGGCAATCACTGCGGCCTTTGGCCGAGTCGGGGATCAACATGGGCGGGTCGGAGCGGCTCGCCAACGGGTACGCGTGGTCTGTCCCGCTGCGGCCGGTCGCATCGGCCGACACGCGACTGGCACGGCTGCGCGGGCAGGTCGACGTCGTCCTGGCCGAGCAGGTCGTCAGCGGCCAGGCGCCCGATCACGCCGGCGACCGGACGCTCGCCGGGCCGATGCCGATCCACTTGCCGTGCGGCTCGGTCTCCGCCAGCGTCCTGCGGGTCGTGAAGGCGGACGCCTCGTGGAACATGGAAATGCAGGTCGACACCGACCCGGCCGAGATCGACTGGGAGGCGGTCATGCAGGCACTCGGCTCCGGCGGCCTGCGCGCGTTCGACGCCGACGGGCGCGAGCTCGTGCTGCAGAACTTCTGGCGCGCCGGCGGCGGCCCGTCAAACATGGTTCGGTGCAAGTGGGGCGGCCCGCACGATCCGACCAAGCCCCAGCCGGGCGACCCGTTCAAGCTCGTCTGGCGCATCCCCGGCAAAACCGTCCGCGCCGCGGTGCCGTTCGAGCTGAAGGACGTCATGCTCGCCGATTGACGGGCGCGGACGAATGGTCGAAGGCCGCGAGAGATCCGTCTCTCGCGGCCTTCGGATGAATCCAAGTGTCGGGGACCGGGTGTGATGCTTCCGAAGGAAAAGGATCATGTGGCACAGTCGCCCTCGGCTGTGGTCCGCCGGCAGGCGGACATTCATTTCCACATCGCGAGACACAGCCGAGGGCGGCTGTGCCACAAGGCTACCGCGCCTTGGACAGCGCCTCGTACGCGAGATAGCCGAACGTCGAGACCGCGGACAACGCGGCCACGGAGAGGACGATCGCGATCGTGAGCATGGTGGTGAAGCGGGTGTTCTGCCGCTTGATCACGCGCTCCAGTTCCCCGTCCCGGCGGGCGGAGTTGTCGCGGAGCTGTTCCAGCACCTTGGCGCTCGTCTGCGAGTTGTCGCTCATCGACTCCATCGCGATCCCCAGCGACTGCAGGTTGGTGGAAATCGCCTGGTCGCGCTGGTCCATCGAGACGACGGTCTGCTGCAGCGCATCGAGCGTGCGGGCCTGCTGGCTGTCGGCGGTGCTGAGCCGCTCCAGCACCTCGCCCAGCTTCGACTGTTGGCTCGTCTGCCGCTCGATCGACGTCTGGATGGCGCTGAGCGCCTCGTTCTGCAGGCGGTTGGACTCGGGGATCGACCGCAGCACTTCGGGAAGCCCGGCGAACTGGTTGAGCAGCTCCTCCTGCCGTTGCGTCTGCCGCTCCATGTTGTCGCGGAGGCTGACCAGCAGGTCGGACAGGGCGCCGATCCCGCGCTGCAGGTTCTCGATCGCGTTGTCGCGCCTGGCCCAGGGGCGGAAGAGCGTGTTGCGGGTCTCGAGTTCGAGGCCGCCGGAGGTGTTGTTCCGGTCGCGGTCCCCGTCGCCGCCGTCGTCGCCACCGCCACCGGAGAAGATCGGCCCGCCGCCGTCATCCCCGCCGTTGGAGGGCGGCTCGTCCTGGGGGGGCTGGTTCTTGCGGAACCAGTTCCCGAACCGCGCCATGAACTTCTGTTGTTCGCCCGCTATCCATCCGTGTGTTGCTTGGCTCATGCCCACTTTATCGGACACGTCCGGTAAATCCCTTCGATGTTTGACAGCAATTTTTGTAACCCTACCATCCGCCGCCGAATGCGCCGTTGTCTTCCCATGTTGGGGCAGACATTCCTGTCTGCCCTGAACTTCTGCCGGGACATTCCTGTCCCGTCCTTCTTGTATTGGGTCTCTGGTGGGGCAGATCATTCCTGCCTGCCCCGAGCCCGTCGAGCGGGTCTGCCCTGCTCTGCCGCAGGGACATTCCTGTCCCTTCCTTATTCGCTCTTAATCGTCTGCCTCATCGCGCTCATCACGGGCTGCGATCACAAGACGCCCGCGCCCCCCGCGACGACGACCACCAAGTCCCCGACGGTCGCCTCCCTCGTCCCCTCCGCAACGGACCTGATCCTGGGCATGGGGGCCGGCGACCATCTTGTGGCGGTGAGCAACTTCGACCGCGAGCCCGCCGCCGCCCGGCTCCCGCGCGTCGGCGACTACCAGACGATCGACTGGGAGAAGCTCGCGCAGCTCCACCCGAACCTGATCATCACCTACTACGGCCCCGGCCACATCCCGCCCGGCTTCGCCGAGCGAACGCGCGAACTGGGGATGCAGAACGTGAACCTGCAGTTCAACCGCCTCACCGACGTATTCGAAGCACTGGGGACGCTGGGCTACGCGCTCTCCGAGCGCGAAAAAGCGCAAGCGCTGGGCGGGCGCCTCAAAGCGGAGATCGAGTCGCTTCGCCCCGAGCTTGCGACGCGACCGTCGCGCCCAGTGCGTGCCGTGATCGTTACGGATCCATCGGGTCTGGACTTCGCGGGCCGCAACAACTACCTGAATGACGTGTTGGAGACGGTCGGAGGCGAGAACGCGGTGACTGCGCCGGGCTACGTCGCTCTCGATCGCGAGGCGATCGCCGCGCTGAAGCCGGACGTGATCCTTCACTTGCTTCCCGGCGCCGATGAGCCCACGAAGCGGCAGGCCGCCGCGTTCTGGGACGCGTTCCCGAATCTGCCTGCGGTGCAGAAGCATCACGTGTATCTCTTCACCGAACCGTACATGATGACGCCCGGCGTACACATCGCCGACGTGGCGGCGAAGTTCGCCGCCGCCGTTCGTTCAGCCGAGGAACTCGCATCCCACCCGACGACAAACAACGCGACGCACTGAAACGGTGGGGCGCGGGCCGGATGCTCGCCACGCTCGTCATCGCGCTGCTGGTATGGGCAGCGGTCGCGTCGGCGTGCATGCTCGTGGGATCCACCGGCCACATCGGAATTCCCTCCGATCCCAACATCCGCAGATTCGTCCTTCCCTACCGCATCGAGATCGTCCTCATCGCATCGCTGGTCGGCGCCGCACTCGGCGCCGCCGGCGTCGTCTACCAGGCGATCCTCCGCAACCCGCTGGCCGACCCCTATCTGCTCGGCGTCAGCAGCGGGGCATCGCTCCTCTCGCTGCTCTGGTACGTCGGCGCGCTGGCGACGATCTCGGTCTCGTTCCAGGCGATCGGCCAGCAGGCGTTCGCTTTCGCTGGGGCGATGCTCAGCATCGGCATCGTACTGCTGATCGCCAGCCGTCGCGGGCGGATCGAGCCGGTCACGCTGATCCTCGTGGGCGTGATCGTCAACGCCGTCAACGGCTCGCTCTACTTGCTGATCTACTTCCGTCATCCCGAGCTCGTCGCCCGCGGCGGGGTCTTCACGTTCCTCGTCGGCGGGATCCAGACAAACCTCACCCGCCAGCAGGAATGGCTCGCCGCCGGGTGCGTGGGCGTTGGTTGGATTCTCCTCTTTTACCTTGCAGGCCAGCTCAACGTTGCGCCGCTCGGCGAGGCCGAAGCCGAGGCGCTGGGCGTCCGCATCCAGCGATTGCGGTGGGCGGGGCTCGTCGTCGCCTCGGTCATGACGGCCTCGGTCGTCGCGATCAGCGGCCCGATCGGGTTCGTGGGCCTCGTCTGCCCGCACCTCGCCCGCCTGATCGTCGGCTCCGACCAGCGCCGCCTGCTGCCCGCCGCGACGGCGCTGGGCGCCGCATTGCTCGCGCTGGCGGACGCCGCGTCGCGGTACCTTTCGCGCGAATCGCTCCTCCACACGCAGATGCCGGTCGGCGTGCTGACCGGATTGCTCGGCGGGCCGTTCTTCCTGCTGTTGCTTTGGCAGAACCGCCGCCGGACGGAGGCGACGCCATGACCGCGCCGCTGCTGGAAGCGACGAACCTCCAGTTCGCCTACGGCGACCGCCCCGTCCTCCGCGACGTCTCCCTGACTCTCGCCCGCGGCGAAGTCGTCGCCCTGCTCGGCCCCAACGGCACCGGCAAGAGCACGCTGATCCGCGTCCTGCTCGGCCATCTCCGCGCGGATCGGGGGCAAGTCCTGTGGGAGAATCGAGACGTCCGCGCCTGGCCTCGCCGCGCGTTCGCCCGCCGGGTGGCGTATTTGCCGCAGTCGCCCACCGCCGACCCGGATCAGCGGGTGGCCGACGTGCTCCGCACCGGCCGGGCACCGTATTGGGGCGCGTTCGGGCTGGAATCCGCGCACGATGTGGCCATCGTGAGCGACGTCGCGCGCCAGCTCGATCTGATCGAGCTGCTCCCCCGTCCCATGGCCGAGCTCTCCGGCGGGCAGCGCCAACTCGTCTTCCTCGCCCGCTGCCTCGTCCAGCAGCCCGTCGCGTTGCTGCTGGACGAGCCCAATACCTTCCTCGACCTCCGCCACCAGGTCGACCTCGGCCAACGCCTGCGCCGCCTCGCGAAAGAACAGGGCCTCGCCGTCTTAATGGCCTCCCACGACCTGAACCTGGCCGGGGCGCTGGCGGATCGTCTGATCCTCCTGGATGCGGGAGTCGTTGCCGCAGAAGGCTCCGCCGATCGGGTACTGGATCCGCAGGTCGTTGGAAAGGTCTACGGACTTCCGATGCGCCGCCTCGACGTCCCCGGCCAGGTCCAGCCCCTCATTTGGCCGGATCTCCGGTAGAGGCGGACACCCATCGGTCGAACGCCGCACAAGCCGGGGCAGAGCGCGGCAGGGGCCGTCCGATCGGAGGCCCGCGTCCCCGCGCCGCCACGGGTCCGGGCGCGCCGTCCTGACAGGCGCAAAACAGCGTGGCCCCAGAACCGGGACGGCGCGGCGGGCGGCGCCATCAAATCAGCACAGTTACTTGCGCCGCTCTGTCCCGGCGTGTGGGGGTAATGACGGCGCGGCACGAGAGACGGCAGGAGTGTCCCCCGTCTGTCGCCCGTCGGCCCTCGTTTGGTCGACCTCCAGCACCGGACGCCAGGGCCCATTCGCGATCGCGAACCACTTGCCCCCGAACTGCACTTTGCTGGAGGAGTAGAGCGTCGCCCGCTCGGCCAACGGCTTGCCCTGATTGTCGGGATTGTTGTCGAAGGGCGTCGCAACCCGCTGGCCGCGGAGATACACCCAAATCGGCGTCTGCTCG
This sequence comes from Tepidisphaeraceae bacterium, assembly GCA_036495445.1. Classification (GTDB taxonomy): domain Bacteria; phylum Planctomycetota; class Phycisphaerae; order Tepidisphaerales; family Tepidisphaeraceae; genus DASXMX01. The sequence goes on from DASXMX010000278.1 coordinate 32,477, forward strand.
GTGCCGATCACGCCGTGAACGCTGGTCGCAAAATTGAACGCGGCGAGTTTCGTCAGCAGCGGCTCGATCGGCTGATCCCGCACGATGTAGACGTAAAGCCCTCCCGCCTCGGGGGACAAGATAAACCCTGATTTGTCCGGCCGCATGTCGTCCGCCAGCATGCCCTGCAACCACGCACAGGTGTACTGGCGGCATCCCTGCGGGCGGTCCGGATAGATCGAGCAGCCGGTCCCGGTCTGGTAACGGCACTTCGCAAAGTACGGCTTCTCCAACTCCGCCACCGCGACCGCCATGCAGCATTCCGTGCAGCCGCCGCAGGTGCGTTGGAACTGTGGGAGGGGCGTTGTGCCTTTGCGGGGTTGGTCCATACGTCTTCCGCATTCAGTGGCGTGCTTCACTCCTTACCCGAGGATCTTTTCAAGCATCGCGTTTCGATGCGTCTCGGCAAATCGAACCAGGTTACGCAAGTGAGGCCGGAGCGCATGATTGACCGGCTTCCAGATGATGCGGATTTCGCCGTGGTCGGTTTGGATCGAGGTCAAAGAGCGGATATCGGTCTTTTCGCTGTACACCAGTTGGCCGTTCTCCCATCGGACACACGGCTCCATCGTGCAACAATTCCGTCCGGCACGAAACGTGTATCGTTTGCCGTTGATTCCGGCAGTGATCCCGGAAGCCGTACCCCAGCGCCCGGGCGAGTCCTCCATTTGCAGATAGTACATCCGGCCCGCCTCCTCGCCGCTCGATTCCACCGCCTTCAGCAGGGCCGTCGCGGCGGCAAGGAATGCCTCGCCGGTGATCGTGCTCGGCTTTCCGAAATCCTCCACGCCAAACACGGCGTCCGCCTCCGCCGGAAGACTCGCGCGCAGCAACTTGATCGCTTCCGTTTCGCCGCGCCCCAAGCGGATTTCCACCTCATCGGAATCGGTCGATACGCGCAGGTCCAAACCCATGGTTTAGGTCTCCCATCACATTAATTGGATGGCCGTATCATCTCCGGTCGGGCTCCACTCCGCAAAGCGCCGCATCTGTCGCATGGGAGACCATCTAATCCGTTCGTAAGCTGCGGGCCGGCGATCACTTCCAACGGCGCATTCGTTGCCGGGACGTGCGGCGCGCTGCCCCGCGTCGCACGTTTGTCGCGTGGTTGGCGCGGCAGTTGCCACCGCGTGCCGTTTGGGCTATCTCGCGTGCGGGCCGAAATTTGGCCGCCGCCGTTGAGTTCCGGACTCTGCCGGCGTACGACGCCGTCGCTCAACTTTGGCCCTTGTGTCGCATCCGCTGGTGGGTTCTCGATCGTCGTGATCGTTCGTGAGCGGGTCAGTTCGCGAGCGAATTCGCTTATGCCCTCACCCTCCTTAGGGCGTGACTTTACATTTCGCGCGGCAACCACCCGCCGTCGCGGGAGTTGCGGGCGCGCGTTGCGCCTTCACAGGATTCGCGCGGAATGGGCGACACTCCTCCTTGCGAACTGGCGCGTCCCCGTTTCCGGGTGGCAACCGGCCGCGTCGGTCGCGGGGATTGCGAAACCGCAAGCGGCTGTGCGGCGTGACCGGCAGGTTCGGCCTTACGTGGGCGCGTACCGCGTCGGGTCCGGCACGCCGGCTTCGGCGAAGCCCTTCCGTCGCAGCAGGCAACTGTCGCAACGGCCGCAGGCGCGGCCCTGGGGGTCGGGGTCGTAGCAGCTATGGGTCAGGGCGTAGTCGACGCCGAGGTCCGCGCCGCGGCGGATGATCTGCGCCTTCGTGAGGTGGATCAGCGGCGTGTGGATGCGGAACGGCGGGCCGCCGGCGACGGTCATCTTCGTCGCGAGGTTCGCCATCCGCTCGAAGGCGGCGATGAACTCGGGGCGGCAGTCGGGATAGCCGCTGTAGTCGATCGCGTTGACGCCGATGAAGACGTCGCGCACGTCGAGCACTTCGGCCCAAGCGAGCGCGTAGCTGAGGAAGATCGTGTTGCGAGCCGGGACGTAGGTGACCGGGATGTCGCCGGCCATCTTGGCCTCGTCCCGGTCCTTCGGCACGTCGATGTCGGCTGCCGTCAGCGCGCTTTTGCCGAATTGGCGGAGGTCGATCTTGATCACCCGGTGCTCGGCCACGCCGAACGCCTTGGCGACCTTGGCCGCGGCGTCGAGTTCGAAGCGGTGCCGCTGGCCGTAGTCGAACGTCATCGAGTAAAGCGGGGCGTAACCGGTGTCTTTGGCGATGGCCAGGCACGTCGTGCTGTCCAAGCCGCCGCTGGTGAGGACGATGGCGGGGGAGGGGGGGATGGGCATTGGGTGAGATTGTACGCGATGCGGAACCGTTGATTCATTCTCGCTGCTTGCTTCCGTCGTGTACCGTGCCTGACCGGCGAAACGTGAGACGAACGGATCGTGCTCCGCGAGGAACGCCGTCCAAGGACGGTTCCGTAGGGTCCGCTTCAGCGGACGGAATCGCCCGATTCCGGTCGAGGGTTCCGTCCGCTGAAGCGGACCCTACGAAAGCCGCACGCCAAATTGCCTGCAGAACTTCAGCGACGTTTCGGCCAGGTCCGGGCTCAGGTAGATCTCGAGCACCGGCTTGAGCAGGTGCGGCGGGATGGTGCCGTAGAAGGCGTGGGCGAGGGCGCCGGTGATGCAGGCGATCGTGTCGCTGTCGCCGCCCGCGCTGACGGCCAGCCGGATGGCGTGCTCGAAGTCGGTCGATTCGAGGAACGCCTGGACCGCGACCGGCACCGTCCCCCGGCAGCTCACGTCGAACTCGTAGTGCGGGCGAAGCTCGTCGATCGTGAGGTCGAGCGGGTACCCGCATCCATCTGCGACGAAATCGCGGATGCGATCCCGGCCCTGCCCCGTTCGCGCGAGGAACACACACCCGGCGACGGCCTGCGCGCCCTTGACGCCCTCCGGGTGGTCGTGGGAAACGACCGCGGTGAGTTCCGCCTCATCGAGCACTTCCTCCAGCGTCTGCCGTGCCCAACCCACGGGACTGCACCGCATCGCCGACCCGTTGCCCCACGAGCCATAGGCTTGGCTCTCCCGACGGTTCGCCCAGGCGGCAAAGCTGCCGCCGTAACCCGCGCTGGGGAACCGATGGAAGTAGTCCTGATACGCCTCCCGGTAGCTTCGGCCGTTCAGCAGCGCGTCCGCCGTGGCGACGGTGAGGACCGAGTCGTCGGTGCACTGGGCGCCGCGGTCGAACAGGCGGAAGTCCGTCGACTTCACGTTGTGGAATTCGTATGGAGAGCCGATGACGTCGCCGACGATTGCACCGAGCATAAACAGCCTCCTGATGAATTCCTGCCTCGCCAAAAACGCTCAGGTTGGAACCTCGCTCCCCGTACGCCGGACTGGCCACTTCAGTGGCCAGTGAAGCATCGCCCCCAAATGTGAGAGCCTATCATACCGCACATGCCCGGTCGTACCGTCCGGTTAAAAACCCAACTCGACAAGCGCACCCATTTCCGCCGGATCCTGCGGGGCCTTCGTCGGATGTACGGCGCAGTCGCATGGAAGCGCCACGGTTGCGGGCTCGACGTGCTGGTCGAGGCGATGCTGGCGCAGAACACGAGCATGATCAACGCCACCCGCGGTTTCCGCCGCCTGCGGCGGGCACTGCCGACGTGGAACAAGGTCCTGCACGCGCCGGTCCAAGACGTTCAGCGGCAGATCGCCGTCTGTGGCCTGGCGCGGATGCGGGCCAGGCGATTGCAAGCGTTGCTGGCCAAGGTTCGGGCCGATCAGGGGAAGCTCGATCTGGACATGCTCGCGGAGATGGAGGTGGACGCCGCGTACGACTACCTCCTTTCGTTCCATGGCATCGGCCCGCGCACCGCGGCATTCACGCTCCTGTTCGCCTTCAACTCGGCGGTCCTGCCGATCGACAACGGCATCCTCCGTGTGGTTCGCAGGCTTCGCCTCGTCCGACGACCGGCCCGCGAGCGCGAGGTCGAGCGGACGCTGCTCCCCTGGATCCCCCGCGGCGGGCACTACACCGCCCACGTGCTCCTGTTCCGCCACGCGAAGGAGCGATGCAGGCCAAAGAACCCCAAGTGCGATGAGTGCCGATTGGCGGAGGTTTGTCCGTTCGGGCAGCGCCGGTTGAAGCATCAACCGTCGGCGGAGCCGGTCGAGCGACCGAAACGTCCGGCGCGGTTCATCTCGGACGGACTGAAGAAGGTCGGGAGTGAAGCGGAGGCGCGAGACTGAATCGGGTGGCACGGACAAGTACTCTTGTCCGTGGCGACTGGGGACGACCGACCCCACGGACATGAGTACATGTCCGTGCCATCCGGTTTAGGCGAGGGGCACACGTTCCAACTCCGCGCGGTTCCAGCCGGCTCGGTTGGCGCCGGCTTCGTAAGTGCTCTGCAGGAATTCGAGCAGGCAGTCGCACGGGGAGGGCGCGCGGCGGACGTCGTCGTATGGAAGGACGAACTCGCCTAGCGTTGCGTCGAAACGGGCGGCCGCGGGACGGACGGGTTCGTCGCGGAGCCCGGGCGGCTCGGGGGCGGTGTAGGAGTAGTAGATCGGGCTCGACACCTCGTTCCCGAACCACGACCCGCCGGGCCAGAACCCGTGGCTGATGCACTCGTGGGAATACGCCTCGCGGGTGATCCGGTCCGTGCCGGGCCGCTCCGGCGCCCGGCGGCCGGAGAACCGCGTCACGGCCAAATCGAAGCTGCCCCAGAAGAAATGAACCGGGCTGCACTTGCCCAGGAATCCGCCGCGGAATTGATAGAACACCTGCGCGGTTTGAAGCAGGATCCGAAACAGCCGCGTCACGGGTTCCGGGTCGTAATCGCAATGCGTGCGGTCCTCGGCGAACGGGATCGGATCGCTCACCTCAACCGGCTTGGGCCAGATGCGCACGTCAACGCCCATCGACCGCAGCGAAGCCATGACCTCTTGGTAGAAATCCGCGACGGAACGCGGGATCAACGGTAGCGCCTTTCGCTGCCCGTCGCTGGTGGTGACGACCAGGTTGTGGTCGACGAGGTCGAACAGGATCTCAAGGTCGCGCCGGTCGCAAGGCATCGCCCCCGTCCCCAGCCCGCGCGACGTGACATACAGCGGCACGTTCCACCAGTGATTCACCAACGGCGTCAGCGCCAGGCGGACCTTCCCCACCACCTGCGTCCACATGTGCAGCGTGGCATACGTCTTCCGCCAATCGTCCAGCGGCAGCGCCGGCCAGGCGTCCACCGCAACTTCACCGAGCGAATCTTGCGCTTGCGTCGGCATCGGATGCTCCCGTTGATGATAGCCGCGGGCGGAAGCCCACGGTCATTCGATCAATCATGCGGCAATGGCCCGATGGCTTCCGGTCGGGCATACGGCGCGTAGCCATAATACTTCGGCTGGTCGTCCAGCCGCACGTGCAGCCACGGGACGCCCATGCCGGCGGTGCTGAGCCATACGGGCCGGGTGCCGATTCTCGCTTCCATCGCCGCGCCGACGACGCGCCACAATTCATGCTTCTGTGCGACAGGAGCGTGGCGGACGAAGCTGGCCAAATGGCCATAAGCAAACGAGGAACCAGTGGGCCGCGGGACCACGAGGTCGGCGTCGTTCCCGAGGTTCGGAAGGACGAGAACCGTTGCATCTGCGGATCCCGCCTCCGCGAATCGCTTGGCGAACGCCTCGGGATCGGGTGCGCGATCAAGTCCGGGCGCACCAAGCAACACGAATTCGAACGGCCGATCGGCCGTCTCCTTCGTGACCGGCGGCGTTTCCCACCGGTAGGCCGGGAATGGGGCCGAGGCGAGAAGGTCGAGAAAGAACGCGCGGAACGCCGCGTCGCTCTGCCAGGCGCGCAAGACGTCAGCGAAGGCGGCCAGCGCCCCGTTCCGAGAGACCGCGATGTGCCACCCGGGGCGATCGCGGAGAGTTTGGATCTTGGGGTTCCACATCGGAGGCAAGGGAATAGGCGAGCAGTTACTCCCGCTGGAGGTCACGGAACCCTTCGCCGTAGAGTAGTTGATGCCGCGCTTGCGCATCGGCCCAGCTTTTGGGGAACGAGTTCCGATCGAGAACGACGTCTTCAATTGCCGCTCTGACCTGCTTGGCGCAGGTTTTGGCGACGACCTTCCCGACGCCGGTTCCCAATCCGGGGAATGCGACGGTGCGGACGACCGAGGAAACCGGCGCGCCCGCGAAGGGGCCGTTGCGGAATTGGCCGTGCTTGATCAGGAGCAGCGCGGCCCGGGCGGCCAAATAAGGGTTGACGGTGTCACGCAGGATCATGGGCACGCGCATCGTCGGGGCCGCGATGAGGAACGGGATGCGCGCGTTGTCGGTCGGCATGATGGCGGCGTGTCCGACCAGGAGTTCGCCGTGGTGCTCGGCGCGGATCACCTCCTGCAGGCGTTGCTCGAGCTGCCAGCCGAAATGCCGGGCGTAGAGGAGGTCGATGCCACCGTCCATAAACCCGAAGCTGTTCGCGGGGCTCACGACGGCGTCGCACTGCGCGTCCAGGATCGAGCCACGGTGGATCGTGACGCCCGGCAAGTCGCCGCAGAGTCGCTGCCAGGCTTCGGCAAGCGGGGCGTCGATCGATGCCAGGACGACGTTCAGATGTGCCATGGTCGTTTCCATTTCAGAAGACTGGCGAGGGTTCGGTTTATCGCCGATAGCCTGATATCCACCGACAAGAGCATGACGCGTCGGCCGTGCTCCTTCAGTGGTCCCCGGTCAGTCACTCGATGAGGCAGAGCCGCTGGTATTTGCGGGAACCGAGCGGAGCGATCGCATCATACGTTTTGCCACCGTCTGACGAGGCGATAATTGCATCGCTCGAGCTTCCGAGCGGCCGAACGATTAACGCGATCACCGATCCTCTTGCCGCGACATCCGGAACCACAAAACGCTCGTTCCCGCTATCACCAAGGCCATTCGAAAGCGCCCGTCGGACTGCCGGTCCGAGATCGGTGATCTCCCAAGTCTTACCGCGGTCGGTGGTTCGAAACCGCCGGGGCTTGATGCCATCGTATACCGCGATGACGTCCCGCGATTCTCGAAAGACGACTGGTTCGAGGAGTTGTTCGTCCAAGTGGTTCCAGTGAGGCTCGTCCGCGATCAACACGCAGTGACCGCCGAAGTCGCGCCACCGCGTCAGGATTACGAGCGGTTCGTTCACCGCATCGACGCCCTCAAGGTGCTCGGCATACTTCCAACTGCCCCGTATCTTCGCTGCAACTGCCGCGACGAGGTTGGGCCGAAGGATCTGGATCCCATCTGTGCCGACGACTGCAAGGGCCTCATGCGCCCAACCCGTTGTTGCTCGACCATGACGAGAGGGATCGCTGTCGCTGCCGGTATTCGGAAGCTGTCCACCCGCCACATAGGTTTTCCCGTGAGACGTTTGCGAGACTGCCTCGGCTCGGAACCCTTTGGGCAGCGCGATGCGGGACCATGGTCCGGATGGCGGACGAACCCAGACCGCATTCGATGCCTCTTGGGCACGCCAATCGTCGACAGCGACCAGAGTGCCGTCCGGGCCGCTGTTTACCTCGCGCACTAATGAGGTTGAGGGAGGCGGTTCGACGCGCACAAGCGTCTTGCCCTGATCCGCTGAACTGTAGATCCGCGTCGGTTCGCCTCCATCCCCGCCATGTGTGAGATACAGGAATGGGCCGGCGTGCCTTAGCGTCAAGTGACTCATGCAGCCCGGCACCACATCGTGTGGGTAATGGTCCCGGCCGCGAACCGGCACGGAATCGAGGAGTTCGGTGCCGTTCGGATTTACCGCGACGAGCCGAAAGCGGTCCTGCTCGATGGAGAGGGCAATCAGTTGAAGCGGCCGCTTTGCGATGTCCGCCGATTGTTGTTCCATTGGGCACCATTGTGATGCGGGATGATCGATTTCTTCAAGGCCACACAGTTTTGCATCAACCGGTGTTGGTCACGGTTTGTCCCGCCGCAGCACACGCGTTACACTCCCCGCCCTATGAAGATCCACGAGTACCAGGCACGGCAGATCCTGTCGGAGAGCGGCATTCCGGTTCCCCCGGCGGAGGTGGTGCGGACGCCGGAGGAGGCGGCGGACGCGTTCAAGAAGTTCGGCGGGGCGATGTGCGTCGTGAAGGCACAGGTCTACGCGGGCGGCCGCGGGAAGGCGGGGTTCGTCAAGCTCGTCCGGTCGGCCGACGAGGCCCGCGACGCGGCCAAGTTCATGCTTACTCACCGGATGACCAGCTACCAGACCGGGCCGGAGGGCGTGCCGGTGTCGGTGTTGATCGTGGCGCCGGGCGTGGAGATCGCCAAGGAATACTACCTGGGGATGACGGTCGATCGCGGCAAGAACACCGTCACGCTGATCGCCTCGGCCGAGGGGGGCGTGGAGATTGAAGAGGTCGCGGCCAAGTCTCCGGAGAAGGTGCTGAAGGTGCCGCTGCACCCGCTGATGGGGCTGCAGGGGTTCCAGGCGCGCGAGGTGGCGTACAAGCTCGGGTTCAAGGACAAGATGGCGGGCGAAGCCGCGAAGATCATGGTGAACCTGAGCAAGGCGTTCCTCAAGACCGACGCCTCGCTGGCAGAGATCAACCCGCTGGTGGTGACCAAGGACGGCAAGCTGCTGGCGATCGACGCGAAGTTCAACTTCGACGACAACGCGCTGTTCCGCCACAACGACATCGTCGCGATGGAGGACGAGACGCAAGAGAAGCCGCTGGACGTGCGGGCGAAGAAGGCGAACCTGAACTACATCGCCCTCGACGGGACGATCGGCTGCCTGGTGAACGGCGCCGGCCTGGCGATGGCGACGATGGACATCATCAAGCTGCACGGCGCCTCGCCGGCCAACTTCCTGGACGTTGGCGGGTCGGTCACCGCCGACGGGGCGATCGAGGCGTTCCGCATCATCCTCTCCGACCCGAACGTGAAGGGGATCCTGGTGAACATCTTCGGCGGGATCGCCAAGTGCGACCTGATCGCCGACGCGCTGGTGAAGGCCGGGCGCGACGTCGGGTTCAAGGTGCCGGTGGTCGTGCGGCTGGAGGGGACGAACGTGGAGAAGGCCCGCGAGATCCTCAAGCACGCCAAGGGCGAACTGCCCACGCTCCAGACGGCGACGGATCTGACCGATGCCGCCAAGAAGGTGGTCGCCGCCACGGCGGCGTGAGGTTGCCGAGGCGTGATATACGTGCATTATGGCTGAGCCCCGATCCCGCAGCCCGTTTCCCGGCATGGACCCCTACTTGGAGGAGTATTGGTGTGACGTGCACCATCGCCTGTGCACCTATTCGTGTGATCTGCTTCGCCGGGCGTTGCCGCCCGGCCTGATCGCGCGGATCGACGAACGGACCATCATTGAGGACGAGCCGGGCGGCCAGAGCCGGACGATCATCCCCGACGTGCGAGTGGTCGAGCGCGGCCTTGCGGGGGTCGCGGTTATGGAATCCGCGGCCGAGGTGGCCGAGCCGATGGTCATCGACGGCACGCCCGAGCCCGTGACCGAAGGGTTCGTTCAAGTCATCGATACCCACAACTGAGGACGCGTCGTGACGGCCATCGAGTTCACGTCGCCAGCCAACAAGACGGGCAACGTCGGCCGGCAGATGTACCGCCAGAAGCAACAACAATCGCTGGCCGGCGGCGTCAGCCTCGCCGACATTGACCTGATTCGCTCCGGCCCGTGGATCATCCGGTGCCCCGAAGGCCTGATCCCGTATGACCGTCGGGGCTTGTATCACGTCTGCGTCTCTCGCGGGTGGCGGCCGACGAAATACGAGGTCTATCCCATCCGGCTGCAAGACCGGCTGCCTGCCATCCGGGTCCCGCTGCGGCGCACGGATCCGGATGCCGTGCTTGACCTGCAGGCGCTAATCGATCAGGTCTATGAGAACGGGTCATACGGCTACGACGTGGACTATTCCCGCCTGCCGCGGCCGCCGCTGCCCGACGCGGAGGCGGCCTGGGCGCGAGATCTGCTCGCCGGGGGCGCCACCCCCTGATTTGGAGCGGCTATGCCAATTCTTGATTGGACGTGGGAGCAGATGACGGCCGAGTACATGCCGGACGCATGGACCTTGGAAGGCCCCACGGTCAGGCAATCGACATGAAGACTGTCCGGATCTTCGCGGCGGCGATGTGCGCGGTCGTGGGTTGCCAGTCGCCCGCGCCGCACCCGGCTATGACCCCCGCGACGCCTGGCGTGACGACCGCACCGGGCGGGGAGGTCGACCGGCGGCAGGGCCGCTCGGCTCCCGTCGGGAACGAGGCGGCGCCGACCGAGCCCGAGACGCGAACGGCGCAGGGGGCGACGTCTGATTCCGCCGTTCAACCGCCCACGGGGCATCCGTGCCGTGTGTATCTGCGCCGCGACGCGCTGGGGATGGCGGGCGCGGCGCCACTGGCGCCGAACCTGGATGCGCCGATGCAGCGGGGGACCGTCGTCTCGGGCATCCTGGATCAGGTGACGGATTCGTGGATCGTGCTTAAGTCGGACGGGGGTCGGATTTGGATTCCACGGAATACGGTACTGATGCTCGCGGTTCTGGATCGTTAGCGTGGAGTCCCCATTGTGGTGCAGCCCTTCGGGGCCGCACGTGCAGGCTTGGAAGCCCGCACCACAACTGTCATTCAGCATCCCGCAACTTTCCCGCCGTGAGATCCTCTAAGTGACAATCAATTCCGAGGAGGATACTCATGAACCGTTCGAGCAAGCTGTGCGTCCTGGCGGCGGTGTTGTGCGTGGCGGTCGTATTGGCTTGGGCAGGGCTCTCTCGTGCACAAGGCGCGGGGGCGGACGCCCGCGGCGGCGGGGCGGCGCTGCCTCAGGCGGGGACGCCGTGCAAGGTGTATTTGCGGGGCGACGCGGCGGGCGTCGCGTGGCACGACCGCGTCGCCGACGTCGAGTCCCTGCCCGCCCGGCAGGGGACGTACGTCGGCGCCGACGAATCTTGGGTCACGATCCGCAGCAACGACAAGGAACTGTGGATCCCGCGCGATTCGATCATGCTGGTCGAGGTGTCGAAATAGCATGCCGTAAAATCAGGTTATGAAGGCGATCAACCCCGCAACGGAAGAACCGGCCGGCGAACACCCGGACCACACCGAGGACCAAGTTCAGGCGTTGCTGCGTCGCGCCGGCGAAGGCTTTCGCGAATGGCGCACGACGCCGATGTCGCGGCGGGCCGAACTGATGCGGCGGGCGGGGGCGGTGCTGCGCCGGAGGCGGGGCGAGTTTGCGCCGCTGATGACGCGGGAGATGGGCAAGCCGATCGCGCAGGCCGAGACGGAGGTCGAGAAGTGCGCGGCCTGTTGCGACTACTTCGCCGACCACGCGGCCCACTATCTGGCCGAAGAACCGATCACGACCGACGCGGACCGCAGCTACGTCCGGTTCGACCCGCTCGGGGCGGTGCTGGCAATCATGCCGTGGAATTTCCCGTTCTGGCAGGTGTTCCGCTTCGCCGTCCCGGCGCTGATGGCCGGCAACGTCGGGCTGCTGAAGCATGCGCCCAATGTCCCGGGCTGTGCGCTGGCGATCGAAGCCGCTTTCCGCGAGGCGGGTTTTCCTCCCGGCGTTTTCACGACGCTGCTTGTTGATGCCAGTGAAGTGGAGCAAATCATCAACGATCCCGTGGTCGCGGCGGTGACGCTGACCGGCAGCACCCGGGCCGGCATGGCGGTGGCCGCCCAGGCCGGGCGGGCGCTGAAGAAGACCGTGCTGGAACTGGGCGGGTCGGACCCGTTCATTGTGCTGCCGGACGCGGATCTCGAAGCGACCGCGCGAGCCGCGGCGTCAGCCCGCGCCCTGAACACCGGCCAAAGCTGTATCGCCGCCAAGCGGTTCATTGTGGTTGGGGAGGCCGGGCGGTTCGCGGATGCGATGGCGAAGGCCATGGCGGGCATGAAGGTGGGCGACCCGATGGATCGAACCGTCGACATCGGCCCGCTCGCCCGGCTCGATCTGCTGGAAAACCTTCACTCGCAAGTGCAGCGATCGATCGCAGCGGGCGCGAAGCTTCTGATCGGTGGGCAGCGTGTGCCGCGTCGCGGGTACTTCTACGCCCCCACGCTCCTCACCGATGTGCGCCCCGGCATGCCCGCATTCGACGAAGAGACGTTCGGCCCCGTCGCCGCCGTGGTCGCGGCCCGCGATGTGGACGAGGCGGTCGAGCTCGCGAACCGCTCGCCCTACGGGCTGGGCGCAAGCCTATGGACGCGCGACTTGGCATTGGCCGAATGCCTCGCCGAACGCCTCGACGCCGGCTCCGTCTTCGTCAACGGCCCGGTCAAATCCGATCCCCGCCTGCCGTTTGGCGGGATCAACCAAAGCGGCTACGGCCGCGAACTCGCCGCCTTCGGCATCCGGGAATTCGTGAACGTGAAGACGGTCTGGATGAAGCAGGCCGAATCCACCGAAGGACCGCAACGCAGCGAATAGGTGATCGTCTTCCGGTGCCGTGGGTGGCATGGGCATGTATTCATGCCCGTGTCTTCGCACGCGGGGGACACGGGCATGAGTACATGCCCATGCCACCCAAGGACGACGCTCATCTTTACGGCGTCAGCACAATCTTCCCGTAGGAGCCTGGGACGATGACGGCTTCGTGGGCCTTGGCCGCATCGGCGAGCGGGAAGCGCTTGCCGATCACGGGGCGGAGCGTGCCACTTTTCAGGCCGGCCACAATCGCCTGGTGGATGCCGCGCAGCTCGTCGCGGGTGGCGTTCATGAGCGTCATGCCGCGGATGTCGGCGGTGCGCATCATCGCGTCGCGCGGGTTGATCTCGACCGCCCCGCGGCTGCCGATCACGATCACGCGGCCCTGCTTGGCGACGACGCCGAGCACCTTGCCGAGGTTCTGGTGCGCCGCCATCTCAAGCACGATGCTGACGCCGGCCTGGCCGGTCAGGTCCATCAACTGCTTGAGGCAGTCGGGGGCGTGGTGGTCGAGCACGTGATCCGCGCCCTGCTCGCGGACGAGCTTGCGTCCCTGTTCGGTGCCGGCGGTGCCGAAGACGGTGAGGCCGAACGCGGTTGCAAGCTGCACCGCCGCGGTGCCCACGCCGCCGCTGGCGCCGTGGACGAGGACGGATTCGCCCGCAAAGGGCTTGGCCCGGAGGAACAGGCCGTAGTAGGCGGTCGCGTACGGCACGCCCAGCGCCACGCCCTGTTCGAACGAGACGTTCT